>CAMZDG010000004.1 GCA_947305245.1 uncultured Lachnospiraceae bacterium
TGGCGCTGGGTTGCCTTTTGAGGAAGAATCAAGAGGAAAGGCAACTTAAATAAGGCGCATGGCGGCGCTGGGTTGCCTTTTGAGGAAGAATCAAGAGGAAAGGCAACATAAACAAGATGTGGGGCGGCGACAAGTTGCCTTTTGATAAAGCATGTATCGAAATCGGAAAAAATATTGGCAACTTCGGTTTTGTTTCTGCGGTGCCCATTCGCATGCAGCTACGCCGCATTGCTCATGACGCGCTAGCGCGCTATGTGTCTGTCTGCATAAATGCGCTTGTGTGAGCAAGCTCCCACCGCGCATTATGCGACATCCACGCACCGCTTGTAGAAACGCGCAACTTCCAGTTTGTCGATTTTTACAGTATTTATGGAGGAAGATATGGAACATAAAATTTTACCGCTGCCAAAGGAGCAGTGGAAGGGCGTGCCCATCATGATGAAATATACGACGGAGGAATACTTCGATCTGGAGATCTCGGAGAGTGCGGATGCTTTTGAAGCAAAGATGGTGAAAAAGAAGTTTGAAACGCCTGTGACGCACACACCGGAGGAATATGATTTCCCGGATGGGCTTTATCAGGATCATTGGGAAAAGGCGGAGGCCTATGGCATGTACCGCGAGGAAGACGGGAAGAAAATCTTGATGGCATGCATCGAGGTTTGTCCTGAGGAGTGGAGCAACCGCCTGATGGTGACGGAGCTTTGGGTAGCTGATGAATTACACAGGCAGGGCATCGGCACCGCTCTCATGAACAAGGCGAAAGAGATCGCGAAGGAACAGGGCCGCAGGGCCATCATTCTCGAGACCCAGTCCTGCAATGTCAGGGCCATCGCGTTTTATCGCTCGCAGGGCTTTCAGCTCATCGGTTTTGATACATGCTGTTATACGAATCGCGACATAGAAAGGCATGAGATCCGCTTTAATCTGGGATTCTTTCTGGATCAGCGAGAGGGCAGGCGATAGAACAGACAGGCAAAGCTTTGAGGGTAAATCATGTTAAAACTCATCAAAAGAAGTGAAGAATACTTTGAAGGATACAGGGAGTATTGCCAAGAACTCTATGATCATGGAGTCACTTTCTTTCGGCCGATGAATCCAGATTATATGGATGATGGGTGGTTTGCAAGAACGAAATCCATTTATGACCAGAAAGAAACGGAGGAGGCGACCGGGCAGGCCAGAAGTATCCATTATTGGGCTGTGGATGACGACAGGTTTATCGGGGAATTCCAATTGCGATTAGACTTCACGGATAAAGTGATGAATGACATTGGCAGCGTAGGTTATGCCGTGTGTGTCTCTGAGTGGGGCAAGGGCTATGGCAGTGAGATTCTCAGGCAGGGAATTGAGATCGCGAGATCTTATGGAATGGAAAAGCTATTGTTTACCGTAAATGAAGAGAACGTTAGGTCCATTCACGTGATTGAAAAGCTTGGCGCAAAGCTTGAGGACAAGGTTACGGTCTATAACGAAACTGAGGGACAACACGTCCTGTTGCGATATTGGGTTTCGTTGGACGAGTCATCAGCGTCTGGCATGGCAGAGAAAATGGTTTTATCTGACATAAGCATTTGCTACGTGACGGAAAAGTATCAGGCAGAATTTGAGCAAATCCTGCAGGAATATCTCCCTGGAAGTGAACTGGAAACGGTAAAAAGGAAAGCGGAAAACTATCCAGAAACCTGTCTAGTGGCGCTAAAGGAGGAGAAGATGGTTGGCATAGCCTTTGGATGGCCGAGGGAGGCAGCCCTGCCTCGTAAGGAGTATTGCCTTGATGGCATTGCCGTGCGGTATGAATATTGGGGAAAGGGCATTGGCAGTGAGCTTCTAAAAGCGTTTGAAGAGGGCATGCTAAAGTACGGTTATGACATGCTTTCCGTGGGATCTGCGGAAGGCTTGGCTGAGAAGTTTTATCTGAAAAATGGATTTGTACCGAAGTGCTTTAAGACATACGCAGACGGGCAGATCGTGGTACGCAAAGAGTTTCCGTCTTTGGAGGCATATGAGAAATATGTAAGAACCGAAGAGGGATTTGTGGTATTTGAAAAATGGGTCAAGAAGAACCGTCCATGTCGCAGACTTGTCTGCGATCCTGAACGAAGAGAAGGATGAGCCGAAGGGCTCACCTGTTGACCCAAGATTAGGGGGAGGAAACATGAACGCGGTACATCAGAAAATAGTGGACGCGGTTTTGGAAAAGGCAGAGCGGGAATGCCCGGGAGTGCTTGATTTGGTAGGTATTTACGGGTCGGTTTGCACGGGGGACGTGCATGAGCATTCGGACCTTGACCTACTGATCTTAATCAATGATCCGAAGGGATATATGTTATCGAAGATGTTTATCTTGGATGACGAGGAGATAGGTTATGACGTTTATTGCACGACCTGGGAGAATCTGGAGGACGATGCGAAGTGCGGACATGCGCACCTGAGCAAGCTCATGGACTCTGAGGTGGTTTACGTGCGTGACGAGAGCGTGACGGAGCGGCTGGAGGGCCTGAAAAATCAGGTCAGGGAGATCCTTGGCTCTGATAAGAGGTTTGAGGCAATCGAAGGGATCCGAGAGGAGCTATGTAAGTGCTACGGACATGCCATGGTAACGGATACGATCGGAATGCTGCGGGCTTATGCGGCATATATGATCTCGCTTAGTCTGGATGCCGTGATGCTTTGGAACGGTGCGTATTTTCGGCGCGGCGTGAAGAGAACCTTTGAAGAACTGGAGGGGCGAGACGTCCCAAATGATTTTCAGAAGAATATCATGAGGATCGTTCAGGCAAAAAACTACATTGAGCTTGGACTGAATCTGGGGACGCTGTTTAAGTCAGTGATGCGCTTTACGGAGTATGGTGCGAGGAGGGAGGAGCCCACGAAGGAAAGCCTGGCCGGAACCTACGAGGAGGCATATTCCAATTGGAAAAATAAGATGCCGGAGGCGGCGGAGCGCGGGGACGTATTTGCGTCCTTCATGAATCTGGCGTCCCTGCAGTATCTGTTTGACGGCATCGCCGCGGAAAACAACATTTCAAAGATCAACGCATTGGAGGAATTTGACGCGGGTGATCTCGCAAAGAACGCAAAGACCTTTGATGATGCGCTCGAGGAGTATCAACAGGAGTATGCAAAGCTTGGCATGGAACCCGTGCGGTACGCAGACGTGGACGCGTTTGTGAAGGAATACGCAGAGTGAACTCCTTGCCATGCAGAAGGCAAATTATGCGGTGAATGTATGAAAAGGTTGGTTTGATAACGGTGAATCAAAACGAAGAAGAATTCATAAGGACATGAGAGAGGGATTTTGGAATGAGAATAGAAACAGAAAGGCTGATCATCAGAGATCTTGAGCAGTCGGATGAAAAAGCTTTTGTAGAGATGGCTTCTGACGGGAGCATGAATGACGTGGGATTTGATCCGGACTGCGGCGAATGGATGGCAGGCTGGATTGTTGAAGCGCAGGACTTGGAGAAAAAGGACGATCCGCGGATCGAATATCTCGCCTATGTGATGGAAGAAAAAGAGACGGGTAAGACGGTCGGCACCGTCGGCAGTTCCTATTATGAGGATCTGGAAAAGGTCGGGATCACCTTTGGCGTAGGCGCGGCATACCGATGCAAGGGATATGCGACGGAAGCCGCGAAAGCGTATGCCGGTTATTTCTTGGAGCACTATGATGAGACGGAGATGATCGCGACGATCCGTGAGGACAATATCCCGTCTTGGAAGGTTGTGGAGAAGGTTGGGTTTACGCTGACGGAGACGCGGATGTATCAAGACATTACGGACGACGCGGAGAAGCTAACCAGATTTTATTCGCTGAAGAAGAATTAAATATGGACCAAAGAGAATCGTCTAGTGACACAAATATGGATCAAAGAGAATTGTCCCCAAGGACAGAGTTTATGAGGCAGAGGAGTTGATCAGATGGACAGAAGTGAACGAGTAGAGTTGGCGGTGCTATGCCTGATCAAGGATGGTGACAAGATCCTTTTACAGAATCGCGTGAAGAAGGATTGGCAGGGCTATACGCTTCCCGGCGGGCACGTGGAGTGCGGGGAGTCCTTTGTGGATGCGGTGATCCGCGAGATGAAGGAGGAGACCGGCCTTACCATGATCGGGCCGAGGATGGTTGGGATCAAGCAGTTCCCGATGAAGCATGGGAACTACGAAGAAGGCAGATACATTGTACTTCTGTTTATGGCGGATCAGTTCACGGGCGAAGTCATATCTTCGGACGAGGGCGAGATGGAGTGGGTAAACCGTAGCGATATTTCGAAGATTTCCGCCGTGGATGACCTCGAGGAACTGCTCAAGGTCTTCGAAGATCCTGCGCTGACGGAATTCCAATATCTTGTGGACGGGGACAATTGGGAGGCCGTGCTGAAGTAACGGCGGATAAACGATGATGATTTGTTGTTATTCCTTTCAAAGGAATCGTAATGGAGGCAGAAAGTGAAAAAGGGCAAGATTCTATTTTTGAATGGCGTCACCTCTTCGGGGAAGACGACGATCGTAGAGGCGCTGCAGGCGCGCAGGGACGTGTTTTTCTACGTGGTGGCGAATGATCTGTTTCAGGAGATGGTTGGCGAGCAATATTTGGAAGAGGATTATTGGAAGTATCTTTCCGAGGTGATCCTCATGATGTATCACACGGCGAAGTTATATTCCGACATGGGAAAGAACGTGCTGATCGACGGGATCTTAGTGGAGCGTGAGGAGATTAGGCCCCACTATCAGCAGCTCATGGAGATCATGAAGGACAGTCCGCTGGACATCGTGGAGGTGTATTGCCCGCTGGATATTTGCAGGCAGAGAAACATTGAACGCGGCGATCGCTTTGAGAGTCAGTCCGAGGAGCAGGCGGAGCTGATGAGCAAGGATATCGCGTACAGCCTTCGCGTGGACACCAGTGTTTCCACGGCCGAGGAGTGCGCGGAGCAGATCGTTCGCAAGTATTTTGGTTAAAACGGGAGAATAACGAGATATTAGCCATCGGAAGGAGGAAACAGATGAATACAAAATTGACCGTGATCGTGGACAATACCGGAAATGAAGAGCTTGCGGGCGAGTGGGGCCTTTGCATCCTTGTGGAATATGGAGAGAAGAAGATTCTTTTGGACGCTGGTTCCTCGGAGCTTTTTGCCGAGAACGCGAAAAAGCTTGGCATTGATCTTTCGGAAGTGGATTATGGCGTGCTTAGCCATGCCCATTATGATCACGGTAACGGGATGCCGAGATTCTTTCAGGAGAATCAAAAGGCGAAGTTTTATCTGCAGGAAAAGACTGGCGAGAATTGCTATAAAAAGCTGGGATTTTTCATGAAGTATATTGGCCTGCCGAAGCACGTTACCAGAGACTACGCGGAGCGCATCCAATATGTATCCGGAGATTATCAGCTGACGGAAGGCGTGTGGCTGATCCCGCATAAGACGCCCAATCTCGAGCAGATCGGAAAGCGCGAGAGAATGTACCAAAAGACGGGTATGTTCTCCTTTAAGCCAGAGAACTTCTCGCATGAGCAGAGCCTTGTAGTGGAGACGGAAAAGGGCCTTGTGATCTTAAATAGCTGTTCGCACGGCGGCGCCGTAAATATCATGAATGAGGTCAGAAGCACCTTCCCGGATAAGAAGATTTACGGCTATATTGGGGGTCTGCACCTTTTCAACAAGAGCGACGAAGAGGTGGAGGCCGTCGCGAAAAGCATCGCGGAGACGGGCATTGAATATGTATGCACGGGGCATTGCACGAAGGGGCGTGCCTACGGAATTTTGGAGAAGGCGCTTGGCGAGCGGCTTGAGCAGCTGCGCGTCGGCCTGGTAAAGGAGTTTTAGGCAAGTTAGAATTTAAGAAGAGGAAAAATGGATGGAAACGAAAGTATATTATGACGATGGTACACTGAAGGTACGCAGTATGGTACCGGCGGACGCGAAGGTTTTTTATGACACTTATCTGTCCTACAACTGGCATCCGCAGCTGGAGACCTATGAGAATTATTATAAGGAGCAGGAGGCGGGAGAGCGCATCATGTTTATTCCGGAGTATGAAGGCAAGGTGGCAGGGATCTGCACTCTTGTCCTGCATCCGTCGGAAGGTCCGCTGGCGGGCAAGGGTTGGCCGGAGATCGTTGATTTTTGCGTCTTCTTCCACCTGCATAAGAAGGGGATCGGAAATAAGATCCTTGACGTGGTTGAGGCAGAGGCGGCAAAGTATGCGGATCACGTGTTCCTGGCAGTGGGCGTGCATTCCGGTTATGGCGCGGCGCAGAGGATCTACGTGAAGCGCGGGTATATTCCGGACGGTAGCGGCGTGTGGTATCAGGGAAAGCAGCTGGATCAGTACGCGCCCTGCGTGAATGATGATGATCTCCTGCTGTTCCTGTCGAAGGAGCTGTAAGGGGGACTGGAACTGGCCGGACCTGATTGAAATTGGTCGGAAGGGCAGGGAAATAGGAGAAACGAAAGTGGCGAATATCTATTTTATTTCGGGGCCGTGCGGATGCGGGAAGTCAACGCTCGCGGATGCACTGGCCAAGCATATGGTGAAGGTGGAAAAGCGCAGACAGGTTTACGTGATCCACGGTGATGATTTTCATCAGGGCTTTGTCACGAGGGCCTATGAGGAAGGCGCTTTTTGGGAAGATGGACAGGCGACGAACCAGCTCGAATGGCTGGAGATCCTGAAGTTCAACTGGGAATGCATCATCGACGTGGCGGGCAAGGTGCTCGCGCGCGGGATGGACGTGCTGATCGATTATGTTGTGGAGGACGAACTGCCGCTGCTAAAAAGCTTGGCGAAGAAGTATGATGCGAAGCTCTATTATGTCGTGCTCACGGCGTCGGAGGAAGAGATCACAAAGCGCATTGAGGAGCGCGGCGACGTGGAAATGGTGGAGCGGGCGTTGTTCCTGAAAAACAAATTGGATCACCTTCCTGAGAATCAGGGACATCTTTATGACAATACGGGAAAGACCGTGGAGCAGGAAGTGACCGAGATCGTAAAGTCGATGGAAGAAAAAGAAGTGGCAGAGACAATATATTCATAAAAGGAGCGAAGGGTGGACTACAGTAGAAAAATCTCGGAGCGGATGTGGAATCTTCCGGACAAGGGAGAGAGGGAAGCCGAACGGGAACAAACATTTATAGACGACATTGTGCAGAAGGCACATATCGAGAGGGAATTATTGAGCTCGCTGGACGGCATTGAGACGGCCTTTGACGGCGGCGCGGGATGCGGAAGGTTTTCGATCCTGCTTGCGAAGCAGGGAGTTCACGTGACGCACTTTGACATCTCCCAGCCGATGATCGACAAGGCGCGGGAGATCGCCGAGCGCGAAGGAGTCAGCGACCGGATCACCTTTGTGAAAGGGGCACTGGAGGATCTGTCCGCATATGCGGATGCATCCTTTGATCTGGTCATGTCCTTTGACGCGCCGATCTCTTACACCTATCCGAATCAGGAAAAGGTCATCAGCGAGCTTGTCAGAATTGCGAAAAAGCGCATTATGATCAGCGTGTCGAGCAGACTCGGATCGCTCCCGTACCTGGCAAATCCCATCCAGAAGAATCAGTTTATTTTGGATCAGGAGAGCAAGGATCCTTGGGTACAGTGGTGCCTGAGCAGCAGGGAGCAAATGATCGACGGATTTGCTTTCCAAAAGAGCGGGCTGCAGAATGCGTATGAGACTGGCTTGATGGGCGACGTGGAAGAGACGAAAAGGGCTTATGAACAAGGGGAGACGCCCTGGTGCATCACCTATCATTTCATGCCCAAGGAGCTCGAAGAGATCTTACAGAAGAATGGCGTAAAGAACATTTCTCTGGCAGGTCCAGGAGCCTTTGCGAGAACCATCCCCAATGAAATTCTGGTGAAGATCATGAATGATCCCAAGCAGAGAGAAGACTTTTTGGAGTTTTGTCATACCTACGACAGCAACCCATATGTCTGCGGGATGGGGAAGGACAATTTGTTCGCGAAGGGGGAAGTGGAAGGAATCGAGCAATAGGAGTTTGCCGAAAAGGAGACATTATGGGAAGGGAAGAAAATTTGGCCGTGTTTCAGGATACGGAACACTGGTGTAAAACAAATCAAAGATTAAAAGAGGGAATTGCAAGGTCGGTTGCGGAGCAGAAACTGATTTTGGAAGGGGATAGCGTTGAAGAGGCTTTTTTAGGAAAGGCTTTGGAAAAGAATCGTTATCATAAGGCTGCGGAGGTTGTGGTATCGAAGAAAAGATCCTTTGAGGCGGCAAGTGCATATCAGGGGAAAAAGGTCTGCGTTCATAATTTTGCCTCTGCCACCAATCCGGGCGGCGGGGTGACAAAGGGTTCGAATGCGCAGGAAGAATGTCTTTGCAGATGTTCTACCCTATATTTCTGCCTCAATACTAGCGAGCCTTGGGAAGCGTTTTACGGCCCGCACAGGGCAGCGCAGGATCCCATTCATAATGATGACTGCATTTATACGCCTTGCGTGACTGTGATCAAAACAGATGAAGCGATCCCTCAGATCATGCCAGAGAAGGATTGGTACGAGGTTTCCGTGATCACCTGCGCGGCGCCGAATCTGCGCGAGCGTCCCAGCAATCAAATGAATTCCGGCGACGGGCAATCTTCCGTCACGCTTTCGAGCGAGGAACAGTTGGCAATACACGAGAAAAGACTGCGCAGGATCTTGGATATCGCAGTGGCAGCAGGCGAAGAGGTCGTGATCCTTGGCGCCTTTGGATGCGGCGCATTTCAAAATGACCCGCAGGCGGTGGCGACGGCAGCCAAGAATGTTATAGCGGATTATTTGCACACTTTTGAGACGATTGAATTCGCGATATATTGCTCGCCGAGGGATGAGCGTAATTTCGGTTACTTTGAGCGTGCGATGAAATAAAATCATATGACTCGTGACGCGAACATGCCCATGCTTGGGAGGAAAAATGATAACAATCAGAGAATCAACGTATGATGACGTCAAGAACATACAAGGACTTTGGGCGGATGCGGACGTCATGAAGTATATCTGGCCCGGAGGATTGCAGGAAACGGAAGAGGGCGTGAGGGAATGGTTGGATCGATCCATTCTTGCAAGACCTAAGAGCAACCACTATTCCATATTTGAAGATGGAAAGTATTGTGGCGAGACGGCATATGGGATAGATGAAACGACTCGCTCTGCGGCGATGGACATAAAATTGTTTCAGTTTGCCAGGGGACGCGGCATTGCAACCAAAGCGTTAACCCATGCCATAAAAGAGGCTTTTAAGAATGGTGCGGAAACGCTGTGGGTGGATCCTCATCCTGAAAACGGGAAAGCGATAGCCCTATATGAAAGACTGGGATTTGTCCGAAAAGAAATGCCAAAGCACGTGATCGAAATGGGAGAAGACCCGGACAGATTCGCATATATGGAACTGTGTAAAGAAAAAGAGGATTAAGCTATGGGACGTGAAAGAGAACGTGGAGTGATCTAAAAGGGACGTGAAAGAGAACGTGGAGTGATCTAAAAGGGACATGGAGATTGATTTTGGGAAACACACATGACGCGTAGAAAGTGGAGAAAATATGGAAAGAGTTATGTTAAAGGAGCTGAATATGAATTCCAGAAATGAGGTTCTGGCATTCTTAAAAAAGCTTTGGAAGGAAGAAAAAGCAAGTTGCCCCATGTGCGGAGAACCGTTGGAACTCCTGCATAAGAAGGCAAAGAAGGATGACTGCGACTGGCAGTGCAAGCACTGTGATAAAGCATTTAAGACGATGTATTTGCTGGATGAACTGAACCAGAAAATGCCTCAGTAGAATAGAGCAAAATGAATTGGCAAAGGGTGAAATAAGCAATGCATAACGTGATATTATTAAATGGACCCTCCTCTGCCGGAAAATCGACGCTCTCTAAGGAATTGCAAAAAAGGCTTGGAGAAAGCAATCTGGAATCCGTCATTATTTCCATTGACGATTATATGGTTACGGATCCGAAGGAAACGATTTATGAGGATGACATATATGAGATCATGCCGGCTATGTGCCGCGATCTCAAAGAGGCGGTTAGGGCCGGGAAGATTGTCATAATGGATCATGCGATCACGAGCGAGAGGATTTTTGATGCGTTTCTCGATGCCGCAAAGGAAGCAAATGTATTGACAGTAAAAGTTATCTGCGACGTTGATATTTTGCGACAGAGGGAAAAGGAGCGAGGCGACAGATGCCCTGGATCTGCGGAGGCATCGTTACAGTATCTATGGCCCAAGGATGGCTATGATTTATGTGTAGATAATGGCAAGGTTTCTGCGGCAGAAAATGCTAAAATCATTTTGGAACAAAATAGATAAAGATCTATTGATGCAAGGAGGAAGCAATGAACTTAGTAATCCATGATCTGTCGGAAGAGGAATGGAGTAAGGTTGCATCTAAATACGAAGGGTGGAAGGTGATCTCTGACAATGGCACAATCAAGCCCTGCATTGGGTGCTTTGGATGTTGGGTAAAGTCCCCGGGAGAGTGCGTGATCAAGGACGGTTATGATCAGATGGGCGCGCTGATCCATCATGCGGATGAGGTGCTTGTGATCAGCAAATATACCTATGGCGGACTTAGCAGCTTTGTAAAAAATATATTCGACAGGAGCATTGGATGGGTGTCACCCTATTTTGAAGTCTATGAGGGTGAGATGCATCACAAAAAAAGATATCCTGAGGATAAGCCCATGTCCTTTATTTTCAGGGGCGCGGGGCTGACGGAGGAGGAGCGGGCGAAGGCGCGCGGATACGTGGAAGCAGCCTGCAGAAATTTCCATGCGAAGATAAAGAGCATCACCTTCGAGGAGCTTGAAACGATGGCGCAGGTGGGCACGCAGGAGGTAAGCGAGACCATGGAAGCAGGGCGCTTAGTAATGCTAAACTGCAGTCTCAGGGCAGACAATGCAAATTCGAAGAAATTCATGAAAAGAATTCTTCCTTTGTTGGAGACGGAAGCGGAGATCGTAAATCTTTCTTCTTATCTCGCCCATCCGGAAAAGCTTGTGGAGCTACTGTTATCAGCTGAGAAGATCGTGCTGGGAATGCCGCTCTATGTGGACGGCGTGCCTTCTGCGCCCCTTCGCATCATGGAACTGCTGGAAAAGAGCGGCAAGGCGGCAGGAAAGAAGATTTACGTTGTCGCAAACATGGGCCTGTACGAAAGCAAGCAGATTTGTCATCTGCTGAGCATTGTGAAGACATGGTGCGAAGCTTGCGGTTCGGAGTACTGTGGCGGATTGGCAATTGGAGCGGGTGAGATGCTGAAGATGATGATGCGCTCGGAAAACATTGATAAGGGGCCTTCGAAGAACATGGCGGAGGGCACGAAGAGGATCGCAGCCGCCATCAACGAGGGACAGGCAATCGAGGATATTTATGCGGATCCTTTCAAGTTTTCTCGCAAGATGTACATTTTCTGCGCGAATGCCAGTTGGCCCTTGGATGCAAAGAAGAATGGACTAAAGAAGAAGGATTTATTCAAACAGTTATAGTAAGAAGTGTGTCAAGGAGAACCGTCCCCATTGACTCACGTGAGGGAAAAAATGATTTATGTTTTAGAAGATACGGATCAAGTGAAAAAGCTTTTTGAGGGCTGGGAGGAGACGCTTATCTACTCCTGCCTGCAGAAGGTGATGGGAAAGGTGTATGTGAAGGATCTGGAACACCCGAAGTCAGCCATGGCATTCGTGGGCTGCTTTGCATTTTATGCTGGAGAGCCGGATAAGGAACTGGTTGCGGAAAAGCCGGAGGGGTTTATCATCATGGTGCCGCAAAATGAAGCATGGGCGGCGGTGATCGAGGAGTGCTTTCCAGATTCCAAAAAGGTCACAAGATATGCGGTCAAGAAGGATACGCAGTTTAATGTTAGGTACCTGCTGGATCAAAGGGCGCGCTTTTCCAAAGAGTTTGGCATCTTCGGATATGAGATGAAAACAATTGATGGAGACATGTATGACCTCTGTATGCAGGATCCCGTGACCAAAGACTTTGTCTCATCCTTTGAGAGCAAGGAGAGGTATCTGGAATGGGGACGCGGAGTAGTCATCTTAAAGAACGGAAGGATTGTTTCGGGTGCTTCCTCTTATACGCGGTATCACGAAGGGATTGAAATTGAAGTGGATACGGTCCAAGAGGAAAGGCGTAAGGGCCTGGCGACGATCTGTTGTAGCGCGCTAATCCTGAATTGTTTGGAGGAAGGGCTGTACCCCAGCTGGGATGCCCAGAACCTGAATTCCGTGCACCTTGCTGAGAAGCTTGGATATGAGTTCTCGCATGAATACATAGCATATGAGGTGTGGAAGGAGAATGTGATGATGACATATGAAGATTTAAAAGATAAGACATTGAAAGAGCTGTTGGAGAATCCGATACTCTCAGCAGTAGCAAAGGATGCGATCCGTAAGATGGACCTGTCCAAGGAGGAGTATTATACATGGACGCTTCAGGAGATCGCGGACAAAATGGGCTGGAGGAATCTGGAAAGAGGATTCCAAAAATTACTGGCAGTGGCGTCGAAGGGGGAGTATTGCTTTAAGCTGTATGACCCGAGCGAGTGCGAGGGAAATCCGGAGAAGGAGAGCGCGCATATCGTGTTTTTCCCGTCGGATGACATTATGGCAAAGGACAGGCCATATCTCTTTTTGGTACCCGGCGGCGGACTCGTCAATGTGTGGAATTTGACGGAGGGCTGGCCGGTTGCCCGTACGTTTAATGAGCTCGGATACAACGTGGTGATCCTGACCTATCAGGTAGACATAGACGAAAACGCCTTGGTTGCCATGGAGGATTTCGCAAGAGCCTTTGAGATCATCGCGGCGAAAAAAGAGGAATTTCACGTGGATCCGCAGAAATATATCACTTGCGGCTTTTCCTCCGGCGGATATCTGGTTTGTCTTTGGAATTCGGAAAAAGGGTATCGTGCTTATAACGTTGCAAAGCCCAGCGGTTGCTTTCCCATTTATTCCATGACGTCTTATCGTTTGCTCAGAGACTGCGTGGATTGGGATGACGAGCAGGAAATGGAGGAATGCGCCTTGGAAACGGTTGGATGTTCCATGGAGGAGGCTTGCAACAGTTGCTTTGAGATCCCGGAGCACGTGGAGGGATTTCCGCCTACCTATATTGTGACCATGGACGGAGACAACGTATGCAACCCGGAACATTCCAAGATGCTTGCAAAAGCGCTGGAAGCTGCGAAGATTCCCTATCAGTTTGAGCTGGGGGAAAATGGCTGGCACGGATTCGCTGATGGCATCGGCATGAGTATGGAGGGATGGCCTGAGAGGGCCACGAATTGGCTGAAAACACTGGAAGGATAAGGAAAACGATCATGACGAACGAAGAATTAAAGAAGTTTTATTTTGGTGCATACAGTTTTGAGGAGACGGAGGATGGCTATCTGCAGGCATTCCAGTATACGCAGGCGCAGATGGATTACTTTAAGGATGCATTCGATTTTTGGTATGACAGGTGCATGGCGTCCACTGCGAAAACCATCGAGATGAACACGGAGGCGACGAAGGTTTCCTTCGAGTTCAAGATCATCTGGCTGGGCTCGCCGGATTCCTTTGAATTACAGGTGGACGGACAGATTTCGAAGATCAAGTATGTGATGGATTATATGAAAGAAGGAATGCCAGAGCCTGATTTCTCGAAGGGATTCCCTGGATGGAAGCTTCCGAAGGAGGGCAAGATCGAGTGGGAGCTTCCTGAGGGGAAGAAGAACGTCGTGATCTATCTGCCCGCGGACGCCACGGTGCTCGTGCGCAATTTCGAGATCAACGCACCTGCGGAAAGACCCGCAAAGAACGAAAAGGTGCTTTGGCTTGGCGATTCGATCACGCAGGGCTTTGGTCCCCTGCGCTCCGGGCAAACTTATGTCTCAGTAGCTAACCGATTGCTGAATTATGACACTATCAATCAGGGGATCGGCGGATATGTTTATGACAAGAAGTCTTTGATGAAGATGGACGGGTATCAGCCCGACAAGATCATCGTGGCGCTCGGAACCAATCAATACGGGGACGAGACCATGACGGCCGTGGAGGAGTATTATGAGACTCTGACCGGGATTTATGGGAATGAGATCCCGATCCTTTGCATCTCGCCGATCTGGCGCGGCGATCAGCCGGAAGGATATGAGAAATTTGTGGATTTCTGCGAGAATATAAAAAAGATCGCGGGAAGCTATGAAAACGTTACTGTTGTGGATGGGTTCACGCTGGTGCCCCATCTGAAGGAATACTATTTAGATAACCTGCATCCGAACTGTCTTGGGACGGAGAATTACGGAAGAAATCTAGTGGAGGTAATTCGAAAGATAGGATTCTAGCCTGAAAAATGTGTCAAAAAGAACCGTCCCCAATGACACATGAGAAAGTGAAGTGAGACAAAATGAAATTACCGGAAAGTTTTTATGAAGTTGCAAAAGAATATGGGGTGCCTAAGGAGGAGATCCTCTTTGGTGCCATGGCGGATTTCGACATTGAGTACAGGTTCGCGGACACGGTGGTGGCGCTGACGAAGGAAAAGCTCCTCGTTGCGGCATATCCCTATCGCGAGAAGGAAGAGTTTCGTCTTGGGGGCTATGGCGGCCTGCATAAGGACGTCACGCTCGAGGGCAAGCCTGCCCTGACGATCTATCCGCTGGAAAAGGTGGAGGAGCTGACGGTGCTGCGTCAGATCAGCACGGGAGTTCTGATGGGAGAGATCGAGGGCGCGGAACGGTTTCTGTGCCAGTTCTCCAACACGAAGCAGGGCTATTTCCATAAATTGGCAGACCTGCATAAGAAGATTAAAGACAAGGAAGAGATCAAGGAGGAAGACCTTGACGTGGAGAAGGGTAAGGAGGTTTGCCCGAAGTGTGGCATGCTTTACCCGGACCAGGAGAGAAAGGTTTGCCCGAAGTGCCTCGACAAGCGCTCGGTGCTCCTTCGGATCATGGGGTATTTTAAGCCCTACAAGCTCCAGCTTTCGATCATGGTATTATGTTACCTGGGCAACGTGGGATTAAATCTTGCGTGGCCGTACTTAAGCGGTACGATCCTTTATGACAAGGTGCTTTCGAAGGATCCGGAGTTTTTGGAGTTTTTGAATCTTCCCGCGGGGCGGTTTGGAACGGCGCTTGTGATGGTCGTGATCGCCATGATCGTGGCGAAGATCATCGGCCAATTCTTTGGCATTTTGCAAGGTGCGATGACGGCGAACGTGGCGCCGCACGTGGTTGGAACGATCAAGAGCCAGACCTTTACGGCCATGGGGAGACTCTCCATCAGCTTCTTTACCAGACGCCAGACGGGCGGCCTGATGACCAGGGTATGTGATGACGCGGAGCAGATCTCCTCGTTCTTTATCGACGGCATCCCGTACTTTTTCATCAACGTGCTGACGCTGATCGTGACCACGGTGGTGATGTTTATCCTTTGTCCCATCCTTGCAGTGGCATGCGTGATCTTAATGCCGGTGCTCGTTGTCATGAGCTACAACATGCTGCCGCATCTATGGCATTATTACGGGAAGCGCCACCGTGCGAACAGGCGCATGAACAGCCAGATCAACGAGAACCTGACGGGCGCGAGAGTGGTAAAGGCTTTCGGCCGCGAGCATCAGGAGATCGGACGCTTTGGCAAGAACAACAAGAGAGTACAGAATTCTGAGATCGACCTGGCGCGTTATGACAATAAGTTCTTTGCCCTGTACTATTCCGTGGAGGATACGATTTCCTTCCTGGTTTGGGCCGTGGGCGGCGCGCTGATGATCAGCGGGTTTATGGCGGCGGCGCAGGGAAAGACAAGTGGCGGTTTCTTTGGAACGCAGAACATTTCGCTTGGTCTCCTTTTGACCTTCTCTGGTTACGTGGGACAGATGAAGGGACCCTTGGAATTCATGTCGCACATCATTCGCTGGTATACCAACTGCATGAACTGCGGGCAGAGACTCTTTGAGATCATTGACGCAGTGCCGGAGGTGCGCGAGGTGCGCGATCCTTACAGGCCGAGCGAACTCAAGGGCGAGATCGAGCTGAAGAATGTGACCTTCGGATATGAGCCGCATAAGCCGATCCTGAAGGATATCAGCTTCCACGTGAACGCCGGCGAGGTGTTCGGCATCGTGGGAAGGTCCGGCGCGGGAAAATCCACGCTGGTGAACCTGATCTCGAGGCTGTATGACACGGAGGAAGGCGAGGTCTTGGTAGATGGCGTCAACGTAAAGCAGTACGGCTTCCGCGAGCTTCGAAAGAATGTGGCCATGGTGAGCCAGGAGACCTACATTTTCATGGGCACGGTGGCGGAGAACATTGCCTATGCGCGGCCAGATGCCACGAGGCAAGAGATCATTTCCGCCGCCATGCAGGCGAGCGCGCATGACTTTATCTGCAAGATGCCGGAAGGGTATGATACCATTCTCGGATCTTCCGGAAGGTCACTGTCCGGCGGTGAGAAGCAGAGAATTTCGATCGCGAGGGCGATCCTTGCGGATCCGAAGATTTTGATCCTGGACGAGGCGACCTCGGCCGTGGATACGGAGACGGAGTTGGCAATCCAGAAGTCGTTAGAGCGTCTGGAGAAGGGCAGGACCGTGATCTCCATCGCGCACAGACTGTCGACGCTTCGCAACGCGACGCATCTGATCGTGCTGGATGAAGGGAAGCTGACGGAGTCCGGAACCCATGAGGAACTGATGGCCAAGAAAGGGACCTACTATAAGCTCAATGAGCTGCAGACGAAGGCACTCGCGATGAGGGGATTAGAGTAGATCACATAAGGACTCGGGGGCTGGCCTGGAGATAAGAAAGAGAGTTAAGAGAAAGACAAGAGGAATGAATGATGAGTGAAGAGATGGATTTGCTAGATTTAGATATTAATGAGGAGTTTGATGAGGAGGCGCTGAAGAAGGAGTCGGAGGAGCTGCTGGAGATGCGGTTTCTGACGAAGGAGAACGCGACCTTTGCGAGGACGGAGGGAGGGTTTGTGTCCCTGAAGTTCGGAGAGAAGGAGTATAAGAGGGTTGGCGTTTACCTAACCTTTCCGCTGACGAATCCCGAGGAGTATATCTCCATCCGCGAGGCGGACGAGAAGGCAAAGGAGATCGGCATGGTGGAAGACTTGAAGCAGCTTCCCAAGGATCAGCAGGAAATGATCCGTGAGCAGATCAGACTGCGCTATTTCATGCCAGTGATCAAGAAGATCATGGAGATCAAGGAAGAATACGGCTACGCCTATTGGTACGTGGAGACGAGCTTCGGCGTATGCCGCTTCACGACGCACATGAGCGGCGACGTCGTGGTGTCCTTAAGTGACTCCAGACTGCTTGTCAAGGACATTGACGGCAACCGTTATGAAATCCCGGACTTTTATGCGCTGGGAATCCAAGAAAAGAAGAAACTGGACTTGTTTATCTAAGCTGAGAAGAACGAGTCCCTGCTTGAGCTGTTTACTAGAGGTGATTTATCATGAAATTATTATTTTCCTTAACGGGAAGTCAGCTGGAGGCGCTCGCGCTTTCGGCTGGCGAAAGATTGATCTATTGTGTCCCTGCGGATCTGGCCTATGAAGTGCGCCGCGCTGGCGAAATGCAGACGCGCGGCGGCCTTGCGGCGGCGGAGAGCGGATCCGAGGGAGGCGTAAGGGAGCGGTATGAAAAGGACGTGTTCCTTGCCGCGACAAATAAAAGGCTGGTGGTCTTAAAGGGCGACCAGGTGACCTATCAGACGGAGCTAAAGGATTGCGAGAAGATCAAATGCGAGCATCAGGTAGGCTGCGGTATCATTACCGTGACCGACCGAAATGAAAATGACACATGTGTCGCAAGAGTTTCCATGCGTCAGATCGTGCGTGCTTCCTATGCAGTGCGCGGCGCGCAGGCGATCGTTCGCTCGCTGAAGGAGAATGGCGATGCGGATCATGCAGAGCAGATCACCAGCTCCGAATATGAGACCTACTGTGAGAAATGTGGCCGTGCCCTGCCGGGCACCAGTACCTGTCCCTATTGCGAAGGCAAGATGGACATTGCAAAGAAATTTATGAGCCTGTGCGGAGGCTTTGTCGGAAAGCTTCTCCTCATCAGCTTGTCGATGCTTGTGATCTCCGGAATGAACATGGGCCTTCCCATGGTGCAGCGCTGGTTCATTGATAACGCGCTCTCCACGGGAAAGGGAACCTGGACGGATTTAGGGATCTTCGTGGGCATTTCCTTTGCCTTCCTGATCGGTGCGATCCTTCTGGAGGTATGGAAGAACCTGGCCTGCATTAAGCTCGGGTCGGAGCTGTCCATGTCGCTTCGCGAAAAGCTCTACCGCAAGATCCAGGTGCTGTCGCTATCCTTTATCAACAAGAGAAAGCCCGGCGAACTGATGAACAGGGTGTCGCGCGATACGGGGCGCATCCGTGAATTCTTTGAGGAAGTGTTCGGATACATGTTTTCGACGCTCCTTACCATGATCGTGTCCCTCGTGGTCATGCTGACGATCAGCCCCGTTATGACGGGACTGTCACTTATGTTCGTGATCGTTGTGTTCACGCTGATGAGGATTTTCTGGCATCACATTCACACGATCTTTCATCGCCAGTGGATGAAGTCGGATGAGCTTTCCAACAACATTCAGGACATTATTTCCGGCATGAGGATCGTGAAGACCTTCGGAACGGAGGACCGCGAAGCGGAACGCTTTTCCAAGCAGGCGAGAGACTATGCAAAGACGCAGTCGAGAAACGAGACCTTCTGGGCCGTGTTCTTCCCCATCCTGACCTTCCTTCTGGGTTGCGGCACCTATGTGGCCGTGCTGATCGGAGGAAACAACGTCCTTGACGGAAAGATGACCATGGGCCAGCTGGTGCAGTTCATGACCTACAGCGGATACCTCTTTGGCCCGCTGGGATGGATGACGCACCTGCCGAGAATGGTCATGCAGATGGTGACAAGCCTAAACCGCATTTATGACGTGCTGGACGAGGAGCCGAAGATCAAGGATCGCGACGGCAGCAAAGAGATCGCCATCCGCGGCCACTTCAAGTTCGATAAGGTGTCCTTTGGCTATAATAGCTATGAGCCCGTGCTGGAGGACATCAATTTCGAAGTGCAGCCAGGCGAGATGATCGGTCTCGTGGGCGCTTCCGGCACCGGAAAATCCACGATGATCAACCTGATCATGAGACTGTATGATCCCGATCAGGGCCAGATCATTCTGGATGACGTGGACCTGAGGGACGTGAAGGTGGAGTGCCTTCATTCCCAGATCGGCGTGGTGCTGCAGGAGACCTTCCTGTTCTCCGGAACGATCCTCGACAACATTCGCTTCGCGAAGCCGACGGCGACCCTGGCGGAGGTGATCCAGGCGGCGAAGGCGGCCAATGCCCATGACTTTATCTGCAAGACGCCGGACGGTTATAACACCTACGTCGGCGAGCATGGATACAATCTTTCCGGCGGTGAGCGCCAGAGAATAGCGATCGCGAGAGCGATCCTGAATAACCCGAAGCTTCTGATCCTCGACGAGGCGACCTCGGCGCTGGATACCGAGAGCGAATTCCTGATCCAACAGGCGCTAAACCGCCTGATCCAGGGCAGGACGACCTTTGCCATCGCGCACAGACTCTCCACGCTGCGTGAGGCAAACCGCCTGATCGTCATCGACAAGCACTCCATCGCGGAGATGGGCAGCCATAACGAACTTTTGGAGAAAAAGGGCATATATTATGGATTAGTAACGGCTCAGCTGAAGATGGCGGAGGGAAGGCCGGAAAATGTTGCGGCCAACACTTCGGAGCAGACTGCCGAAGACGGGGAGAACGTGGCTGGTTAAAATTGGTGATGGAAAAGCCGAAGAAAACGTGGTAGAATAAAAGCAAGAAATAAGAGCAATGGTTCACAAGTGCTAGACGGGGGGCCTAAAGAATGTCAGGGGATGAGCCGATAAGCCGTACAAAGGATCACAGCCTGACGGAAAGGAGGGTGCCTATGAAATTTGAACGCGTGGATGACAAAACGATCAGATGCTTCATCTCGAACGAGGAGCTGGAAGATTACCAGATCGATTATAAAGACTTTGTGCTTCGCAGTGAAAAAGCGCGGGAAGTCGTGCGTGACATTATCACGCAGGCGACGGAAGTGGTTGGCTATAAACCGCCGAAGTTTGCATTCGACATGTCCATCATGATGATGCCGGACCAGGGGCTACTTCTTACCTTTAGCGAGAGCGATCCCCTGATGGATAAGGATAATGGGCGCCTGATGGAATACCTGAAGGAAATGAAGAACGCCCTCGCGAAGGCGACAGAGAACCAGGCGAACGGGAAAGCGCAGGAAAACGGAGAGAATCCGGAGAATGCAAAGCCTGCCCAACCCGAGATGGGGATCTTCGAATTCGAAAGCTTAGGTACCGTGATGGAGCTTGCGTCCGCCGTACCTGCAAATCTTCGCGTACATAGCGAGCTGTATCGCATGAATGATAAGTATTATCTGTACTTGCATAAGGGCGCGGCCGCTTACCAGAGATACAGTAAGCTTTGCATACAAGCCATGGAATTTGGCACGATCTACGGTGCGGAGGAGCAGAAATACCTGTATCTTTGCGAGCATGGCGAGTGCCTGATCGCGGAATATGCGCTCAGAAAGCTCCATCTGGAGAAAAAACCAAGCGCGAAAAAGCCGCGGAAGAAGGCGTGACATTTTATGAAAGCACGCGCTGCATGTCCTCCGGCAGGGGAGCGATGAACTCCATGAATTCTCCCGTCATGGGATGAGGGAAGGAAAGCCGATGAGAGTGAAGCGCCTGCCTGGTCATGACTTCATAGTCGGGGTTATATAGGTAATCTCCGATGAGGGGATGCCCCAAATGCTTTAAGTGAATACGGATCTGATGGGTACGGCCCGTTTCCAAGATCAAGGAGACGAGACTGTACCCATTTTTTTGCTCTAAAACGCGGTAATGCGTGATCGCAGGCTCACCGTTTTCGTCGTCCACGCACCGCTCGATCACGGAGCCTGGCTTTCGGCCGAGAGGAGCGTTGATGGTACCGCTTGCGGGCGTGACGGGACCGCGGGTGATTGCGAGATACTCGCGGGTGAAGGCATTCCTGGAACGAATCCATGGATCTGCCGGGCAAGGAGCGTCGCAGCATGTCTGCGCTTTTTGAGCGACGAGATCCCCAAGGATCCCGGCACTCACAAAATGCTTTGCAATTACCGTGAGTCCGGAGGTGTCTCGGTCAAGCCGCCCAATGCAACGAAAGACAAAGGGCTCGCCTTTCTGCTGAAAATAATAGGCTAAGGCGTTGGCAAGGGTATTGTCATGGTTGTTTTGGGATGGATGGATCGGCATGCCGGCGGGCTTATTCACGACAAGAAGATCCTCGTCCTCGTAAACGATGTTCAAGGGGAGCGGAACGGGGACAATGTTCTCTGAGGAGGCGTCCTCTTTGATTTGTACGGTCAGATGATCTCCCGGAGCGAGGCGCGCGTTCATATGCGCAGGGGCACCGTTTAAGAGAATGCCATCCGGGAGCTGCTTAAGGATTTTTAGGTTTTGCGTGGAGTAGCCGCGGGATTTTAAATAACCTTTGATGGTGAGGGGAAGGACTCCTCCGGATGAAGTTGCGGTATAGTGAATGACTCGTAACATGGAAAACCTTTCTGACAAATTGGTTGGATTGTTTTAAGCTATTGTAAGGGATAGCAGCGGAATTGTAAATGGGATCATACAGTATTGAAACTCTTTTTGTAGAGATATCATACTCGACAATAGACAGAAATGGAATATTGTGATAAAATTATATGATTTGTTTATAATTTAAATTATTATTTGAGGTTAAGATATCATGGTTGTGCAAAGAATTAGTTTTAGTCCGCCAGATATATCAGAGCTTGAGATTGCAGAGGTTACCGCCATGTTAAAAAGTGGCTGGATCACCACGGGTCCAAGAACAAAGTTGCTTGAGCGCAGATTGGCAGCTTATCTTGAAACTGGAAGAACAGACATTGACTGTACGACGGAAGAGGCGATGGAAACCTATGCAAATCGTTTGGTTTGCCTAAGCTCAGCGACTGCTGCGGAGGAAATGAATCTCAGAATCATGGGGGTGGGGCCAGGGGATGAGGTGATCGTTCCCGCTTACACTTATACGGCGACTGCTTCAGCTGCAATTCATTGTGGGGCTAGTGTTATTTTTGTTGATTCCCAAAAGGACGGAAGCGCAGATACACACATGCCGGCAATGGACTATGACGCGTTGGAAAACGCCATTACAGAGAAGACAAAGGCGATTGTTGCCGTAGACATTGGTGGCGTTGTTTGCGATTATGAAAGAATTATTGCGATCGCTGAGAAAAAGAGCGCGTTATTCCATCCAATGGAATCAGATGGAACGCCACTTATGGAACTGGCTTCCAGAATTCAAAAAGCAATAGGACGCGTTATCGTTGTGGCAGACAGCGCGCACAGCTTGGGTGCAAGACGATATGTGAATGGCAGTTGGAAATATTGCGGTAGGATGGCAGATTTTACCTCCTTTTCTTTCCATGCGGTGAAAAATTTTACTACTGCGGAAGGTGGCGCTTCTACATGGCTACCCATCAATGGAATTGACAATGAAGAAATTTATCACACATATCAACTGCTTTCCCTACATGGACAAAACAAGGATGCGCTGGCAAAGACCAAAGGCGGTTCCTGGGAATATGACATAATTGGGCCATGGTATAAATGTAATATGACGGACATTATGGCTGCAATAGGATTGAAGCAGTTGGACAGATATCCGGCGCTCTTAAAAAGGCGTGATGAGATCAGAAAAAAATATGATCTGTTTTGTAAAGAAATGGAGTTAAGCCATTTGATTCATCAGACGAACACGGTTGAAAGCTCTCGCCATTTATACATTATTCGTATCCCCGGGGCATCCGAGGAGATGAGGAATTTGATCATTTCTGAGATGGCTGAGCGAGGTGTGGCGCTAAATGTTCATTTTAAGCCATTGCCGATGATGACGGCCTACGGAAAAGATGGTTCCGTATGCCCGAATGCCTGCGAATATTATTATAATGCCATTTCACTTCCATTCCACACGAAATTATCAGATGAGGACGTGGATTACATATGCCAAGAGCTAAAACAAGTTTTAAAAAGTGTCATGGAGAAATAAATGATGTTGAAACAATGGGAGCAACTCCCGGATTACATGAAAAATAGTGAAGTGAGACCGTATTGGGAGGCGTTGAATCGAAAAAAGGGTCAACTTGCAATTAAGCGAGGATTTGATCTGTGCATGGCACTTTTATTACTAATCCTTCTGGCGATCCCGATGGTCATTATTTCCATTTTGATCAAGATAGATTCCAAAGGTCCCGTTTTCTATCGTCAAGAAAGAATAACAATAAATGGAAAGCATTTTAAAATCCATAAGTTTCGGACGATGGTTGCCGATGCAGAAAGACAGGGAACGGCTGTTACCGTTCATAATGATGAGCGAGTAACAAAGATCGGGAAAAAATTAAGAAGGTTCCGTTTGGATGAGCTCCCGCAGATTTGGGATGTGATCATGGGTGACATGAGCTTTGTCGGCACAAGACCAGAAGCGGTCAAATATGTCAAAGCGTATCGGCCAGAATACTATGCAACACTATTGATGCCAGCAGGAATCACTTCGGAAGCAACCATTCGCTACAAAGACGAAGAAAAATTGATGGACTGTGCTAAAAATGCGGATGAAGTTTATCTCAATGAGATCCTTCCTCAAAAAATGAAATGGAATCTAAAAAGCCTCCAAGATTTCCAGATTGGGAATGAGTTATTAACGATGATCAGGACAATTCTTGCTGTGTTTGGAAGAAATTATAATTAAAGAGGAAAACAAAGTGAGTGAAGTAACACATGCTCCATTTTCCGTTCTCATGTCCGTCTATGTCAATGAGAACGAAGAATACTTTAGGCAGTGCATGGAAAGTATTTTACAACAAACCATATGCCCAAATGAAATACTGATCATTAAAGACGGACCCGTTAAGCCGGGAATAGATCAAGCAATCGAGGAGTACTCCAAAGAGAATCTGGGTCTGATCAAAGTGATCGCCTTCGAGACTAATCACGGTTTGGGATTCGCATTAAACAAAGGCGTTGAGGCGGCCGCCAATGAACTGATTGCCAGAATGGATACGGATGACGTGTCAAGACGAGATCGCTTTGAAAAACAGTTGTATGAGTTTGAGCGGAATCCTCAGTTGGATATATGCGGGTCGCAAATAGATGAATTCGAAAATAATGTGGAGAATATTGTCGCCAGAAGACACGTACCGACGACGGACGCGGCAATAAAGAAGTATCAAAAGAGAAGAGACGGATTGAACCATGTTTCAGTCATGTTTAAGAGAAGTGTCGTTTTGCGGGCTGGGAACTATCAGAGTTGCCCGTTGATGGAAGATACATATTTGTGGGTAAGAATGTTTATGGCTGGAGCCACTTGCATGAACATTGACGAAGCCTTGGTATATGTCAGGATCGGGCAGGGAATGTATGAACGCCGGGGAGGATGGAAGTATTTTAAGCTCTACAAAGAGGGAAGAAAAAAAGTATATCAAACTGGCTACATTGGGAAAAAAGATTATTACGTAACATTGATCGTGCAACTAATTGTTGCGCTTCTGCCGGCAAAAATACGAGGAAGCATATTTAAAAAAGTATTACACAGATAAGTAGGTTGGGGAAAACGAGAATGGTCATTCTTCACTTAGCGACGATTTGGAATGATATGTTTAACGGAATTAGCGTTGCGGTGCCACGGCACGTACTTTCACAAAAAGAATTTGCTACCGTTGCAATCATAAATGTCAATGGGAAAAAGATAAATGCGCTGGCAGAATATCCGGAGCTACAGATTACATGCGAAATGCCCGTCTGTTTCAATAAATTGCCGGAACCATTTCGTAAACCTGATTTAGTGATCTTTCACGAATGTTATCGGCGTGAATACTTGCAGATCTCTCGTGAATTGAAGAGGAACAACATTCCATATGTAATCATGCCGCACGGAGAATTGAGGAGAGAAGCACAAAAAAAGAAATGGTTAAAAAAGAAAATAGCCAATCTGTTATTGTTTCGATCGTTTACGGAACAGGCATTGGCCATTCAATGTTTGTCTGAGGATGAGAAAAATTCTACTTATTTTGGGAAGAACAGGTTTGTCGGCACAAATGGAATAGAGATGCCGCAGCAATGCAAAGAAACCTTTAGCGAAAAAGGCGTGAAATTCCTATACATTGGACGATATGAGTGGCGAGTCAAGGGCTTCGATTTGCTGTTTGCAGGTATTCGCCAAGAGGCAGCGTTTCTGAGAGAGCATGGCTGTAAGTTTTATATGTATGGTCCGGATATTAAGGGACGATTTGCGCAAGTAACTGACTTGATCAAGAAATATGAAGTCGAAGATTTGATTGAGTTAAATCATGAAATATCCGGAGAAGAAAAAATAAAAACTCTGTTGAGTGCAGACATATTTATCCAAACTTCCAGGCATGAAGGAATGCCAATGGGGATTCTCGAGGCAATGAGCTATGGCCTTCCATGTTTGGTGACGGAGGGAACGGCATTAGGAAAACAGATTGAGGAAGCTAATGCTGGTTGGGATGCAGGACGGAAGGCCCAAAGCATTGCAAAGGCTATATGTTGCGCCGTTGAACAAAGAGAAGAATGGAAAATCAAGGGAGAAAACGGACGGCGGTATGTAGCAGATCATTATGAATGGGGACTTGTTTCTGAGAAAACCGTGGAGACTTATCAAAAGCTGTTAAGCAGGTGACATTATGGATTCGACAGGACCGCAGACTGCCAAGGAGAGATATCAAGGAAAAGCGCTACTTCTCTTTCTGTACGCATATGTTATGCTTTTGCCAATTGGAACGGGGTTGGCAGGCATTATCGGCCAAATATCCTTCATGAATTATTTGGCTGTGGGAATCGTATTGACAGGGCTTTTTTACTGCGCTCGAAAACGGGTAATCCTCCTAAATAAAAATATCGTTCCTACGGTGCTATATTTTATATATACGATCATTTCCGTATTGTGGGCGAATAAGATCGAAATGAACTGGTATGTTGTTACGAACATGGTAAATTTCGTTCTGTTTATGGTTTTGGTTTCTTATGGGATGACGGAAAAAGATGTTAAGGGTGTTGAGCATTGCATAGGCCTAAGTCAGATCATTGTTTTTTGGGCAGTTCTAAAAAACATATCGTCCCTTTTCAGATATCGGTTGAACATTACTGTCGTTAGTTCAATCGGAATCAGTGATTTCGCATGTGGATTGTGTCTGATCATGGCCTTGTGTCTAAACATGACTACCTTAAATGTGAAAAGAAGGTGGAAAGTACTCGCATATTTGTGTGCTATTCTAGATTTTTCCATTATTTTGATGAGCGGTTCAAGAGGAGCGGTCATTATGGCGTTAGCCATGATTTTCACATTGTTTCTGCTGGGAAATTATTCAAATAAAACGAAAATTATTACATTGGCAGTAATCATTTTTTCGGTGATTCTATTCTACCAGTTTTTTCTTCCATTTCTGCCCCATACCGTGAAGGATCGATTGACGTTAGAGGCCGTGATCAAATCGCATGGCAGCGGCCGTTTTAGAGTTTGGAAGATTGCATGGGAGACCTTTTTGAACTCCAGTTTTATGAGACAGCTGTTTGGTAATGGCTTCAATAGCTTTATGTATGTGATTAGGTATGGCAGCCAAGGGGGACATCAAGATCTCATGGCCCATAATGTCATAGTTCAGATGCTGGTGGAGGGGGGGATCCTTGGCGTCATTCTTCTTTTGGGAATGATCATCTCTCAATTCCACTTAGCCATAAAAAAACATGACAACATGATGATCATTGCACTTGTTGGTTTGTTTATTTCAGCCTTGTCCATTGACATGCAGGTCACAAGAATTTGGGGCTTTATACTAACCTTTAATTGCATAAGGTATCATTGCAAGAATTATTCGAAGAGGTGAAGCATGGGAGTCAAATTTAGCCTGATCACACCCATATATAACGTCGGGAAATATTTGTACCAGTGTATTGACGGAATGGTTGAACAATCTTATGAAAATATAGAGATGATTTTGGTGGATGATGGTTCGACAGACGATAGTTCCGCAATCTGTGACACATATGCGCAAAAAGATCATCGAATCAAGGTTATACACAAGGAAAACGGGGGAATCGTAAGCGCGAGACAAGCAGGAATGCGGATTGCTGATGGTGATTACATAATATGCGTTGACGGGGACGACTGGATCGATCGGGACTACTGCAAGCGAATGAATGAAATCATTGAAGAGTGGCATCCGGACATTGTTTGTTGTGGTTATGTCGAGGAAGGCGCGGAAGCAAGAGTGGGCAGAAATTTATCTGCTTACGAGGGTTATAAAACAAAAGAAGACATGGTACAAACGATTTTTCCTGTTTTATTGTCCACTGACGGAAAGCGCTCCTTTCCGCTGAGCCTGTGGGCGAAGGCAGTAAAAACGGACCTCATGAGAAAATATCAACTTCAAAATGTTGTGGTAAATATTGGCGAGGACATAGCATGCATGGCAGCCTGCATTTTTCACGCCGCATCCATATATGTCACGAAAGACCTTCTGTATCATTACAGGCGTACAACCGACTCTATGACAAAGGGAAAACATGTCTATGATTGGGATGGGCCAGAGATCCGCGGAAGACATATTGAGGCTAATTTGGATTTAAATGTGGCAAATCTGCGAGAGCAGCATTATCAAAGCATGGTGATTGCATTGTATACGGTTGCACGCTCCCAGTTAAACAGAGAAGAGAGCATTCGAACAATCGTGAAAGACATTAGGTCACAATTGAAAAATCCTTATTATTGGAATGCATTGCAACAATGCCGTTTTCATAAGAACAAAAGCGGCAAGGTGAAGTTGTTTGTTCTAAAGCATAAATTGTACTATTTGATTAAATTAATTGGTTAATCGATTTTGTGAGGGAAACATGGCTGGCGACAAAAAAAATAGAACGACGATGGCCATCAGAAATTTTGGCGGATCCGTACTGGAGCGCATGGTAAGATTTCTAATGGATTTCATTTCGCGCACGATATTTATTCATCTGCTGGGCACAACATATCTGGGCGTAAATGGATTGTTTTCCAATGTTTTGGGATTGCTTTCCTTGGCTGAACTTGGAATTAGCACAGCGATCAGCTTTTCGCTTTATAAGCCGTTAGCTGATAGAGATGAACGAAAAATAACCGCGATCATACAATTTTACAAGAACGCATACCGCATTATTGCAGTAGTGGTCTGCGTCGCAGGCGTATCTCTGGTTCCGTTTTTAGGCTACATTGTCAAGGAACCTGAGGGCATTGAGCACATTACACTGATCTACTTGCTGTTTTTGACCAACTCAGTAATGTCATATTTCTGGGTTTATAAGTTTACGATGTTTAGCGCCGATCAAAAGCAGTATGTGAATTCGTTGTATGGAATGATCATGGATATGATCGTCATGGTTGTGCAGATAGTCGTTTTGCTCTGCACAAGAAACTATCTCTTATATTTGATCTCGCGCATCTGTATTCAGCAGCTTGGCAGATTTTGTTTTATGAAATATGTGGATCATAAGTATCCCTATTTGAAAACAAAAGAGAAAATAGAGCTGGCGCAAGAAGATAAGAATGTGATCACCACGAAAATTAAGGCGTTGCTGTTTCATAAGATTGGAACAGTGGCAGTTTATCAGACGGATAGCCTTATTATTTCTTCCATGATCAATGTCACCATGGTGGGGTTGGTATCAAACTTTACTATGTTTACCACGATGGCGAATGCGGCAATCAAGTCACTGTTAAATGCTTTTATCGCCGGACTGGGGAATATTGTCGCAGTGGAAACGGATGAAAAGAAACTAGATTCTTTTCAAAAGTATGATTTTGCTGGGTTTTGGTTATACGGAGTAGCTACGGTCTGCCTATATTTTTTGATGAAGCCATTTGTCATCTTGTGGATTGGTGAGGAAAACGTAATTGACACATTTACAATCTTCTTGTTATGCGTAAATTTCTATTTTTCAGGGCAAAGAGCTACGCTTGAGAACATGAAGGCTGCGGCTGGCGTATATGAGCAAGACCGGTGGATCCCAATCATTGAAGCTGCCGTGAACTTGATAACCTCTGTTGCCTTTGCCATGTGGCTAGGGTTGCCGGGAGTTTACATTGGTACTTTTCTTAGCGGAATTGTTCCTAACATTTCAAGACCCTATGTGGTGTATAAATATGTTTTTAAGAAAAGCGCAAAGCAATACTATATAACTTATGTCAAAAGAGCGTTGGTCATTAGCGCTTCCATTCTTGTTGTGATGGGTGTGGATGGGATGATCACGGTGGATCATCAGATCATTTCTTTTGTGATCAAGCTGTTCGAGTGTGCACTTGTGCCGAATCTGATGATTTTTTTGACATTTAGGAAACGACCGGAGTTAAAGTATTGTTTGAACCAGGCAAAGGGCTTGGCCCAAAAAGTATTGCGATAAGGGAGACAAAAACATATGGATTCCCCTACTTATATGACGACGGATGACATAAAAAAGATAGAATTGGAGATATTGACGGATGTCGCTGAGTATTGTGAAAAGAATGCCATTCGATATTATTTGAGTGGAGGGAGCATGCTCGGAGCCGTGCGGCATCATGGTTTTATTCCATGGGATGATGACATAGACATCCAAATGCCGCGCCCGGATTATGAGAGATTCATAAATGAGTATTCCAATCCTGTTTATTCTGTTTGTTGTTGGGAGCATGACAAAGACTATTTGTGTACCTATGCAAAGGTTGAGGATACCCGGACGGTTTTAGCGGAAAATGGTGATTTCGGGCGAAATGTTGGAATAAGTATAGATGTTTTTCCCGTAGACGGACTTCCTGCGGATGAGAAAAAAATGGATCGCCGAATTAGGAAAATGAAAGCCCTGTGGGGATTGGTTGTATGCGCTACCGTGAAGGACATTAGTAAAAGAACCAAAATAAAAAGGTTGGAAATCAGGAGCATGCGTGTTATTTACAAGCTTTTTCCCCTGAAGAGCTATGTTACGGGATGTGTTATACGAGAAGCCCAAAAATATCCGTTTGATTTTTCCGATAAAGTTGCCACCGTAGTGTGGGGCTATGGTAAGCGCGAGGTGATCTCAAAGTCAACGGCTACGGATTACATAAAATTGGATTTTGAAGGTCGTCAATTTAACGTGCCAAGGAATTATGAAGACTATCTATGCCATGTTTATGGTGATTATATGAAGCTCCCACCGGAACAAGAGCGAGTTTACAAGCATCATGCTAAGGCTTGGTGGAAATGAATGGATATGGAGAGAGGCAAGGTTAATGTTAAGTCCGGTACAGGAAAAACTATTGGAGATGTTGAAATGGTTCCATGAATATTGCAAAGAAAACCATCTGCAGTACTATGTTGTGGGAGGTACCATGCTGGGAGCGGTGCGGCATGGAGGATTCATACCGTGGGATGATGATGTAGACGTAGTATTGCCAAGACCAGATTATGAAAGGCTTTTATCCGAATTACAAGGGAAGAAGGGCAAGTATCTTCTCGAGACTTTTGCACTTGGCAATAAGGATTACTTTTACGCATATGCGAAGCTCTACGATACAGGCACGACCTTTACTGAAAAAGCCAGGAGAATCTGTAGACGAGGGATTTATATCGATATATTTCCTTTGGATGGCGTGGGAGCTACGGAAGCAGAAAGAGATAAGAATTTTAAGAGATTCGACAGGATCAACATGTTTTTGATGACTAGAACTTGCGCAATCATGCGAAGACGGGGCTTGGCAAAAAATATAGCCATTGTGATTTCAAGAATGATTCCGTCATTTCTTTTGGATGACCATAAATTACTTCGAAAGGTTGATGCCGTGGCAGCTTCCTTCGGATATGAAGACAGTAAATATGTTGGGAATCTGATGGGGGTATATCGGAAAAAAGAGATAATGGAGAAAAAGATTTTTGGCCAACCAACGGAGTATCCCTTTGAAGATATTGTGGTGAACGGTGTTGAACGGTATGAGGAGTTCTTGACAAATCTCTATGGAGATTGGAGACAGCTGCCGCCAGAAGAGAAAAGGGTCTCACTTCATGATTATTTGGAACTGGATTTAAAGCGCTCTTGGATGGATGTTTAAAAGTGAGGTAGAAAAATGACAATAGCGATTATTCTTGCAGGCGGTTCGGGTAGCAGAATGGGACAGGACATTCCTAAGCAGTTTTTGAACGTGTATGACAAACCGATTTTAATCTATACCCTGGAAAGTTTCCAAAAGCATCCGCAGATTGATGCCATAGAGGTGGTATGTATTGATGGATGGCATGATGTTGTTTGGGCTTATGCAAAACAGTTTGGCATTAGTAAATTAAAATGGATCGTTTCAGGCGGAGAGAATGGTCAGGAATCCATCAGAAATGGCGTTTATAACTTGGAAGGAAAGGCATCGGAGGATGACGTCATTGTAATTCATGACGGTATTAGACCTTTGGTTGATGAGACAGTTTTGACGGATGTCCTGATCAAAGCACGGAAATATGGAAATGCTGTGACTTCGCTTCCGTATAATGAGCAGATTTTCCTAATCGATGATGAAATCAGTACTACGAAGTATATCCCGAGAGAGACCCTTCGCAGAGTATCAACTCCGCAGGCATATCAGTTTGGACTGTTGGATTCCAAATATCATGAAGCATTTGAAAAAGAGATCGGGATCCATGGTTCTCATTACGCGAATACAATGATGGTGGAATTGGGTGTGCGCTTGTATTTTGCAGCGGGTTCAGAAAAGAACATTAAGCTGACTACGAAAGATGATCTGGAATTATTTAAAGCCTATTTGAATTCAGATAGGGGGACATGGTTGAAGTAGAACCTGAAAGGATCGAGCACGAATGGAGAACAATGGCTTGATATCGGTGATTGTGCCAATCTATAATGCAGAAAAATATTTACAACGCTGCGTGGATTCAATTTTAACTCAAGAGTATCAGTCGGTGGAGTTGATCTTATCAGACGATGGTTCTACGGATCGCTCGGGTAAGATGTGTGATGAGTACGCAATGCGGTATCGGCAGGTTAAGGTAATCCATGATATGAACGGAGGCGTATCCAAGGCCAGGAATCGGGCATTGGACGTGGCAAAAGGAGAATACTTAGTATTTGTTGACGCGGATGACGTCCTGGCAAATGACAAGGTCTTTTCAAATTGCATGAAATTGGTTATGGAACATCATCCGGATGTTCTTTTTTGGGACTGCGATGAGTTCGCGGACGGGGAAGAGATTCCGGTTGTAAGTGAAATAAATCCCCAAAATGCAAAATGGGTTGATCAAAAGGAAGAGGTAGAAAACTACATTACGAAGGTAGCCCTTTGGAGATTCCTGTTATCGAGAGAAGTGACGGAAGGGAAGCGCTTTGAAGAAGATGTTGTCTTGGGAGAAGACACTCTTTTTCTAACGCAGGTACTCCTAGATGCCAAAAACTTGATTGATACAAACGGTATAGGATATTTACGCCGCCTGTGTGCCGAAAGCCTTGTGCATTCAAAATACAAACCTGGGCAAGCGGAAAAAATGTATGAATTGCAAAATGTACTAAAACAGGTTCTCGGCGACAAGAAGAGCAGAGTTCATATATTTGAAGCCCTTGCGCTGAACCAGTATACCGTTTTGATCCAGAAGCTTAGAAAAAGTCAGGACAAAAAATTGATACGCGAGTTAAAAAAACACATATGGCAAATGTTTCCATGTTTTTTGTTGAATCGATGGATCCATTCAAGCACCAAAGTATTGGTTGTTTTTTTTGCGTTAACCCCAGGTTTATATAATGTTGTATATGACACTGTTCACAAAAAAGGAGTGTAATGACGATATGAAGCAGCTATATCGTAATATGGATTACATGGATGACATTCAATATGTTGCGAATCTAGATTTTGATTGGATGCAACTAAAGGATAAAAATGTGTTTCTTTCAGGCGCGACGGGACTGATCGGGAGTTTCTTGGTTGATGTTTTGATGTATAAAAATAATACGATGGATTTTAACTGCCACGTTTTTGCGCTGACGAGAAATGAAAAAAGGGCGCAGGAGCGATTTTTGGAATATGAGGGTGACCAGCGACTCACGTTCGTGTTAGGTGACGTTACTGACAGAGAGGTATTTAATGATTTTAAGCAGATGGATTATGTGCTACATCTTGCTTCCAATACACACCCGATGCAGTACAGTACGGATCCGATTGGAACGATTACGACAAACATAATCGGACTTCAGAACATGCTTGAGTATGCCGTGCGAAGTAATGCCAAAAGATTTGTTTTCGCGTCATCCAACGAGATTTATGGCGAGAACCGGGGTGACGTAGAGCTGTTTGATGAAGACTATTGCGGATATATTAACTGTAATACAATGAGAGCTGGTTATCCGGAGAGTAAACGATGCGGGGAAGCGTTATGCCAAGCCTATAAGGCTCAAAAGGGTTTGGATGTGGTCATTCCCCGGTTAACGCGCTCTTATGGACCGACCATGCTACAGTCCGATACAAAAGCCATTAGTCAGTTTATAAAAAAGGCCATTGCAGGGGAAGACATCGTCCTGAAGTCAGCAGGAACACAATATTACAGCTATCAGTATGTTGCAGATTCCGTGAGCGGTCTTTTGTACGTTTTGTTCGAAGGAGTTAATGGTGAAGCATATAATATTGCGGAAGAACACTCTGACATTATGTTAAAGGATCTGGCATCCATTATTGCGAAAACCTGCGGACGGGACGTCGTTTTTGAGATACCGGATTTAGTTGAAGCTGCCGGATACAGCAGGGCAACCAAAGCCCGTTTGAACGGTGGGAAGCTGGAAGCACTTGGATGGAAACCAAGATATGACATTAAGATGGGAATTGAACGGACGATAAAGATATTAACTAATTTACGTGACTTCGAATAAGTGGAGAGTCCGGAAAGGGAAAAAATGGATATAGATTTGGTGTATTTATATGTGAACGGAAATGACGAAAAGTGGTATGAGAGGCGCAAACAATATATGATTGGAGACAAGAATGCAAATTGTCGCTTCAGAGATAACGGGGAGCTTCTTTTTTCACTTCGCTCCGTTGATAAATATGTGCCTTGGATAAGGAATATCTATATTGTAACAGATTCAGAAATGCCAGATTGGTTTGATGCCTCAGATGGGAGAATTCATGTCATTGATCATAAGACAATCATGCCAGAGGAAATCCTTCCCTGTTATAATAGTAATGTCATAGAATCCTATTTGTATAATATTCCGGGACTTTCGGAGATATTTTTATATCTAAATGATGATTGTTTTTTTGGCAATTATGTTTCCCAGGATTTCTTTGTGAAGGACGGAAAACCAGTCACTCGAATGGTAAAAGAACACGTGATTCCAGATACCTATTATAAAAGAGCATTATATAACTCCGTTCAGTTGATGAAATCCCATTTTAACATTGAGTACGACCTCGTTCCATGGCATAATGCCGAGGTTTTTAGTAAGACGGAGATGGAGAATTGCATTAAAGAGTTTCAAAACGAATTTGATGCGGCGAGGAAGCAAAGATTAAGGTCTGATCAAGATATTCAAAAGTCCATTTTTCAGTATTACATGATATCGCGCGAAACATGTACCTTGAAGATATATGAAAGATATCATGGACTGCGGAATGCTTTGGACTTTTTCCTCAGAGTCTCGTTCCCTAAGAAATTTCTTGATTATGCGGACATACTAATGGATAGTTTTGTCCGTTATCACAGAATGCAGTTCCTGCTTTCTAGAAAACCTAAAGTGGCATGCATTAATGACAGTGAAGGAACTACGGAAGAGGATACGCAAAAATATAAAGAATTAATGCAGAAATTCTTTCCAAAGAAATCTCCGTTTGAAAAATAACGGTTAATGGAAGGGAAAAAACATGGATTTAGATTTGGTTTATTTGTATGTGAATGCAAATGATGAGGATTGGTTAAACAAACGCAAGCAATATTCCATGGATGGAAGCAACCAATCGTGTAGATTTCGGGATAACGGAGAATTTCGTTATTCCCTTCGGTCCGTCGAAAAATATGCTCCCTGGATCAGAAAAATCTATATTGTGACAAATTCTGCCATGCCAGAGTGGTTTAATGCTGGTAATGGTAAAGTGTGCGTTGTCCCGCACGAGGAAATCATGCCGACAGAGATTCTTCCGTGTTATAATTCGAATGTGATAGAATCATACATACATAAGATTCCAGGCCTATCAGAAGTTTTCTTATACATGAATGATGACAACTTCTTTGGAGATTACGTTACGCCTGATTTCTTTGTTAAAGATGGTAAGCCAATTGTTCGAATGGTAAAAGCACAGTTTGCGCCAACTACATATTATAAAACCGCTCTTTGCAATGCAAATCAATTGATGGAACAGCATTTTGGCGTAAAATATGAGCTTATGCCATGGCATAACGTAGATACATTTTCCGTAACGGAAATGGAGAATTGCAAAGAAGAATTTCGTGTAGCATTTGACGAGGCAAAACATAAGAGGCTGAGAACTGACGGGGATATCCAAAAGGTAATTTTCCAGTATTACATGATTTACCGAAACACCTGTAGTTTAGTAGAATATACGAGACACCATGGATTACGGAATGTGTGGGATTATCTGCTGAAAATAACATTTCCCCGTAAATATCATGATTATATGCTTGTTTTGATGCCTGGCTTTGCAAACTATCGCAGGACACATCTGGAACTATTTAGAAAGCCTAAGGCAGCGTGCATTAACGACAGCGAAGATACCACTCCTGAGCATGCAAAAAAGTATCGAGAGCTCATGAATAAAGCATTCCCTAAAAAATCTTCCTTCGAGAAATAAATATTCCTGGAGATTAGGTCTTATCCAAAGTATGTTTAGCTTTGCGGTATGAACGATAAAGGCATCTGGACAGCCTTGGGCAAAAATGGATCATTTTATAGCTAATTTGAATCTCTGGCGAGCTTTCTCTAAGATTGACAGTTTCCCGAAGTTCTTTGATAGTACGAATCAGCCATTCATGTATCTCTTTTTGGTTACTTATCTTTGTTGGCAGCTGTAAATATTTAAATACAAAAAACTGAAAAGTATTTTGCCGCACTTGTTTTAATTCTGATTCTGAAAAGATTTCAGGGGTGTGGTCATTCACGAATTGGTCAAAGTGAATCTGAGCAGTATAATTATCGCGTATTTCTTTCAAGTCCGGACTGGTAGTAATACTGCCGGGACGTTTACGGTGCATGATAAGAGATTCCTCCATGACATACATGGTTTTTATCTGATCCAGAACTTCAAACAACAGGTAAATGTCCTCATGAATTAGTCCGACCGGAAAACGCAGAGTTTTCCAAAGGTATGAACGGTATAATTTGTCCATCATAAAAACTCTTACTTTATGTTTTATCGCCGCATGCATTGCTTTTTCTCGGTCATAGATTCCTTCCGTAAAATTACTTCTTGGTTTCCCGGTTGAAAGCAGGGAAGGATCCATCCGATCCGCGGTATAGTAGTAAAGGCTGTTGCACTCTACAATGTCTACATTTTCTCGTAACATGACGCTTATCATTTTTTCAAACATTTGCGGGTGAAATGCATCATCGGGATCGAAAAAGGAAATGACGTCTCCCGTTGCGTGATCGAGCCCGGTATTTCTGGCGGCACTAAGTCCCTGATTTTTTTGGTGAATGACAAGAATTCTAGGATCGCACTTCTCGTAAGAATCGCAGATTTCTCCAGATCCATCGGTAGAACCGTCATCTACTAAAATAATCTCTAGATTTTGATGAGTTTGATTTATAATGCTGTCCAGGGCTTCCCGAATATATGGAGAAACATTGTAAACGGGAACAATGACACTGATTTTTATCGAATTTGTCTGCATGTTTTCTCTCTTATGAACAATGGATTAACATCTTCTGTATTCTAGCATTGGGTGCATGGGTAGTCAAGGAAATATTAGTGTGAAGAGCAAGAGAGGGCAAGTTGCAAAGGAACAGGGAGGATTTGAGCCGCAGGGGGGGGCCAGATGAATATATTAGTTGCGTTTAATGATAATTATGTTATGCCAACGGAAGTGATGCTGAGATCGCTTATTGAAAGCAATGAGGTGGAACTGAACATTTATGCATTGTTCGCGGAATTGTCAGAGGAATCCAGGAAGTCCGTAAAATACTTGGAGGGTATGAGGAGGCAAGTGCGTGTTATTTTTATACGCGTTGACAAGAAGCTGTTTGCGCATTTCCCATTGACGAAATGGTGGACGATGGAAACATATTACAGGCTGTTTGCAAGCGACTACTTGGAAAACGACATAGATCGCATCCTGTGGCTTGATTCCGACATCATAGTGAATCGGACCCTGAAAGATTTTTATGAACAGGATTTCGAAGGAAAGCTAATGATCGCGGATGAAGACTGTTGGTTTGGAAGTAACCAGGAGATTCACGAAAGATTACATATGCCGCAGCATGTCAAATATGTTAATGCGGGAGTGATATTAATGGACATAAGAGGACTAAGAGAAAGGATTCCGAAGGAGCTGATTCTGTCTTATGTTGAAAAAAACGGAAGTAATCTGTTATATAACGACCAAGATATCATTAATGGCTTATTATATCCTTATGTGAAGGTGGCAGATGCTGCTCATGCGTATAACTTTTTTTCAAGGGAGATCACAAGACAAAACAAGAAACATGTCTTCCGAGAGGCATGCATCATTCATTATTCGGGGGAGTATAAACCATGGAATAAAGGGTATGTGTACTATGGTTTTTTCCTGTGGTGGAGGCACGCATTAAAGGGAAACAGGGGATATTGGAGGAGATTTTTTGCAGTATTGCCTTCCTCGGTTTATTCTATGATCCGGCATAGGATTGCCGTTTTGATAAAGGGAAACAAAAGATCTATTTGAAGTGATAATATTTTTGCGGCAACAATGCATCTATCGCGAAAAGCAGTTATCAAAGCTTTTGTTTGTAAAATTATTTTGAAAAAACAAAGCTTCGATATATCTAGTTGATTAACGCAGGGTGAAAGTGTTAATACATTATGAAAACATTAGTGATTGCGCCTCATCCGGATGATGAGATCAATCTGGCGGGGCAATGGATCGCGTCGTTGGATACGGCGGAGAATGAATTCTTTTTGTTATACGTAACGAACGGCGATTATACCAAAAAGAAAGAGAAACATAGGCTGAAGGAAGCGCGGGACGCGGCCAAGGTTCTCGGGATTGATGGGAAGCATTTGATGTTCCTAGGTTATCCTGACGGGATTTTGGACGACGTTCACCTTTATAATGCATCGGAAAATACCGTGGTTGAGTCGAGGTTGCATAAGACGCAGACGAGCGGTACGAAGGAGATTCCGGAATATTGCTATTTAAAAAATGGCGTGCATCATCTCTTTACTCGGGAAAATTTCAAGGCAGATTTCAAAAACGCTATTTTGGACGTGATGCCGGATTTGATTATCGTTCCGGAATTCGATTCGCATCCAGATCACAGGGCGACCTCGCTGACGTTTGACGAGGTGATGGGCGAGATCTTGAAGGAAAAGGCAGACTACATGCCGATCGTTTTGAAGAAATATATTCAAGAAGGCGTTTGGCATGGCCCGAGGGATTATTATTATGATCCGCCGCTCCCGACGAAAACAGCTGGGGTGCGCACATATTCCGGGGGGCAGCACGATCTGGATTCCCCCGCGTTTCGGTGGGAGGATAGGATTTGCTTGAGACCGACGGCGCGGACGCTAACGCCATTTTTGACAAAAAATATTGTGTTCCGGGCTGCATTGAAACATAAGCAGGAGCCCGCGGGGTTTAAGATGCTTCAGGTCATCAATGCGGACGTGACGTACTGGCGGAAGGAGACGAAGAATCTCGCATTGCATGCGGAAATTTCAGCTTCTTCGGGGGACGGATCCTTTGTCAATGATTATAAATACTATGATTCTGCGAACATATATAATGTTGCGGAACCGTTCTTGGACAGTGAGCGGTTTTGTTGGCAGCCGAATGAAGGGGACGCGGAGAAGACCATTCGCATGAAGTTTCCTGAGGGCGTGTATGTGAAAGTAATCCAGATCTACGAAGACTGTAACCAGGCGAATCATATTCGCAGATTGATCATTCAGGCGGACGGCGCAGGCAGATTAGCCGCGGCGGATGGCGCAGACGATTTGGACGACGAGGTTTTGTGGCAAGGAGGTCTCCGTGAGGACGGAAGTAAAACAAAGATAATCCTGCCAAAGGCCATACACGTGAATGAACTGACTTTTACGATTCTGGAGTCGACCGGCACCCCCGGAATTTCAGAAATCGAGGTTTTCGAATGTGAGCATGATCCCTTGCAATCCATTCCGCTTCCGGAATACCGTGCCGCGGCAAATACCCAGGCGCCTAAACGCCGCCAGGGCCTTTACCGCATGGAAGAGATGATGCTTTATTTGAGATTTGTCCCCATTAATAGAGTATTAAAAAAGGTAGCGGGTATCGCTAAAAGTATCAGGAAACGCTCATGAATGGTCTTGACAAAAGACATAAAAACGTAATAAGATTGCTACATACTTGTAAAGACGATGAAGAGGGTTAGTAAAAGCATCAAAACACCCCAGAGAGAGAACCGTTTGCTGAGAGGTTCTTGTGTGGAGGGCTTTGAACCTGCCTTGGAGTTTCGCATGAGACGAAGGATGCTTGCCTTGGCAACGGCTTGGTGAAAGGCGCTGGCGTGCAAAGTGGCGAAGTGTGACCGGGAAATGCGACGTGGGATCAGCGTTAATGATCATGAAAGATGGATGCGATTGAGTATTGCGTCAATTAGGGTGGTACCGCCGGTTTCCGGTCCCTTGCATGGGATGGAAAGCGGCGTTTTCTATTTCGCGACGACGTCTGTGAAGCAGACGGATTTTATGAGGGTCTCTTAGTAAACGCTTTACTAATTTATGACGATATTATATTTTAAGATAAAGGAGTGATGAAGATGGCAGACAACAAGAAGATGGTGGAAGCGATCACTTCCATGGAAGAGGATTTCGCCCAGTGGTACACGGACGTGGTGAAGAAGGCGGAGTTGATCGATTACACGAGTGTGAAGGGATGTATGGTGATCAAGCCCGCAGGGTATGCGATCTGGGAGTTGATCCAGAGGCAGCTCGATGAGCGTTTTAAGGCGACGGGCGTGGAGAATGTTTACCTGCCCATGTTTATTCCGGAGTCTCTGCTTCAGAAGGAGAAGGATCACGTGGAGGGCTTTGCGCCTGAGGTTGCGTGGGTAACGCATGGCGGACTGCAGCCTCTGCAGGAGAGAATGTGCGTGAGACCTACTTCGGAGACGCTGTTCTGTGATTTTTATAAGAATGACATTCAGTCCTATCGCGATCTGCCCAAGGTATATAATCAGTGGTGTAGCGTGGTTCGTTGGGAGAAGGAGACGAGACCTTTCCTTCGCTCGAGAGAGTTCCTTTGGCAGGAGGGCCACACCGCACATGCTTCCTTTGAGGACGCGCAGGCCCGTACTATTCAGATGCTGAACCTGTATGCGCAGTTCTGTGAGGAAGTGCTGGCAATTCCCGTGATCAAGGGTCAGAAGACGGAGAAGGAGAAGTTCGCCGGCGCGGAGGCAACCTATACGATCGAGGCGCTGATGCATGATGGTAAGGCGCTGCAGTCCGGTACGAGTCATAACTTCGGCGATGGGTTTGCAAAGGCCTTTGGCATTCAGTTCACGGATAAGGACAACACCTTAAAGTACGTGAATCAGACCTCCTGGGGCATGACCACGAGACTGATCGGCGCGCTGATCATGGTGCACGGTGATAATGAGGGTCTTGTGCTTCCTCCCAAGGTGGCTCCCATCCAGGTTTGCATTATTCCGATCGCGCAGAAGAAGGAAGGCGTGATGGAGAAGGCGACGGAGTTAAAGGAGCTTCTTTCCAAGAACTTCCGCGTGAAGCTGGATGACACGGAAAAGACGCCTGGCTATAAGTTCGCGGAGGCAGAGATGCGCGGATATCCCATCCGCGTGGAGATCGGTCCGAAGGACATTGAGGCCGGAAAGTGTGTGATCTGCCGCAGAGACACGAGAGAAAAGATCGAGGTGGCACTCACTGAGCTCGAAGCGAAGGTCGGCGAGTTGATGGAGACGATCCAGAAGGAAATGCTGGAGCGTGCAAGGGCTCACCGCGACGCGCACACTTACGTGGCAACGACGATGGAGGAGTTCGAGAAGCTCTTTACGGAGAAGTCCGGGTTTGTAAAGGCCATGTGGTGCGGAGACCGCGCCTGCGAGGATCTCATCAAGGAGAAGCTCAGCGTGACGAGCCGTTGTATGCCGTTTGAACAGGAAAACCTGGCAAGTACCTGCGTATGCTGCGGAAAGCCTGCGAAGAAGATGGTTTATTGGGGAAGGGCCTATTAATTTATGAACTATGTTGTATTTGATCTGGAATGGAACCAGAGCAATACGGGGGTTAGTTCAAGGGTCGAAGGGTTACCCTTCGAGATCATAGAAATTGGGGCGGTAAAGCTCTCCGGCGACGGGACGACGGTGGGGGAGTTCAATGAGCTGGTCCGCCCCCAGGTCTATAAGGAAATGCACCGTATCACGGGAAAGATCATCCACCTGACCATGGAGGAGCTAAAGCACAGTCGAAGCTTTCCGGAGGTGGCCACGAGGTTTGAGATGTGGTGCGGAGAGGAACCGTTCCTATATTGTACCTGGGGTACGTTGGATCTCATGGAGCTTCAGCGAAACCGAAAGTTCTTTTATATGATGCCCTTGGCGGAAAAACCGATCCCGTATCTGGACGTGCAAAAGCTGTTTGCGCTGACCTATGACGCGGCTGAGCCGAGAAAAAGGCGATCGCTTCAGGATGCGGTGGATTATCTGCAGATCGAGAAGCACGTGCCGTTTCATCGGGCGTTTTCCGATGCGTATTATACGGCGAAGGTGCTGCAGGTGCTGATGCAGGAGAATCCAAAGATCCTCTCGAGGATCTCCTATGACGTGTTTTATCCGCCGACCAGCAGGGAGACGGAGGTCCGGCATCAGTTCGACACTTATTTTAAGTATATCTCCAGAACCTTCCCGGGAAAGCGGGAGCTTCTTTCGGACAAGGAGGTCAGCTCCAGCAAGTGTTATCTATGTCACCGCAATCTGAAGAAGCGGGTGCGGTGGTTCACGACGAACAACCGGCATTATATATGCCTGGCCTACTGTGAATATCATGGGTATCTCAAGGGAAAGATCCGCGTGAATAAAACGGCGGAGGGCGACGTGTTCGCCGTGAAGACCACGAGGCTGGTTGACGAAGAGACGGCGAGGGAAGTGGAAAAGCGTTGGGAGAAGCTACAAAACTCCAAGAATAAAGAGGACGATTGCATCGTTCCCGAAACAGATTAAAGCGCAGGTGGTTACCTGCGCTTTAATCTTTCTTTATATCGTTTCTTGGCTGCCCGGATCTGAGCCCGGCGCTCTCTTTGTATGTCCTTGGAAAGTCTTAGGTTTTGTTTTCTTGCGTATTCGTGATTTTTGGATTTCTTTAATCCCGGTCCAAAGGAAAATTGGAAGTTTTTCTGCAGGAAGAAGAAAATGCCAAAGACTACGGCGCCAATCCCGAGTATGATCAGGATGACCTTGATCACTTTGAAGTTGATAAAGACGAAGGAGGGTGCTTTCTTCTTTTCTTTTTTCTCTTCGGGCTTCGGGGTGGGCGTTGCCTGTGGCTCGGGCGTGCTCGTTTCGGTGTCAAAGGCATAGCCGCTTGACGCGCCCTTGGTCAGATCCAGGGAGACCTTGCCGATCTCGGTGCCGTGATAATAGTAGGTGATCAGGGCGGCCTGGCCGGGAACGTCGGTGGTATAGGAGATCGTGGAGGTCAGATCTCCAAAGCTGGCAGTCTTTGGGAGGATCACGCAGTCGTCCTTATTCAGGGAAAGGAGCGGCTCGGAGGCGCCAAAGATATTGGAATCGCCATAAAAGAAGCCGATGTTGTCAATGTCATACTTGGTCTCCGTCTGTGAAACATTGACCTTGCTGAAATTATTGAAGCCATAATCGAACAGGGCGATGGTGTCCTCGGCGTACATGGGGTTTTCATCGTTTAGTACCACGCAGATCAGGCGCATGCCGTTTTTCTCGGCGCAGGAGACCATGGTGTTGTGCGCGCTGTCCGTATAGCCCGTCTTACAGCCCACCAGATATTCATAGGCATATTTGCCTTTGGGGATCAGGGGCATCTGGTTCATGTCCGTCAGGACGCCGTTGGGCTTTTCTACCACGAGCTTCGGTTCGAGGGTGATCTTGTCGAGATAGTCGATGGCGAAGAAGGCGCGGCCGATCATGGCAAGATCATAAGCACTGGTCACGTGTTCCTCGTTGGGAAGGCCGTTGGGGTTGACAAAATTGGAATCCACGGCGCCGAGCTCCTTGGCGCGCTGATTCATCATGTCCGCGAACGCGTCCCAGCTGCCGCCGACGTGAGCGGCCAGGGCATAGGCCACTTCGTTTGCGGAACGGATGAGCAGTGCCCGTAAGCAGTCCTCCACGGAAAGCGTGTACCCCGGATTCATGGAGATGTGGTTACTTCCCTTTGGGATGCTGAAGATGTCCTCTTTGGAGAAGGTTACGATCTCGTCCAAAGAACAGTTTTCGTAAGCGAGAAGCGCCGTCAGGATCTTTGTGGTACTGGCGGGGAATTGTTGTTTATGAATGTTTTTTTCGTAGAGGATGGTGCCGGTCTCCACCTCGATGAGAATGGCGGATTCTGCGGTTACCACGGGGCCTGTCGGCCATCCGGTCCTTGCGTTGGATTGTATGGCCATTGCCTGGTGCGCCGCGATCCTCTCTTCCTTCTCAGAGGCCTTGTCCGCACGGGCGGTAAGGGGCTGTGCAAGGATGAGGCAAACGGCAAGTGCCCCGGCAAGCAGGCGTCTTGCTTTCTTTATGATCATGAAATACTCCTTGAGACTTAATAATGATAATGGCGTGAGAAAACCTTCACCTTACTATCTTACTACATTTTCGCAAAAAACCAAAGCGGAAAGTGAAAAAAGTTTTGCGCTTTGGATTTCGCTTGCCAAGAATCTTGGAAATAGGTATAATAAATTGACACAAAAAGTAGAACGAGGTTAGAAAAGATGAGACTGCGAAACGTGACTGGTTCCCGTGAGGTGATCGCGGAGAGCCGTTATGTGGTGCCGGAGGATAGTCTGCATGACATGCCGGGAAAGTGGCACGCGCTCTTTGGAAATCAGCAGCCGATCCATTTAGAGATCGGTATGGGAAAGGGAAAATTCATCCATACTATGGCCATGGAGCATCCTGAGATCAATTATCTTGGGATCGAAAAGTATTCCACGGTACTGCTTCGGGCAGTGCAAAAGATGGAGGCGATGGAGCTCCCGAACCTAAAATTCCTTCGCATGGATGCGGAGGAGATCACGCAGGTCTTTGGCCCCGGAGAGGTGGATCGAATCTACCTGAATTTTTCGGATCCCTGGCCGAAGGACAGGCATGCAAAGCGCAGGCTCCCTTCCAAGGAATTTCTTGCAAGATATGATCAGATCCTCGCAAAGGACGGGTGGATCGAGTTCAAGACGGATAATCGCGCGTTGTTTGATTTCGCGGTGGAGGAGCTTCAGCCGGCGGGCTGGAAGGCAAAGGTCGTAACTTATGACCTTCATGCGGATCCTGCGCTGATGGAGGGCAACGTTATGACGGAGTATGAGGAGAAGTTCTCCGCCATGGGGAATCCGATCTGCAAGTACGTGATCTGCCGATAAATGAAACGGATCTTACCCGGATCAGGCAAAGTAGTGAATGGAAACAATTGTAACTAGGTGTTTGTCCGCAGGGCAAAGAAGGAGGAAAGCATGGAGTATCAGTTCAACGAAGACAACTTTGAAAAAGAGGTATTAGAGAGCGAAGTTCCCGTATTGGTGGACTTTTTCGCTGAGTGGTGTGGCCCCTGTAAGATGATGGGTCCCGTGATCGCAAAGCTGGCGGAGGAATTCGACGGGAAGATGAAGATCGGTAAGTGTAACGTGGATGACAACATGGATCTGGCTGAGCAGTACCGCGTATCGAGCATCCCCAACATGCAGATCTTTAAGAATGGACAGGTTGTAGATCAGATCATCGGCGCACAGTCCGAGAGCGCACTTCGCGATCGTCTCACCGCCGCACTGTAAAGCGAAGCGGCCCCTCTTGCCGTCGTACTGAAATGGTAAGCGGCGTAGCAAAGCCATAAGGAGCAATAAGAAAGACTTCCGTCAGATCAAGTGGCGGAAGTCTTTTTGCGCGAAATAGGGGCTCTTTCCCCTGCTCGATCCATGATCCAGGCAGGGCAGGGATCCTTATTGATGGAACAATTTCTGATTCTGGTATACGGGTTCGCAGGTCAGGTTGACTTCGAGCTTGCGGAACACGCTCATGTCCACGTGGGACAGGATCACGCTGGAATGCACCTCGGAGCCCTTGAGCTTCTTTAGCTGTTCGAGGGCACGCTTTGCCTTTTCGTCCGTGGCCGCGCAGATGGACAGCGCGATCAGGACTTCGTCCGTATGGAGGCGCGGATTCTTGTTGCGCAGGTGGTTCACCTTCAGCTCCTGAATGGGCTCGATGATGGAGGGGGAGATCAGCTGGATCTCGTCCTCGATGCCTGCGAGAACCTTCAGCACGTTCAGCAGCATTGCGGAGGAAGCGCCAAGGAGTTCACTTGTCTTTCCGGTGATGATGCGTCCGTCGGGAAGCTGGATGGCGGCCGCGGGCTCTCCGGTGAGTTCTGCCTTGGTGGTCGCCGCGCTGATCACGGGACGATCCGCGGGAGTCACGCCGGCCTGGTTCATGAGGAGCTCAAGCTTTAGGATCTGGTCGTCATCGGCCATGCCCTGGCGCTTCAAGCACATGGTGTTATAATAGCGGCGCACGATCTCCTGCTTTGCCGCAGCGCGCACGGCCTCATCATCCACGATGCCGTAGCCAGCCATGTTCACGCCCATGTCGGTGGGGGACTTATAAGGGCATTCGCCCATGATCTTCTCAAACATTGCGCGAAGCACGGGGAAGACCTCGACGTCGCGGTTATAGTTGATGGTGGTCTCTCCGTAAGCTTCCAGATGGAAGGGATCGATCATGTTCACGTCATTTAAGTCAGCCGTGGCTGCCTCATAAGCGAGGTTCACGGGGTGCTTGAGCGGAATGTTCCAGATGGGGAAGGTCTCGTACTTTGCGTAACCGGCCTTGATCCCTCTCTTATATTCATGATAGAGCTGGGAGAGGCAGGTAGCCATCTTTCCGCTTCCGGGTCCGGGCGCCGTGATCACGACCAGGGACCGGCTGGTCTCGATATATTCATTCTTTCCATAGCCCTCGTCGCTCACGATCAGAGGGATGTTGGAGGGATAGCCGGGAATGGAATAATGCCGATAAACCTTGAGCCCCAGGGACTCGAGCTTTTTCTGATAGGCAATGGCGCTGGGCTGTCCTGCAAAGCGCGTCAGGCAGACGCTCCCGACGTACAGTCCATAGCCGCGGAAGGCATCGATGAGACGGAGCACGTCCAGATCATAGGTGATGCCGAGATCCGAGCGCATCTTGTTCTTCTCGATGTCGGACGCATTGATGACGATCACGATCTCTGCCTGTTCCTTGAGCTGAACCAGCATGTTGATCTTACTGTCAGGCTTAAAACCGGGGAGTACCCTGGATGCGTGATAATCGTCGAAAAGCTTTCCGCCGAACTCGAGATAGAGCTTGCCGCCGAAGGCTGCAATGCGCTCCTTGATCCGTTCAGACTGCATCTGCAGGTATTTTTCATTGTCAAAGCCTAAATTTGCCATGGTTTCTTGTCCTTTCCTGGTACCAGATCTTTTCCCTAAATCCAAAAAGAGCGCCACAAAACGCTCCCTAAAAAATCATACAAAAAACACGGGAAAAAATCAATGTTAATTTGAAAAAAGGTGAAAAAGGCGGGGAAAAAACGAAACATATTTATAAAAAGGCGAAAAATCCCGAGGACTTTACGTATCCTTAAGGGAGACTTCACACATTTTTCACATTTCCTCTATTGATTTATAGCCTTTTTCTCCCTATAATGAGATGAGAGAAAATGAGCATTTTCGCTCATACTATTGGCATGAGGCCTAGAAATCATTGACAAGGATGGAAACGTAAAGTCATGGATAATCATCAGAATAACAATAATGGAGGAAACCAGCCGCAAAAGCCGAATCTGCCGCTGCTCATCCTGCTGATCATTGGATCAGTGCTTCTGGCGTTTGTGTTCTACTCTGCCTTCTTTGGGAACAGGCAGCAGGAGCGCGTGAAATATACGAAGTTTCTCGAGGATCTGAAGGCTGACAAGGTAAAGAGCGTAAAGATCGCTGACACCCGCGTGATGACCGTTGTCCTAAAGGGCGGCGAGACCTCCGAGAGTGAGCCGGTTGAGACTTATAACCCGAGCTACAGCCGCCTGCTTAGCCAGGTGCGTGAGATGAGTAACACCTATGAGACCATGCTCGCAGAGGACATGGATACCTTGATGGGGCGTCTGGAAGAGTATGGCGTGGAGGGCGAGTTCGTCTCCAGCGGAAACAACAATTACATTATGGAGCTCCTCCTGACGGTGGTGCTTCCCGTTGCGCTGGTTTGGATCCTTCTGGGACTGCTGTTCCGGAAAATGGGCGGAGGCGCCGGTCCCATGGGCATCGGCAAGTCCACCGCCAAGGTTTACGTGCAGAAGGAGACGGGCGTTACCTTTAAGGACGTGGCTGGCGAGGATGAGGCGAAGGAATCCCTGGTCGAGGTCGTGGACTTCCTGCACAATCCGCAGAAGTACTCCAAGATCGGTGCGAGGCTGCCGAAGGGCGCATTGCTCGTAGGCCCTCCCGGAACCGGTAAGACCCTGCTTGCAAGAGCGGTTGCCGGCGAGGCTCACGTGCCGTTCTTCTCCCTGACGGGTTCTGATTTCGTGGAATTATATGTCGGCATGGGCGCAAGCCGCGTGCGTGACCTTTTCAAGGAGGCGAATAAGAACGCCCCCTGTATCATCTTTATCGATGAGATCGATGCCATCGGCCGAAGCCGTGATTCCAAGTATGGCGGCGGCAATGAGGAGCGTGAGCAGACCTTAAATCAGCTGCTCTCAGAGATGGATGGTTTCGACAGTTCCAAGGGTATTTTGATGATCGGCGCGACGAACCGGCCGGAGATCCTGGACAAGGCACTTCTTCGTCCCGGACGTTTTGACCGTAGAATTATCGTAGATAAGCCTGATCTGAAGGGCCGCGTGGAGATCCTGAAGGTGCATGCCAAGGACGTGAAGATGGATGAGACCGTGGATCTGGATGCCATCGCGCTCGCGACCAGTGGCGCCGTTGGTTCGGACCTTGCCAACATGATCAATGAGGCAGCCATCAATGCCGTCAAGGAAGGCAGAGAGTACGTAAGCCAAAAGGATCTGTTCGGTGCCGTGGAAGTGGTGCTGGTTGGTAAGGAAAAGAAGGACCGCATCATGAGTCCTGAAGAGAGAAAGATCGTGTCCTATCATGAGGTGGGCCACGCCTTGATCAGCGCGCTGCAAAAGAACTCCGAGCCGGTACAGAAGATCACCATCGTGCCCCGTACCATGGGCGCCCTCGGCTACGTGATGCACGTGCCGGAGGAAGAGAAGTACCTGAATACGGAAGCAGAGCTTCGTGACATGCTGGTAGGCCTTCTGGGAGGCCGCGCGGCGGAGGAGATCGTCTTTGATTCCGTGACGACGGGTGCCGCAAATGACATTGAGCGCGCGACGGACATTGCAAGGAATATGATCACGCGCTATGGTATGAGCAAGAAGTTTGGCCTGATGGGCCTTGCGACGATAGAGAGTCAGTATCTGGAGGGCAGGACTGCTTTGAACTGTAGCGACGCGACGGCGGCTGACGTGGATTCGGAAGTGGTGGCACTTTTGAAGGAGAGCTATGATAAGGCACTCGAGCTTCTTCGTGCCAACCGCGAGCTGATGGATAAGATCGCAGCCTTCCTGATCGAGAAGGAGACCATTACCGGTAAGGAATTCATGGAGATCTTCCGCAAGGAGAAAGGCCTCCCTGAGCCCGAGGAAAAGCCGGGAAAGCAGGCAGCGGAGGAGCCGAAGAAATCCGAAGAAGAGCTTAAGAAACCGGAAGAAGAGGCAGCAAAGCCTAAGGATACGGTGGCTGTAGTCGGTGAGAGCATCTTTGACCGTAAATCCATCTTTGAGGATGAGACGGACGAAGAGCCTGCAAAGGACGCGCAGGAGGAGACGAAGACGGAGCCTCCCAAACCCCCTTACCTGAACGAGGAGCCGCCGGCAGATGACAGACCCGTGGGCCGTTTTTCGCAAAAGAGATTAGAGGATTGACACTTTGTGATTTGAGAGGATAAACCTGTGGAAGAGACAGCCGTAGCCGTAAAAAAAGCGGGAATAACGGGAACAACGTTAAAGATCATTGCTTTGACGTCAATGTTTATTGATCATTTTGCGGCAATCCTGATCACGGATTATCTGAATATGGTGATCCCGAACTTTTCCAATCGGGACGTGATGCAGGCATGGTTTGATGAACATCAGAGAATTGCAATGTTGCAGACGGTCATGTATGTCATGCGACTCCTTGGACGCTTTGGATTTCCGCTGTTTGCATTCCTGATCGTGGAAGGATTCCAGCATACCAGGAGCGTGAAAAGGTATGCCTTAAATCTTGGCATCTTTGCGCTGATCTCGGAACTGCCTTTCAATTTGGGATTTGCAAGCAAGCTGTTTTTTACGGGCTATCAGAATGTCTACTTTACGCTACTGTTCGGGCTATTGAGCCTGGCGTGCATGCATTATCTTTGCGAGACAAGGAAGGAGAACGAGAAGTATCGTCCGCTCTTTTACGTCGCTGCCTTTCTGACGGGCCCTTACGTGGGGTGGCTGTTCCTTAGGGATTGCTGGATCGGCTATCTCCTTTTCAAAATTGACAATGTCACACTGGCCGTCATTTTGTCCGCAGCAGCCGTTCTGTCCTTGATCTTGCTTGCGATCTTGGGCCGGAAATGGGACACGGTGAAAAGAAACAGCTTCACCTTCACCCTGCTGCCCCTTGCGTTCTTCTGCGCATTGGGCGACCTGCTTGCAACGGATTACGGTGCAGGCGGCGTCCTGACCATTGCCATGATCTATTTCCTGCGGGCGAACCGTAAAAAGGCATTTGCGATCGCATGTGTCGTACTGACACTTCTTTCGCCGGCTGAGTTCACGGCATTTCTTATGCTGATCCCGATCGCGAAGTATAACGGCGAGCGCGGCATGAAGCTGAATAAGTATTTCTACTATGCATTTTATCCCGCGCACATTGGGCTGATCTATCTGCTCACGCTGCTGCTCGGGTTCACCACCTTTGCACTCAGATAGCCATGGAAATTAAGAAAAAGCAATTTTGGGGAGATAAATCACTGCGATCCTATGTCGTGTCTTCGGAGGTTCGCACGATCGGAGACTGGGCCTTTGCCGGGTGCAGGGAGCTTGTTCGGATCGCGTTGCCGCGTGGCATTGAGCAGATCGGGAGGGATGCTTTCCAGGGTTGCGACAAGCTGGAGGAGGCCTTCGTATCTCATTGCGAGGGCTCTTTTTGCGAGGAAAAGGCATGGAGTGAGGCGGAGCGAGCGGGCGCTGGTCTTATGGCTTTAGCGCTCCGGTATTTTCCGGATGCTTCGAAGCTTTTTGCCGCAATGCGCGAGGGCAACTCGGAGTGGATCGGTGCCTGGGACGAGGCCTGTAAGAAATTCTTGGAGGAAGAGGAAGCCGTGGGTTTTAAGCCCTTTTTGGCCGGCGGCGAGGAAGATTATGAGGACGCGGCGAAGGCCTTGGAAGAGCATTGCCGCAAAAAGCGCCTGATCAAGGCGGAGATGATCTATAAAAGGCTTGCCGTGATGGAGATCTGTGACCCCTTGGATGCGGCGAAGGACCATGGCGGTTCGAGATCGGGATGTTCGGGGGATGCGGGAACTCTTAGGGCATTCTATGAGGAGCGCCTGCGAGAAAATGACATGGCGCCAGAGTATCTTATGGGCGTTCGGCAGAGACCAAAACTTGCCGTGCAGATTTATGACAAGGCGGGCGTGCTGACCCCGGAGAGCATTCAAAAGCTCCTTCAATTGCTGCCAGAAGAAAAAGTGGAGCTCCGAGCTGCCTTGCTGCGGTTAAGAAATGCCGAGGGCACTGCTGACATGGACTTTCAGCAGTGGATGCTATAGATTTACCTTGACTTCTATCCCTGACGTGATATTCTGAAAATACATGTCAGGGATTTTCTTTTATCATTTCGATGCGATTTCCCTTTGATTACAACTTGAAGAGTGAATGGAGACTTATTGTAAGTCGTGTTTTCGTATTTTGAAAGGGGTTGAAGGATTATGTTGTATATTTATACCGCGATATTTACTCCCATGGAAGATGGGAGCGGATACTTTGCAAGGGTGCCGGATCTGCCGGGATGCGTTACCACTGGTAAGAATCTTGCTGACGCCATCGATCAGATCACGGATGCAATGAGCGGATGGCTGGTTGTTGCGGAGGATGAAGGGCTGGACATTGCTGAGCCTACGCCTCAACAGAAGCTTGAGCTCCCCGCAAATGCTTCCTGTACACTGATCAAAGCGGATACAATTGCGTATCGTGTGCGGACGAAGGTGTTTTGTGAGAAAAAATTTGTGAAATAAAGGTAAACAATAATCTCACAAAAAAGTTCCCTAAATTCTCTTGAACTTTAGGGAACTTTTTGATATACTAACAAGCAAGAAAGTTCCCTAAGGAGATTGTTGTTATGAAGGAATCCTTTAGCGTGATTCAGGATTTGTTGCAGGAAAGAGCTGATTATCAGGCTCGCCTGAATCTTATTCCATATGATGGCTCGCCTGAGATCAAAGAGAATGCCAGCGGCAAATATTTATATATCAGGAAGAGGGTAGGTGGCAGACTGACCTCAACTTACGTTGATATCTATTCCGATGAGTTGTATCAATTGTTGCTTCGTAATGCCAAAGAAGCGCGTGAATTAAAAAAACAGATTCGCAGAGTAGACAGAGAACTCGCGGCGAATGGATATGTGGGAGGCGAACTGTCTGCAGATGTCATCGCGAATCTTGATTTTGCCCGAGCCAATATGAAATCCAGTATATATGACCAGGCAATTCTGGAAGGTGTCGCTACGACGTTTCCGCAAACCGAAGAAATCATTGAAAACGGTACGGTTAACGGAATGACGGCAGATGACGTGCAAAAGATTCTAAACCTTAAGCATGCATGGGAATTCATTTTGGATAAGGACGTAATTCAGGCAGATAGCAATTACTATCTGCTGTGTCATATAGCTAAATTGGTCAATGAAGGCTTTTTTTACGACGGCGGGCGAATCCGTGGAGTTCCCGTGACAATTGGAGGTACAAGTTATGTGCCGCCGATTCCCATGGAGTCTCAGGTGAAAGAAAACATTGATCAGATTATTGGTTCCAGTAAAGAAGCAGTCGATATCGCAATCGATTTGTGTATGTACTGCATGCGCACGCAAGTTTTTATTGACGGCAACAAACGTGCTTCCGTAATATTTGCCAACCATTATATGATTTCGCATGGCCTTGGATTAATTGTGATTCCTGAAAACCATGTCCCTGAGTTCAAAAAGAAACTGGTCACGTATTACGAAAGCGCTGATATCGCTGAGATTCGAGACTTCCTAAAGGAAAAGTGTTGGCGAAAAATAAAAGAGTAAGGATGTAGAGGGGAGTCGTGACAATTGTCACGGCTCCTTATTTTTTTGGTGACGTATGACCTCTGCCCAAATTCGGCCTGCCTTACTATAATGGAGCCATAAAGAGAAAGTTCTCGAAACCTTCGGCATTTGTGCCGGCTTCATCATAAGAAAGAGGTGGGAATTATGGAAGAAAACAGTAAGAAAATCTTTTCTACTTTGCTACTTGCGGTGGGAGTTCTTTTCATCGTGGTGTCGGGAGGCATTTTTGTCTCGCAGACTTGGCAGTATCTGCCGGATGCGGTCAAGAAGCTTTGTCTTGTAGCCGTGACGGCGGCATTCTTTGGCGGCAGCTTATGGACAGAGAAGAAAGGCCTGGGGAAGGCGGCAACGGCTCTGTATTATCTGGGCGTTTGCTTTACCGGCTTTTCCGTGACGGGACTGCTCCTCATGACGGAGATGGAAAAGAGCATGATGATCCTTTGGGCAATGGTTGCGATGTCGGTGCCCATGCTCCTTCGATTCTTTAGGGAGCGGCGCGCCATCGATCTGATCCTTCAGATCTTCCTTTGCGACGGGATGATCATCTGCCTCGCAGACTGTTATCGCGGGGATGCATTTCAGGTTTCCCTTTTGAGCACGACGATCCTTGCGATGCTGATGGCAGGACTGATCGCATATTGCAGGCATGAACTGATCAGAGAGCAGGGGATCCTTGTCACGGCGGCGATCGCTTATGTGATCCATACCATGATCTGTCTTCCGTGGACGCTCTTAGAGCTTCTCCTGGAGGATTCCTTCGTATTTCTCGTGCTTCCGGTGTTTATGATCTTGGGATCCGTGACAGTGTTGTATCTCTCCTGTAATAAGCATGTATTCTTGCGCATCGTGCAAAGCTTCTTAAGCTTATATGCTGCGCTGGCCTTTTTCATGGCGGTTTATAAGAATGTTTTTCATCCTTATCGTTGGGTTGAGTTCACCTACAGTATCATGGGTGCTTTCCTGATTGGACTGATCCTAATGGTATGGCTGGAGCGCAAGGAGCTGCTGTTTGCCAACGTGATGCTGACCTTCCTGTATTCTTTGATCCAGATGTCTGAACTTATGATCCATGGTGCGGACAGGGATGGCGTTATGTGTTTCCCTTACGGCATCGCGATGGCGCTCGCGCTGGTTGCATGGAAATATTTTACGAATGCGGACATTTCCTGGAAAAAGATCGCACGGTTTGCCATTCTCTTTGGCTGCGTGGGCCTGAACGGATTGGCCGCATACTTTTACCCGATCTTTGCCGGTGATTATGGCATGCTTTTCCTGATGGCGCTGGGACTTTTTATATTATCTTTTATCACGGACGATTTCAGAAGACTTGAGGGTCTGAAGGGACTGCTGCAGTCCATGTCGCTGCTCATGGCGCTGATCGCACTGCTCACCAAGCCGATCTTCCCCGTGGTTTTCTATGCGGAGGACGGAATGAGCGTGATCGCGAATTTTGAGATGGAATATATCTGTATTTTCTTGGGAGTTGGGATTGTCCTTTTGGGGATTATTTGGTATGATATGTTCGAGGAGATTCGGATCGTTCAGTTGGCTGGAACCTGCATGCTGCTTGCGACGCTGCTCTTCCATAATCTGATGAATCCCGCGCTTCCCAACGTGCTGTTCCTGGGACTTGCCACTCTTCTCATGCTGGTGCTGGCGACGCTGTTTAAGAAAAAGACATATGCCCTCGCCGCTGCCATTACTTTGACCATCATCGTGCTATATCTCACCAGAGAGGTTTGGCTGAGCATTGCATGGTGGGTATACCTTTTCGTGGCAGGCATTGGGCTGGTGATCTTTGCGATCAAGAAGGAAAAGGCTGAGAAATAAGATGCAATTGGTATTGGCTTTCATATTCATAGCCGTAATCGGAGCAGTGCTGTTTTGTATGGCAGCGCTGCTCTTTCGAGGGGATGGCAGCGCCTGCAGCTGGTCTTATTTTGCATGCATGGGCATGGTCGTTTTGTGGTGCGCGTCCCAGATCTTACAAATGATGGCGAAAACCAGGGGGGAACTGACAGCCGCGTTTCTGATCGGAAACGTGGGCATTTGTTTTGTTGGTTCTACCTGGTTTTATTTTGCCATGCTATATGCGGGCAGGAAACTTCGAGGGTTCCTTAAGGTGTTCCCGGCGATGTCGTCGATCTTCTTTTTTCTGTGCGTTGCGACGAACGGACTGCATCACCTGTATTATCGGGATTTCACGATGGAGCAGGTGAACCACGGGCCGATCTTTTATGCGAACGTGGGGCTCACCTATGTGTATACGCTCTCGGGCGCGATCGTCCTGTATCTGAAGATGGGGAAGAAGCACCCGCTGGCGCGAAAGCTCGTCGTGGCGTCGGTGCTGGTGCCGCTGGTGCTGAATGCCCTGTATCTGCTGGAATTTGTGGCGCCATCCTTTGACATCACGCCGCTTGGCTTTGCGATCTCCGTGTTCCTCGTGATGATGGCGGCATTTAAATATCGGTTCCTGAATCTGAAAAAAGAATTGGCGATCACGAATGAGAAGCTGCTTTTGGAGCAGGAGCGAAATCGGATCGCGCAGCAGGTACATGACACGGCGGGGCACACGCTGACCATGATCCAGTCGTACATGAAGCTGGCGGAGGTCTCCGCGGGCAAGGAGGAATTCGACGAGGTCAAGAGCTATCTGACCGAGGCGCGGCAGCTGACGGGCAAGGGCATCAAGGAGCTGCGGGAATCCATTAACATGCTTAGGCAGGAGGCCGAGTATGAGCTGGTGACGCAGGGTGTGATGCAGCTGGCGAATCAGATGAAGGAGATCCCGGTGGAGGTCACGGTGCGCGGCGAGGACAGTGAGCGGTATTCGCATCTTTCGAAGACGGTGTATGAGACCGTCAGGGAGAGCATGACGAACACACTGAAATATGCGCAGGCGACGAAGATGGACGTGGTGATAAGGTTCCGGAAGAGCTCCCTGGAGGTCATGATCGCGGATGACGGCAAGGGTTGCGAGAACATTCAGGACAACAACGGACTGCGCGGCATCCGGGAGAGGGTGCAGAAGGCCGGCGGGACGGTGAACTTTCGGTCGGCGCCCGGGGAAGGGTTTCTTACGAGGGTAAAGCTTCCGGTATAAAGGCGGGCCGCCTTTGGCGGCGGTTTCACGTTCGGTGCGAAGACATAGTGGTTGGTAGGATTGCGGGGGATGACGTGGGATGGAAAAGATTAAGGTTTTGATCGCGGATGACATTATGATCCTAAGGCAGGGCCTGAGGGCCGTGCTGGAGCAGGACGAGGGGATCAGCGTGGTGGCGCTGGCCGAGAACGGGAAGGAAGCCTTTGAAAAGTGCAAGGTGTTTCAGCCTGACGTCGTGATGATGGACATGCGCATGCCGGATTATGACGGGGCGTACGGGATCAAGGCGATCAAGGAGCAGTGCCCCGAGGTGAAGGTGCTGGTCCTGACGACCTTTGATGATGAGGAGACCATTGAAAAGGCGCTTTCCAGCGGCGCGGACGGGTATATTCTCAAGGAGATGGAGGACGCGAAGGTCATTGCGTCCGTAAAGAGCGTGCATTCGGGCATCAGCGTGTTCGGCGACGGCGTATATCGTGTGATGCGAAAGCGTATGGAGGAGGCGCCCGCCTTGAAGGCGGATCCGGCGACGCAGGAGGATACCGTCTTGACAGCCAGGGAGCTAGACGTGGTAAAATTGGTTGCACAGGGGTATGATAATAAGGAGATCGCGGCGGAGCTGTATCTCGCGGAAGGGACGGTCCGGAATCAGATCTCGAAGATCTTGGAGAAGCTTGAGCTGAAGGACCGCACGCAACTCGCAGTGTACGCGGTAAAGCATGGGTTGGACGAGTAAGTTCGGGAATTACGAAGGAATTCCCGAATCCGGAACGAAGTGGAGGATACTATGTTTGGTTTGTTTGGCGGGGTGAAGAAGCATCCGGAGCTGGAGCATCTGATCGAGCGCATGGAGAACAACATGGCGAACAATTATAAGGATGCTGCGCAGGAATATCTGGTGGAATATGAGGCGAAGCTGAAGGAACTGACGGAGGCAGGCGCCCTGAAGGAAAAACAAAAGGAGCATTATGAATCACTGCTTGGCACCTATCAGGTGAAGATGAAGGGCTTTACCCATAAGGATCAGAAGCCTTATTGGACCTAGGTCGCCGGGCCGTGATAAAGTGAAATGAGTGCTATGACGGATAACTATTTGATTTTTGACACACATGCGCATTATGATGACCATGCCTTCGATGAGGACAGGGAAGAGGTGCTGAAGGCCCTGCCAGGGGCGGGAGTGGGGCGCGTCGTCAACATAGGATCCACGATCGAATCCTGTGAGAAGTGTCTGGAGCTGGCGCGAAGGTACCCTTACGTGTATGCCGCCATCGGCGTGCATCCGTCGGAATCGGAGCCGTTAACCGAGGAGATCTTTGAGACGGTCAGGCGGCAATGCATGGATCAAAGGTGCGTGGCCGTGGGGGAGATCGGGCTGGATTATTATTGGCCGGAGCCCTCGGCGGAGATCCAAAAGAAGTGGTTTGTGAGGCAGCTGCAGCTTGCACGCGAGGTGAATAAGCCCGTGGTGATCCATTCGCGGGAAGCCTGCAGGGACACGCTTGACATTCTGCGCGGGGAGCGCGCATGGGAGCTTGGCGGGATCATTCACTGTTATTCCTATTCGCCGGAGACGGCGAGGGAGTACCTCGACATGGACTTTTTCTTTGGGATCGGCGGCGTCCTGACCTTTAAGAACGCGAAAAAGCTCAAGGAGACCGTACAGTACGTGCCGATGGAGAAGATCGTGATCGAGACGGATTCGCCGTATCTTGCGCCCGTGCCCAATCGCGGAAAGCGCAATGATTCGCGGAATTTGGCTTACGTGGTGCGGGAGATGGCGGCGATCAAGGGGATTTCCGAGGAGGAGGTTCGAAAGATCACTTGGGAGAATGCGTGCAGATTATACCGCATGGAGGAATGATATGGAGATAATTCGTGTGATCCTGCCAATTCTGGTGGGTTCCGTGATAGGATATTTTACAAATTTTCTTGCCATAAAGATGCTCTTTCGTCCGCGCAGGGAGGTTCGGATCGGTAAGTGGAAGCTGCCCTTTACGCCCGGCATCATCCCGAAGAACCAGCCGAGGCTGGCGAATGCGATCGGAAATGCCGTGGGAGGACATCTGCTGAACGCAGAGACGATCAAGGAGAGCTTCCAGAAGAACGGCACGAAGGAAAAGCTGGTGAAGAAGGTCGCGGCGTCCCTGTATGAGAGCGAAGCCTGTCTGGGAGATTTCTTCTCCACGGATGAAAATCACGAGGAGCTGATCGAGCGCTTCAGCACGGTGCTGGCAGGCGCCGTGGCGGAGAAGGTAAGACAGATGGAATTCAAGCCCATTGTCGCGGAGATCGGAAAGGAAGCGATGGGGGATCTTTTGAACCATAAAATGATCACCATGTTGCTCACGGAAGAACGGCAGGATGCCATCTATGAGCGCATTGCGCAGGCGATCCACAAGTATCTGGACGAGAACGGCGAGGAAATGATAAAGAGTGCCATTTCCCAGAACGTGAAATCGCTCGAGGGCAAGCCCATCAAGGAGATCGTTCAGGCCGGGACAAGCCAGGAGGGCTTGGAGCATCTGGCGCTTTACGTCGTGAATATGGCGGCGGAGCGCTACGGCGCATCACTCCTGCAGGCCATTGACGTGAGCGCGGTGGTGCGGGAGAGGATTGAAAGCATGGACGTGGCAGAGATGGAGCGGCTGACGCTCTCCGTCTGTAGCAAGGAGCTTCAGGCCGTCATCAATCTTGGCGCACTGATCGGTGCCGTGATCGGAACGATCAACATTTTCATTTGACAACTAGAGAATACGGAAAGAAGAGGGAAAGAGAAATGCCGACAACACACGCACATTTCAGACACGGGGAGGAGGTTCGAAAGAGGGTCCGCCCGGAGGCAGCCGAGATCATTGATCGGTATCCTGAGCTGTTTCACTTTGGCGTTCATGGACCGGATCTTCTGTTTTATAACGATGCACTGAAAAAGAATCACGTGAATCAGGAGGGAGCAAGGCTTCATAAGCTTGCCGGAAGGTATTTCTTCGATCACGCGGTGACCGTTTTGGAGGAGTTGAAAGCGCAGGGCAGCGGAGATTATGGCCCGGCACTGTCCTATGTTTACGGATTTCTTTGCCACTTTGCATTGGATCTTTGCTGTCACGGTTACATTCAGGATAAGATAGATGCCAGCGGCGTTTCCCACTCGGAGATCGAGGCGGAGCTTGACCGGGAGCTCCTGGTCCAGGAGGGGCTAGACCCCGTTCGGACCAAGCTGACCGGGCATCTGGTGCCCTCGGGAAGAAATGCGCGGGTGATCAGCAATTTCTTCGAGGAGATCAGCCAGGAGGATATTTATAAGGCCATGAAGGACATGGTGTGGTTCCTGAACGCCTTGGTCCTGCCAAACAAGGTAAAGCGCGCCGGCGTATTCCAGATCCTAAAGCTGGCGGGGCAGTATGAGGGAAAGCATGGTCTGATCATCAATTATGAGAAGAACCCGGAGTGCGCGGACAGTACGGAGCGACTGCTGGAGCTGATGGATGACGCCGCGGATTTGGCGACGGAAATGATCGACAATTTCCCGGAAATGGGAGACGAGTTCCTTTATAATTTTGGTTCCTGGATTCCTGAGACCGGCGAAAGATATCCCCTGAAAGAGAGGAAATGAGCGACATGGAGAAGAAGCTGACAAAGCAGGAGAAAAACTGGATCTTATATGACGTCGGAAATTCCGCTTTTACCATGCTGGCGACGACCATCATCCCCATTTATTTCAACTATATTGCGGGGCAGCAGGGGATCAGCTCCGTGGATTATCTGGCCTACTGGGGCTATGCGGCATCCATCGTGACGCTGATCGTGGCGTTCCTGGGGCCCGTCGTTGGAACCTTTACGGATAACAAGGGCTTTAAGAAGCCGATCTTCTTTGCATCCCTGATCGTTGGATCCTTTAGCTGCATAGCGCTTGGATTCGCAGGGCACTGGCTGGCGTTTCTGGTCCTGTTCATCATTTCCAAGATCGGATATTCTGCGAGCCTGATCTTTTATGATTCGATGCTGCCGGACGTGACCACGCCGGATCGCATGGACCGCGTGTCCACTTCGGGCTATGCCTGGGGCTACATCGGAAGCTGCATCCCCTTCGTGGCCTGTCTTGGCGTCGTGCTTGGCAAGGATGCCATGGGGCTTTCCATGGAGACGGCCATGACGATCTCCTTCCTCATCACGGCAATCTGGTGGGCAGGAATGACGATCCCGCTCCTTCGCGGCTATCAGCAGAAATATTATGTGGAATGCCAGGAGCACGCCGTGGCGGAGACCTTTAAGAGACTGGGAAGAACCTTGGCCAATGCCCGCAAGCACAGCAAGATCTTCTGGTTTCTCATCGCCTTTTTCTTCTACATTGACGGCGTATATACCATCATCGACATGGCGACCTCCTATGGGCAGGCGCTCGGGCTGGACAGCTCGGGACTGCTGCTCGCGCTTCTGGTGACGCAGATCGTGGCATTCCCCTGCGCCATCATCTTTGGCCGCCTGGCGCAAAAGCACGCCGCAGAGAAGCTGATCACGGTTTGTATCCTGGCGTATCTTGGCATTGCCGTTTTCGCCATTTTCCTGACGAACCTTGTGGAGTTTTGGATCCTGGCGGTGCTGGTCGGCATGTTCCAGGGCGGCATTCAGGCTTTGTCGAGATCCTATTTTACGAAGATCATTCCCCCGGAGCAGTCCGGAGAATTCTTTGGCATTTATGACATTTGCGGCAAGGGCGCTGCCTTTTTGGGCACCACGCTGGTTGGCCTGGTATCTCAGCTGACCGGAAGCATTAACAAGGGAATTACCGTGCTTTCCGTGCTGTTCCTCTTGGGATTTTTCTTCTTCCGCATCGCGACGGCCTCCAAGCCTGAGTAGCAGGAGGGCGGACCGATCCGGGGAAGGCAAAGTGGCCGGAAGCCGGACCTAAGGCAAACGGGGAGTGATCAAATGGGGAAGGAAGATAAGCCGCGAGGGTATGACGATATTATCCATCTGCCGCATCATCAGTCTGCGCGAAGGCCGCACATGCCCGTGTATGAACGGGCGGCGCAGTTTTCACCCTTTGCGGCGTTGACGGGATATGAGGAGGCCATTGCCGAGGCGGGGCGCGTCACGGAAGCCTTTCGCGAGATGGATGAACATGAGAAGGAAGCGCTGGATGAGATGCTTCGCTTCCTGCAGGAAAACAAGGAGAGCCATCCAAGGATCGTGATCTCACACTTTGTGCCGGACGAATTCAAGGAGGGAGGCGCCTATCTGGAGACGGAGGGGCGGTTCCTTAAGCTGGATCCGGCGGGGCGCAGGATCCTGATAGAAACGGGAGATGATGCGCAGGCGCAGGTCAGCCAGATTGCCGTGGATCAGATCGCCGGCATCAGGCTCTGCCAGGGAACGGAATAAACTATTTAGGTTGTCTTTTGGAAAAGAGAGGGCATGTCATGAAAGAGCAGATCTTAGAAAAGACAAAGGAGTTCCTGATCAAGAACAAAGACCTGTTATTTCTCGGGGGACAGCTGGCGCTCGTGACGCTGGTCGTGGTCTCGGGGATACGAAATGACCTGGAACCCCAGGATTGCCGTTGCAAAAGATGTAGGAAAAAAAGGAAGAAGCGGAAGAAGTAGCGGTGGAAAGATCTTACGTTGCCATTGACTTAAAGTCGTTTTACGCATCCGTGGAGTGCGTGGAGCGGGGGCTGGACCCCCTGACCACGAATCTCGTGGTGGCGGATGAAAGCAGGACGGAGAAGACCATTTGTCTGGCGGTGTCGCCTTCCCTGAAGGCGTACGGGATCCCGGGTCGCGCCAGACTTTTTGAAGTGGTGCAAAAAGTGCGTGAGGTCAATCGGAGCAGGCGACCGGGGACGCCGGAGCTTACGTATCTTGTGGCGACGCCGCGCATGGCGCTTTACGTGAAATACAGCACGGAGATCTATCAGACTTATTTGAAATATGTCGCGCCCGAGGACATTCACGTCTACTCCATCGACGAGGTGTTCATCGACGTGACGGCCTATCTGAACACCTATCGGATGACGGCGGAGGAGCTTGCAAGAAAGATGATCCAGGACGTGCTCGCGAAGACGGGGATCACCGCCACTGCCGGCATCGGGACCAACCTGTATCTCTGTAAGGTGGCCATGGACATTGTTGCGAAGCATGCGGAGGCGGATGAAAACGGCGTGCGTATGGCAAGCCTGGATGAGATCAGCTACCGAAAGCTCCTTTGGGATCACAGGCCGCTCACGGATTTCTGGCGCGTGGGCAGGGGCTATGCCAAGAGGCTGGAGGAGGTAGGGCTCTTCACCATGGGCGACATTGCCAGGTGCAGCATCGGAAAAGAGACGGAGTTCTACAACGAAGATCTCCTCTATCGCCTCTTTGGGATCAATGCGGAGCTTCTCATCGATCATGCCTGGGGATGGGAGAACGTGACCATCGCGGACGTCAAGAGTTATAAGCCGGAGAGCAATTCCATCAGCTCGGGGCAGGTGCTCAAGGAGCCGTATTCCTTTGAGAAGGCGCGGATCGTGGTGCGCGAGATGGCCGAGACGCTTTCGCTGGACCTGATCGCAAAGCATCTGGTGACGGATCAGGTGATCCTGACCGTGGGGTACGACGTGGAAAACCTGAAGGATGCCTCCCGGCGGAAGGACTATCACGGAGAAGTGACGGCGGATTATTACGGGCGGATGGTTCCAAAGCATGCGCATGGCTCCGAGAGTCTCGGGGAGCATACGGCATCCTCTCGCATCATCACGGAGGGCATCCTTTCAATCTATGACAGGATCATGGATCCGACGCTCCTAGTGCGCCGCATTGGCGTGGCAGCCAATCACGTGATCGGGGAGACGAGTAACGAGAAGCAGGAGCGATATGAACAGTTAGAGCTCTTTAAGGATTACGGAGCGCCGCCGGAGCAGGCAGCGCGAGAGGCAAAGGAAGAAGCGCGGCTGGAGAAGGAAAAGAAGCTCCAGCAGGCGATGGTCAATTTAAAGCAGCGATATGGAAAAAATGCAGTCCTGAAGGGGACGGATCTGGAGGAGGGCGCGACGACGATCGAGCGCAACAGCCAGATCGGCGGCCACAAGGCCTAAAAAGGAGGAGAGACATGAAAAAGAATGACAGTATTTCGATCCCGGTGATCCTGAAGGTGGGCAAGGGCTCCCTGGGGTGCCTGGGGCCGACCCTGATGGAGGAGAATCTTTCTGAGGTCGTGATCTATTTCGGTAACGGACTGATCGATCTCTTTGGCATGAAGGTCATGGAGTCCATGCGGGCAGCAGGCGTGACCGTTTTGGAGTATCAGGAGCTGGACACGGTGGCCATTGAGGACATTATTCCGCTGGCCTTTGCGATCCCCAACAAGGCCAAGGCCGTGGTCTCCATCGGCGGCGGTAAGGTGATCGACGCCGGAAAATATGCGGCGTACCTGCGCGGCATGCCGTTCATCAGCGTTCCCACCAGCAGCTCCAGTGACGGTTTCTCCAGCGCCAGCGCATCTCTTCTCGTCGGCGGCAGGCGCAATTCCGTTCCCGCGAAGCTGGCATATGGCATTGTGGTGGATACGGAAGTGATCAGCACGGCGCCTGAGAGGTTCATCTATTCCGGCATCGGTGACATGGTGGCGAAGATCACTTCGCTTTATGACTGGGTGTATGAGGCGGAGCACGGAGCTTCAGTTTTGAACGATTTCGCGGTGATGGTGGCGAAGAAGGCCGTGAACAGCTTTGTGCGCACGCCGTTTGAGAGCATTCATGACGAGGTATTCTTAAAGGAGCTTTTGGACAGCCTTGCCATGAGCGGCATTGCGAACGAGATCGCGGGAAGCAGCGCGCCGACCAGCGGAAGCGAGCACCTGATCTCTCATGCGCTGGATAAGTTCCTGGAGGTGCCACAGCTCCATGGCGTTCAGGTCGGCATCGCGACTTATCTGATGGCGAAGGTGCAAGATCACAGGTACAAACGCATCAACAAGATCTTTACGGACACGGGATTTTGGGATTACGTGGCAACGGTCGGCATGAGGAAGGAAGACTTTATCAGGGCCATTGACATGGCACCCGACATGAAGCCGTATCGTCATACCTATCTCCATGAGGAGAAATATCGCGAGGAGGCGAAGCGGCTGGTGATGGAGGATGAGGTCCTGCAGAGAGTTTTGGTTTAGGAAAGGATGAACATGAGCGTGATCTTAGATTGGAAAAAATATCAGGAAAAGGCAACGCAGGCCGTGGCGGAAGGCATCGTGCTTTTAAGAAATGAGAAGGAGGCGGTGCCTTTGGATGCATCGAAGGTGATCGCCGTTTTCGGCAGGATCCAGCTGGATTATTATAAGAGCGGGACCGGATCGGGAGGCATGGTGAACGTGTCTCACGTGATCAATATTCCCGAGGGGCTTACGATGCGCGGCGCGAAACTGGATCAGGAGCTTCTTAAGACCTATCAGGACTGGACGGCGGAGCACCCCTTCGACAAAGGGGCAAGCTGGGGCGGGGAGCCCTGGTGCCAGGAGGAGATGCCTCTTTCCGAGGAGCTCGCAAAATGCGTGGCGCAGCGCTGTGAGACGGCGCTGATCGTCATCGGACGCACGGCAGGCGAGGAAATGGACAATTCCTACAAGGAAGGGTCGTATCTTTTGACGGCGGGAGAGAGGGAAGTGCTTCGGATCACGAGAAAGTATTTCCCGAAGACGGTGGTCCTGCTCAACGTGGCCTCCCTGATCGACATGAGCTTTGTGGAGGAATATGAGCCGGATGCCGTACTCTACGTATGGCAGGGCGGCATGATGGGCGGACTTGGAACGGCGGACGTGCTCCTTGGGAACGTGACGCCCTCCGGAAAGCTGACGGACACCATTGCCCGCCGCGTGGAGGACTATCCTTCCCATGCGAATTTTGGGGATCCGGACCGCGATTTCTATTGTGAAGACATTTATCTGGGATACCGCTATTTCGAGACCTTCGCGAAGGAGAAGGTGAAATGGCCTTTTGGATACGGGCTTTCCTATACCAGCTTTGCCCTGAGCGGGCAGGCGCTGTCAGCTGACGCATTCTTAAAGTTCGCGGAGGCAAAGGAGGAGGGCGCGTCCCCGAAGCTTTTGGCAAGCGTGACCGTCACGAATCAGGGCGCCTTCCCGGGTAAGGAAGTCGTTCAGGTTTACTGCGAGCCGCCGCAGGGAAAGCTTGGCAAGCCTGCGAGGATCCTTTGCGGCTTTGCAAAGACGAAGTGCTTAAAGCCCGGCGAGAGCGAGCATGTCATCATTGAGATCGATCCCGAGACCTTTGCGTCCTACGACGACGGAGGGCTGACGGGACATGCCAATGCCTATCTTTTGGAGGAGGGAGAGTATCTCTTCCACGTGGGAAACAGCGTGCGCGATACCCTTTCGCCCCTTTGCGTACAGTTAAAAGAGCTTATGGTTCTTCGGCAGGTGACCTGCGCGCTTGCGCCGGTGCTTCCGTTCCTTCGCATGGTCAACCGGAACGGCGTGCCTGCTTATGAAGCCGCGCCGATCAGGGAGGCGGAGGAAGAAAGACGCCTGAAGAAGCTGCCGGAGGAGATCCCTTACACGGGAGACCTCGGGATCCGGCTCGCCGACGTGGCGCTTGGAAAGCATGAGCTGAAGGAGTTTATCGGGCAGCTCTCCGATGAGGATCTCGCCTGCATCATTCGCGGCGAGGGTATGGGAAGCCCGAAGGTGACCGCGGGAACGGCGGCTGCCTTTGGCGGCGTCGCGCCGCGCCTTGCAGAGTTTGGCATCCCCTGCGGATGTTGCTCGGACGGCCCTTCCGGCATGCGTCTGGACTGTGGGACAAAGGCATTTAGCCTGCCCGGCGGAACCATGCTGGCCTGTACCTGGAACCGTGAACTCCTGACGGAGCTCTTTGCCTTTACGGGACTGGAGATGAGCGCAAACCACGTAGAGTGTCTGCTGGGACCCGGCATGAATATCCATAGGCACCCTCTGAACGGGCGTAATTTCGAATATTTCTCTGAGGATCCCTTCCTCACGGGCGAGGTGGCCGCGGCGCAGCTCTGGGGCCTGCACTCCGCCGGCGTGACAGGGACGATCAAGCATTTTTGCGGCAATAATCAGGAGACCAGGAGACATTTCCTGGACAGCGTGATCTCGGAGAGAGCACTGCGTGAGATCTACTTAAAGGGCTTTGAGATCGCCGTGAAGAAGGGCGGCGCCTATACCATCATGACGACCTACGGCAGCGTGAACGGCCTTTGGACGGCGGGGAGCTATGACCTGACGACAGTGATCCTGCGGGAGGAGTGGGGCTTTGAGGGCCTTGCCATGACGGACTGGTGGGCGAACGTCAACCGCCGCGGGCAGGCACCGGACAAGAGAGACCTGGCAGCCATGGCCATGGCGCAAAATGACGTCTACATGGTCTGCGCGGACGGGGAGCACCATGATGACAATACGCTGGAATCCTTAGGAAAGGGTGAATTAAAGCGGGCGGAGCTTCAGAGAAACGCGGCGAACGTGCTGGGCGTGGTGCTTCGTTCCAACGCCATGAAGCGGCTCCTTGGCACGGCGCCGGCGGTGGAGATCGTCGGCCGCGAGGAGGAAGGCAGCATTAGCCAGGAGGACGTGCCCTGCTATCACATTGCCGATCAGCTGACGGTGGACTTAAGCGGCGTGAAGACGGCAAGAGATTTCAGTTACAGCTTTGTCCTCGACATGGAAAAGGTGGGAAGATATCGGTTTACGCTGACTGCAAGCTCTGAGGCGGGCGAACTGGCACAGATCCCGGTGACGATATTTAGCATGGGAACGGCCTGCGGCACCTTTACCTGGAACGGTACGGGCGGAAAGCCTGTCAGCTATTCCGGAAGCACCTTCATGTTCTCGAGATATACGACGATCCGCCTGTATTTCGCACAGGGCGGGTTGGACCTTAAGGATATAAGGTTTGAATTGCTGGGACAGTAAGAAGTAAAGCAACGTGCCCGGACAGGAATCGTAACGCGAATTCCTGGGCAAGGGCAGAAAGGGAATGACAAAATGTATCAGTTTGACAGCAGGATCCGGTATAGCGAGACGGACAGTGACGAGAATCTTACCGTGATGGCACTACTCAATTATTTTCAGGACTGCTCAACCTTTCAGTCGGAGGATGCGGGCGTGGGCGTGAGATATTGCCTGGACCGGGATCTGGTCTGGGTGCTCAATGCATGGCAGATCGTGCCGATCCGACTTCCAAAGCTGGGGGAGAAGGTGACGATCGCCACGATCCCCTATGAGTTTCAGAAGTTTATGGGCTACCGTAATTTCATGATGTTTGACCAGGAGGGGAATTATCTCGCCAAGGCGAACAGCATCTGGAGCCTGATCAACGTAAAAACCGGGCGGTTTGAGACGCCGGATGAGGCCATGAGGAAGGGCTACCCGCAGGAGGAGCGGATCCCCATGGAATACGCGGGCCGGAAGATCTCCGTTCCCGCGGGCGGGGAGAGCATGGAACCCATCACCGTCCTGCCCCACCATTTGGATGCCAATCACCACGTCAACAATGGACAGTACGTGGCAATGGCCTTAGAGTTTCTGCCGCAAGACGCAAAGATCTTGCAATTGCGCGCGGAATACCGCAAACAAGCTTTCCTTGGCGACGTGTTGATACCCTGTGTGTCAAGGGAAGACGGACGCGTGATCGTTGCCCTTCAGGACGCGGAGGGCAAGGCCTATGCCGTGGTCGAGTTCACGGTATAGAGAAAAAGAGTACGGAGGAGACAAGAAATGAGTTTACGTTTGGGAGAAATCCAAAAGCTGGAAATTGTAAAGAAGGTGGAGTTTGGCGTATACCTTGCCGAGTCTGACCGCGAGGAGGAAAGAGTTCTCCTGCCGATCAAGCAAGTGCCTGCGGGGGCTAACATTGGCGACATTATGGAGGTGTTCCTGTATAAGGATTCCAAGGATCGCATGATCGCGACGACAAAGCGTCCCAAACTGATCCTGGGGGAGGTGGCGCTCCTTAACGTGGCGCAGGTGGGAAAGATCGGCGCGTTCCTGGACTGGGGACTGGAGAAGGACCTTCTCCTGCCCTTTAAGCAGCAGCGCGGAAGGGTGCGCGAGGGAGATCAGGTGCTGGTTTCCCTTTACGTGGACAAGAGCGAGAGACTGTGCGCCACCATGAACGTATATGAATCGTTGCTCGCCGGAAGCTCCTATCAGAAGGAAGACCGCGTGACGGGGCGCGTTTATGAGATCAGTAATAATTTTGGCGCCTTTGTCGCCGTGGATGACAAGTATTCCGCGCTGATCCCCAAGAAGGAACTCTTTGGGGAGGTGGAGCTCGGCCAGGTCATTTCGGCGCGCGTGATCAAGGTACAGGAGGACGGACGGCTTCTTTTGTCCATTCGAGACAAGGCATATCTGCAGATCGACAAGGATGCCGAGAAGATCTTGAGCCTTCTCGACAGCTATGAAGGGTCCCTTCCCTTCACGGACAAGTCCGCGCCGGAGGTCATCACGCATGAGACCGGCATGAGCAAGAATGAATTCAAGCGTGCCATCGGGCATCTTTTGAAGGAAAAGAAGATACAGATCGGAGAAAAATCCATTCGGAGATTGTGATCATGGTTTGGATGAGCGTAATTTTAGTCATATTGTGGTCGCCGCTCCTCTATCTTTGGATGCTGGGACCGAACCGGCCAAGGCGGAAGGAAATGCGTCCCTTCGAGAAGAATTACGTGGCGCACAGGGGGTTGTATGATCCCGCAAAGGGCATCCCGGAGAATTCCCTGACGGCGTTTCGGCTGGCGGCTGAGGCCGGGTACGGGATGGAGATGGACCTGCAGCTGACCCGGGACGGGAAACTTGTGGTCTTTCATGACAAGACCCTGGAGCGCATGTGCGGGGCGAAGGTCAATCTGACGGACCTGACCTATGAGGAGCTGCAAAGCTATCGGCTTTCCGGCACCGAGGAGAGGATCCCGCTCTTTGATGAGGTGCTTGAGGTCGTGGACGGCAGGACGCCGCTGATCGTCGAGATCAAGTCGGAGGGAAGATGCTTTCGCACGACGAGGATGGCCTGTGAGAGGCTTGCGACCTATCCTGGCATCTATTGCATGGAGTCCTTTCATCCCCTTTGCATGTGGTGGGTGAGGCGGCACTATCCGAAGATCCTTCGGGGACAGCTCTCGATGAATTATTTCGTGGAGGAGCCGAAGAAGCCCTTTTATCAAAAGCTGGTCATGACCAGCATGATCTTTAACGTGTTTTCGCGTCCTGATTTTATCGCTTATAAGCATTCGCATCGGGAGCAGTTTTCCTATCGCCTGCTTCGGAAGTTCTACCGCGTGGAAAACGTGGCGTGGACCATCCAAAGTCAGGAAGAGCTGGAGCAGGCCCGCAAGGTCTTTCGCGTGATGATCTTTGACAGTTTTGTCCCGAATCGAAAGAAAAACTGAATCGGAATGATTTTTTGTGCATTTTGATGTGAAAAATATATAAAATTGCACAAAAAGCTATTGCTTTATTTGTCTGTTTTTGGTATAAATGTTTTATACGGTTTATTTTAGGGACGCAAAGGAGCGTGTACATATGATTTCGAATCAGATACTTCAGAATACGATCGACGGATTGAAAGGGATCGCGAGGATTGAGCTGTGCGTGATGGACGTGGACGGCAAGGAGGTTGCCAGCACCATCGATATGGGTAATTGTTCCAAGGCGGTTGCGGAGTTTGCGACTTCTCCCGCGGATTCCCAGGAGATCCAGGGATATCAATACTTTAAGATTTTTGACGAGCAGCAGCTGGAGTATGTTTTGATCGTGGCGGGCAGCGGCGAGGACGTGTACGTCATCGGAAAGATGGTGGCCTTCCAGATCCAGAATCTTCTTGTGGCTTACAAGGAGCGCTTCGACAAGGATAATTTCATCAAGAACCTGCTTTTGGACAATCTGCTTTTGGTTGATATTTACAGCCGGTCGAAAAAGCTTCACATTCAGACGGACGTGGCGCGCGTAGTCATGATCGTGGAGACGGGCAACCGCAAGGATAATAATGCCCTGGAGCTGACCAGAAATCATTTTGGCGCCAACAGTCGTGATTTCATCACTGCCGTGGATGAGAACAACGTGATCGTTGTCAAGGATCTGGCAGACGTGAATGCAGCAAAGGAGATCGACAAGTCGGCCAAGGCACTCAGCGCCTTCCTGCAAAAGGAGGGCTTAAAGGTACGCGTTGCCTACGGTACCGTGATCCAGGAGATCAAGGAGGTCAGCCGTTCCTATAAAGAGGCAAAGATGGCGTTGGACGTAGGAAAGATCTTCTTTGATGACAGGGACATCGTGGCCTACAGTGAGCTCGGGATCGGACGCCTGATCTATCAGCTTCCCATTCCCCTGTGCAAGATGTTCATCCGCGAGATCTTCGGCGGAAAGAGCCCGGATGAGTTCGACGAGGAGACGCTGTCCACGATCTATAAGTTTTTCGAGAACAGCCTGAACGTGTCGGAGACCTCCCGTCAGCTGTTCATTCACAGAAATACCTTGGTATATCGTCTCGACAAGCTCCAGAAGACCACCAACCTGGACCTGAGAGTCTTCGAGGATGCCATCACCTTCAAGATCGCCTTGATGGTGGTGAAATACATGAAGTACATGGAAAGCATGGAATATTAAGTCCGAAGGAACAAATCGGGCTCCCATTTCGTCTCATTAATGGGAGCCCGTGATCATGAAAAGGAAAACAAGCAGGGGCGGTAGCATGCCCTGCCTTGGATACGTGGGATACTATGAGTAGAAAAGAAGAACGGGAACAGCAGAGACAGGAATTTGTTAAGGAAAAAGGGATCATTTATCTGGAGAACGTCAGCAAGACCTATTCCGCCGGCGTGGCTGCAGTCAGTGACGTGAACTTAAGCATCAAGCAGGGGGAGTTTGTATTTATCGTGGGTGAGAATGGCGCGGGAAAATCCACATTGTTTAAGCTCTTGCTCCGGGAGCTCAAGGCTACGGAGGGCAGTGTTTACGTGATGGGACAGGATGCGGGGAAGCTCCGTCATCGTCAGATCCCGAAGTATCGCCGTCAGATCGGCGTCGTGTTCCAGGATTTTAGGCTGTTGCCGGACAGGAACGTGTATGAGAACGTGGCATTTGCGCAGAGAATTTTGGAAGTGCCCACAGAGGAGATCCGAAAGAACGTGCCCACCATTCTTGCAACGGTGGGACTTGCAGGAAAATATAAGGCGAAGATCCGGGAGCTTTCCGGCGGAGAACAGCAGAGAGTCGCGCTTGCGAGAGCTCTGATCAATCGTCCTGCGATTTTACTGGCAGACGAGCCGACGGGAAATTTGGATCCGCAGAATGCCTGGGGCATCATGGAGCTTTTGGAGGAGATCAATGCCCAGGGAACGACCGTGATCATGATCACGCATAACAGGGAGATCGTAAATACAATGCGTAAGCGCGTGATCGCCCTGAAAAAAGGCGTGGTCGTAAGTGATCAAGAGGATGGTGAATATGTTGAGGAAGATTAATACGTTGTTATTTGTTATTCGGCAGGGGATCGCCAACATCATGCACAATAAGCTCTTTTCCCTGGCATCCGTGGCGACCATCACTGCCTGTCTGTTCCTGTTTGGCGCGTTTTACGTTATTGTTTCCAATTTCCAGCACATGGTCATGCAGGCGGAGGAAGGCGTCTCCGTCACGGTATTCTTCCACTCGGAATACGACCTGTGTTATCTGTCGAACGGATATGAGCATTTTTATGAATATACGCACAAGCCGTCGGAGATCCCTTCGGAGGAAAGACTGAAGGAGATCGGCGAGGAGATCGCGGCCAGACCCGAGGTTTCGGAGGTGAAATTCACCAGCGATGACGAGGCCTGGGCGAAGTTTGGGCCCGAATATTTCGGCGAAGATTATGCCAGCGGCTATGAGGATAATCCCCTGCGAGGCGAGAACAGCTATGAGGTGTTCCTCAGCGACGTCAGCATGCAGGATTCCCTTGTGACTTGGCTCAACAGCATTCCGGAGGTCAGAAAGGTCAACTATGACGATACGACTGCGTCAACCCTGACCGGAACGAATCTGATCATTGCTTACGTCTCCGGCGGCATCATTGCCGTCCTGTTTGCAGTCAGCATCTTCCTGATCAGCAATACGGTTGCCATGGGTATTTCCGTGCGCAGCCAGGAGATCAGCATCATGAAGTACATTGGAGCGACGGACTTCTTGGTGCGCTCTCCCTTTGTGATCGAGGGCATGATCATCGGACTGATCGGCGCCGGCATCCCGCTGATCGCTCTGTTTCACATGTATCAGTATGCCATGGAATATTTTGGAATACGGTTTCCCATGCTCAGCTCGAGACTTGGACTTTTGTCGTCCGAGGCCATCTTTTCCTTCCTGACGCCTTCCTGCATGGCGATCGGTGTTGGCATTGGTTTCCTTGGAAGCATGTTCTCCGTAAGAAAGCACTTAAGAGTATAAGTAACAAAAAAGCAGGTGCCTATGAGAAAAAAACGAACGATGAAGGCCATTTTGATCCTTTGTCTGGCCATATTGTTTTTTGGAACCTGGAACGCCGGCTGGAATCACGGACGGGCTGAGAAGAATAATGACTCCACCATCCTGAAGAACATTCGGGAAAAGCAGGATCAGATCACTAAGGCAGAGAGGGAAAAGAACAGCCTTAAGAAGAATCTCAGCGACGTACAGTCGATCAAGAAGAACCTGGAGTCCAAGAAGAAGGATTTGAATAATTACATCATAGAGCTGGATGAGCAGATCGCACTGATCGAGGCGCGCGTGGAGGAGCTCAAGGGTCAGATCGCCCTCAAGGAGGGGGAGATCCTTGACACGCAGGCGCAGGTGGAGGAAGCCATAGGCAGAGAGAATGGTCAGATGCAGAACATGATCATTCGCGCGCACCAGATGTATGAAAAGAAGAGTAGCCTGGCGGCAGAGCTCCTTTTCGGCGCGTCCGGGATGGGAGATATCTTAAACCGCGCGGAGCTGATGGAAAAGCTTGTCACCTATGACAAGCAGCAGTGGAATGAGTACCAGAATTACAGGATGTACGTGGAGCTCTGTGAAAGGCAGCTGGAGCTGGAAAAGGAGATCTTAGACCAGACCAAGGAGAACGTGGAGCTGGAACAGAACACCTTGGAGCTTTTCCTGGAGCAAAAGAAGAAGGACATCGAGGCTTACGAGGCCGACATCAGCAACAATGAGAAGGCCATTGAAGAATACGAGGCCATGATCAAGCAGCAGGATGAGGAGATCAAGGCATTGGAGCTCGCCATTGCCGCGGAGAGAAAGAAGCTTTCCGTGATGCGAACTTATGACGGAGGAACCTTTGTCTTCCCGCTGGCTTCTTATACCAGGGTCAGCGATCCCTACGGATGGCGCATCCATCCCATCTTGAAGGTCAAGCAGTTCCACAACGGCGTGGATCTTGCGGCGCCGAAGGGAACGGCCATTTATGCGGCGTATGACGGTGTGGTCGTGGCGGCGGCTTACAGCTCCACCATGGGAAATTACGTGATGGTCGACCACGGTGACAATCTCTACACGATCTACATGCATGCATCCACCCTGAAGGTGAAGACGGACGACGTCGTAAAGCGGGGGCAGACCATCGCCCTGGTTGGCTCGACGGGACGATCCACGGGAAATCACCTTCACTTCAGCGTAAGAAAGGACGGCGAATACGTTTCGCCCATGGATTACATTACGTTACCTTAAGCATAAGGCACCGTCACGGTGCCTTGCGTTTTTTCGATATGCCGGGCGGGGAATCTCTAGAGTTGGAATGAAGGAGACGGCAGAAGATGGAACAGAACAATAATTATTTTGACATTGATACCTATCAGACGGGGAAAACGGCGGGGCGGCCTCATAGCCAAAAGGACAATGGAGCCTTCTGGGGCGGCATTGTCGTGGGAATGCTCGGAACCTTGCTCGTGGCCTGCGTCGTGATATTGATCGTCTGGTTTGCCGGACGGGGAGAACTGAAGAACTGGGGCGACGGGAATGGCGCTTCGGAGAAATCCGGAACGAAAACTTACTCCAATGCGAAGGCCAGCGGGTTTGTCACGGATGCAATGATCGAAAAGATCAATAAGCTGGTGGATACCATCCATAATGAGTTCTATCTGGAAGAAGTGACGGACGAGAAGCTGGAGACGGGGCTTTATAAGGGATTGATGGAAGCACTGGGAGATCCCTATTCGGAGTATTATACCGCGGACGAATATGAAAATATCATACAGGGAGCGGAAGGCATCTACTACGGCATCGGGGCATACGTGAGCCTGGATAAGGAGACGAGCCTGCCAAAGATCGCCGGCGTGTTTAAGAACAGCCCCGCGGAGGAAGCGGGACTTCGGACGGACGACCTGATCTACCTGGTGGACGGGGAAGAGACCTACGGAAAGACCTTGTCAGAGGTGGTTTCCCGCATCAAGGGAGAGGAATATACCAAGGTGACCCTCACCGTGATCAGGGGCGGAGAAGAGCTGGATCTTGTCGCAACCAGAAGACGCGTGGAGAATCCTACCGTCGAAAGTAAAATGCTGGGCGATGGCATGGGATATATTCAGATCACGGAGTTTGACGACGTGACGACCAATCAGTTCATCACCGCGATGGAGGATCTGTATGCGCAGGGCATGAAGGGATTGATCCTGGACCTTCGCGCGAACCCCGGAGGAAATCTTGTGACGGTGGTCCAGATCGCGCAGAATCTCCTGCCTGAGGGAACCATTGTTTACACGGAGGACAAGGAAGGAAATCGGAGAACCTACAAGAGCAAGGGAGATCATGAGATCCGGATCCCGCTTGTCGTCTTGATCGACGGGAATTCGGCGAGTGCGTCGGAAATTCTTGCAGGGGCCATTCAGGATTATAAAAAGGGCACCCTGGTGGGAACCACGACCTTTGGAAAGGGCATCGTGCAGACCGTAAAGCCCGTGAGCAAGGACGGCTCCGCCATCAAGATGACCATCAGCGCGTACTTCACGCCCAACGGCAGAAACATTCATAAGGTCGGCATCGAGCCTGACATAGAATGCGCGTTTGACGGAGAGCTGTATTATGACACGGAAAACCCCGTGGACACGCAGCTGGAGAAGGCAAAGGAAGTGCTCAAAGGCCTGATGAAATAACGAAAAAAGACAAAAGTACAGAACAAACATTCGATTTGCTCTGTACTTTTTTTGTGGCTTCTGTTATACTGATTTTGTGACGATTTTGAGAAGTAAGGGGCAGTAAGGAGAAGATGAATTTTAAGTTAAGATCAGAATATCAGCCGACGGGCGACCAGCCCAAGGCCATCAAGGATCTGGTGGATGGATTTCGGGCGGGCAATCAGTTTCAGACCTTGCTCGGAGTCACGGGTTCCGGCAAGACCTTTACGATGGCGAACGTGATCGCGGCCCTGAATAAGCCGACGCTGGTGATCGCCCACAATAAAACCCTGGCCGCACAGCTCTATGGGGAATTCAAGGAATTCTTCCCGGAGAATGCGGTGGAGTACTTTGTCTCCTACTATGATTATTATCAGCCGGAGGCCTATGTGCCGCAGTCGGACACCTATATCGCAAAGGATTCCTCCATCAATGACGAGATCGACAAGCTCCGCCTCTCTGCGACGGCTTCCCTGACGGAGCGCCGCGACGTGGTGGTGGTTGCGTCCGTTTCATGTATCTACGGCCTGGGTAGTCCGGATGAATATCAGGACATGGTGGTGAGCCTTCGCCCCGGCATGCGCAAGGATCGGGATCAGGTCCTTAGAGAGCTGGTGACGATGCAGTACGTGCGAAATGACCTGGATCTGGAACGAGGGAGCTTTCGGGTGCGGGGAGACGTGCTGGAGGTTTATCCCGCGGAGGGCGGTGACTACCTGATCAGGATCGAGTTCTTTGGGGATGAGATCGACCGGATCGCGCAGGTGGAGCCGCTGTCGGGAAAGGCCCACGCAACGCTGCAGCACGTGGCGATCTTCCCTGCTTCACATTACGTGGTCGCGCCGGAAAAGATCAAGATCGCATGCGATCACATTGAGGAGGAGCTCACCGAACGTATTAAGTTTTTTAAGAGCGAAGACAAGCTCCTGGAAGCGCAGCGCATCTCCGAGCGGACGAATTTTGACCTGGAGATGCTCCGCGAGACGGGGTTCTGCTCCGGGATCGAGAATTATTCCAGACACCTGATCGGCAAGGCGGCAGGAGAGCCGCCGATGACTCTTTTGGACTTCTTCCCGGATGACTTCCTGATCATCATCGACGAGTCTCACATGACGATCCCGCAGATCGGCGCCATGTATTCCGGAGACCGGTCGAGGAAGACGACGCTGGTGGATTACGGCTTTCGCCTGCCGTCCGCCCTGGACAATCGCCCCTTGAGCTTTCAGGAGTTCGAGAGCCACATAGATCAGATGATGTTCGTGTCCGCAACGCCCTCGAAATATGAGGAGGAGCATGAGCTTCTTCGCACGGAGCAGATCATCCGGCCGACGGGGCTCCTGGATCCAGAGGTGTTTGTCCGTCCCGTGGAGGGGCAGATCGATGACCTTGTGGGCGAGATCAATGCGGAAGTTGCGAAGCATAATAAGGTGCTGGTGACCACCCTGACGAAGCGCATGGCAGAGGATCTTACGGATTATCTTCGCGACGTGGGGATCCGCGTGAAATACCTGCATTCCGACATTGACACCCTCGAGCGTGCGGAGATCATTCGTGACATGCGACTTGACGTGTTTGACGTGCTGGTCGGCATCAACCTGCTAAGAGAAGGCCTGGACATTCCGGAGATCTCGCTGGTGGCGATCCTGGATGCGGACAAGGAGGGGTTCCTTCGAAGCGGTACCTCCCTGATCCAGACCATCGGACGTGCGGCGCGTAATGCGGAGGGTCACGTGGTCATGTATGCGGATACCATTACGGATTCGATGCGCACGGCCATTGACGAGACGAACCGACGTCGCAAGATCCAGCAGAAATATAATGACGAGCACGGTATCACGCCGCAGACCATCAAGAAGGCCGTTCGTGACCTGATCAGCATCTCAAAGGCCGTGGCCAAGGAGGAGATGCGTTTCGAGAAGGATCCGGAATCCATGAACAAGAAGGAACTCGAGAAGCTCATCGGCGAGGTGCAAAAGAAGATGCAGAGAGCGGCGGCGGATCTCGATTTCGAGACGGCGGCGCAGCTGCGTGACCAGATGATCGAGCTAAAGAAGCATCTGAGGGACATGTGATCCAAGACGGCAATGTCATAAGGTTAAGGATGCAGAAGAACTTAGGGCATGGGTTCAAAGGAGGAGACAGATGAAAAAACAGATTCTGGATTATATCAAGGCGATCAAGGGAATACTAGCGGAGGATAAGCCGGGAACGGACTGGAAGGAAGTGGCGGTGCGTCACCTGATCAAGATCGAATTTTATCAGCACGAGAGGCTGATCCACCTGATCGTGACGGCGCTCTTTGCCGTGATGGAGATCATATGCGTGGCAACGCTGCTCGCAACCTCCAATCTGTGGTCGCTGATCCTCATGATCATGATCCTGGTGCTTTTGGTGCCATATATCGGGCATTACTATTTTTTGGAGAACTCCGTACAGGAGCTCTATTTGATCTATAACGAGATCCTTTCGAGAAAGGATCGGGAGGCGACTGGCGGCGGGAACGACCTCAAAGAGGAGAAATAACGCCGTCGGCGGAAATCGTAAGAATTGGCAAGGAAGTAATCATGGCGGAAGAAATCAAGAAAATTGACGCCCGGGAGTATATCAAGATCCGCGGGGCAAGAGAGCACAACTTAAAAAACATCGATTTAAACATTCCAAGAAACAAATTGGTGGTTCTGACGGGAATGTCAGGTTCCGGGAAATCCTCCCTGGCCTTTGACACGATCTATGCGGAGGGGCAGAGGCGCTACATGGAATCACTGTCCTCCTATGCGAGACAGTTCCTGGGGCAGATGGAGAAGCCGGACGTGGAGCGGATCGACGGGCTTTCGCCCGCCATTTCCATCGATCAGAAGTCCACGAACCGCAACCCCAGGTCGACCGTGGGCACCGTGACGGAGATTTACGATTATTTCAGATTATTGTATGCCAGGATCGGAACACCGCACTGCCCGAACTGCGGCAGGGTGATCGCGCGGCAGACCGTCGATCAGATGGTGGACCAGATCATGTCCATGGAGGAGGGGACCAGGATCCAGCTCCTCGCGCCCGTGGTGCGCGGCCGAAAGGGTCAGCATGAGAAGGTGCTTGAGCGCGCCAGCCGAAGCGGCTACGTGCGCGTTCGCGTCGATGGGAATCTGTATGAACTGACGGAAGAGATCACGCTCGACAAGAATATCAAGCATAACATTGAGATCGTCGTGGACAGGCTCGTGGTGAAGACCGGCATTGAGCGCAGGCTCGCGGATTCCATCGAAAGCGTGTTAAACCTTGCGGATGGTCTGCTTGAGGTGGACGTGATCGGCGGGGAGACCTTAAGCTTTTCGCAGAATTTCGCCTGTCCGGACTGCGGCGTCAGCATCGGTGAGATCGAGCCGCGGAGCTTCTCCTTCAACAATCCCTTTGGCGCCTGTCCGGAATGCTTCGGCCTGGGCTATAAAATGGAATTTGACCTCGATCTGATGATCCCGGACCAGAGACTCTCCATTCAGGAGGGCGCGATCGCCGTGATGGGATGGCAGTCCTGCATGGACAAGGGAAGCTTTACGAATGCACTGCTCATGGCGCTCTGCAAGGAATATAAGTTCGATCTGAACACGCCGTTTGAGAAGTATCCGCAGAAGGTCAAGGACGTGCTGATCTATGGGACGAACGGCAAGACGGTGGACGTATATTATGAGGGACAGAGGGGAAGAGGGGTCTATCCCACTGCCTTCGAGGGCCTGATCCGGAACGTGGAGAGAAGATACAAGGAAACCTTCTCGGAAGCCATGAAGCAGGAATATGAATCCTTCATGCGCATCACGCCATGTAAGGAATGTAACGGCATGAGGCTGAAAAAGGAATCCCTCGCCGTGACGGTATGCGACAAGAACATTTATGAAGTGACGAACATGTCAGTGATCCAGCTGCAAAAGTTCCTTTCGGAGATGAAGCTGACGGCGCAGCAGGAGTTCATCGGAAAGCGCGTGATCAAGGAGATCCGCGCCCGCGTCGGATTCCTGGTGGACGTGGGACTGGAGTATCTCTCCCTCTCCCGCGGCACGGCCAGCCTCTCCGGCGGCGAGGCGCAGAGGATCCGCCTTGCGACGCAGATCGGGTCCGGCCTCATGGGAGTCTGCTATATTTTGGACGAGCCCAGCATCGGACTGCATCAGCGGGATAATGACAAGCTGCTGAATACCTTAAAGAACCTGCGCGATCTGGGAAATACGCTGATCGTGGTGGAACATGACGAGGACACCATGCTGGCCGCGGATCACATTGTGGATATCGGACCCGGCGCGGGCGCGCACGGCGGCGAGGTGGTGGCCCAGGGAACGGCGGAGGAGATCATGGCAGTGCCGGAGTCCATCACCGGACAGTATCTTTCCGGCAGGAAGATGATCCCGGTGCCTGCCACGCGCAGAAAGCCGACGAGCTGGATCACGGTGCGCGGGGCGCAGGAAAATAACCTAAAGGACATTGACGTAAGCTTCCCCTTGGGAGTGATGACCTGCGTGACCGGCGTCTCCGGTTCCGGGAAGAGCTCTCTGGTCAATGAGATCCTGTATCAGCGGCTGGCGAAGGAGCTGAACCGCGCCCGCACCATTCCGGGAAAGCATCGCGGCATTGACGGGATGGAGCAGCTCGACAAGGTGATCGCCATCGATCAGTCCCCCATCGGCAGGACGCCAAGATCCAATCCCGCCACCTATACCGGCGTGTTCGATCAGATCCGGGATCTTTTCGCCTCCACGACGGACGCTAAGGCGAAGGGATATACGAAGGGGAGATTTTCCTTTAACGTCAAGGGCGGACGCTGTGAAGCCTGCAGCGGCGACGGCATCATCAAGATCGAGATGCACTTTTTGCCGGACGTGTACGTGCCCTGTGAGGTCTGCGGCGGGAAACGTTATAACCGTGAGACGCTGGATTGTAAATACAAGGGGAAGAGCATTTTTGACGTACTGGACATGACGGTGGAGGAGGCTCTTTCGTTCTTTGAAAACATGCCCTCGATCCGCAACAAGATCCAGACCTTATATGACGTGGGCCTGGGATACGTCAAGCTCGGGCAGCCCTCCACGGAGCTCTCCGGCGGTGAGGCGCAGAGGATCAAGCTGGCCTCGGAGCTCTCGAGAAGGAGCACGGGCAAGACCATTTATATCTTGGACGAGCCCACGACGGGACTGCATTTCGCCGACGTGCATAAGCTCGTGGACATTTTGCATCGCCTGGCCGACGGCGGCAATACGGTGGTCGTGATCGAGCATAACCTCGACGTGATCAAGACGGCGGATTACATCATCGACATGGGTCCCGAAGGTGGAGACCGCGGCGGCACCGTCATTGCCACCGGGACGCCCGAGGAGATCGCAGAGAATCAGGTATCCTACACCGGCGTTTACGTAAAGCGCATGTTGGAAAAAGCAAAGGAGCACGCGAAGGAGCAGGGATGATCCGCGCAAGTTTGCCTTGTAACGCCGCTTTTTTTCTGATATGATGGTTGCATATTACGTCAGCCTACGGAGAATTTATGATACAGAGCGAGAAGCTGGCACAGTTCTATTTCACGCAATACAAGGACTGTGCCAAGGAGATGAAAAAGAAGAATAATGACGGGAAGAAGGACTTTGTGGAGCGAATGAACCGACTCCACAAGGAACTGAAGGAATGCAAGAACCCGAAGATCAGTCAGGCGCACCTGGATGAGTATCACCGCATGGTGCGCAGCATGGCTTATTATACCTTTCGGACGGACAATCAGTTCGCCATCATGAAGCTGAGGGACATGATCCTGCCGGAGCTTGTGCGGTTGGACCTGCTCGCCATGAAGCCGGAGGAGCAGGAGCTGATCACGGCGAAATTTCTGGAGTATATCCGAGAGGAGCATCCCTTCGAGATCTGCCAAAAGTCCTTGAAAAACCTCGCGAAGAACAGCGCGGAGAATGGGATCCGCAGTCAGATCATCGGCATGGTTCCCACCAGGCCGGAGACAGAGTTCCCGAAGGCCCTGGAGATGCAAAGGCACTTCATCCTGCACGTGGGCCCCACGAACTGCGGCAAGACCTATCATGCGCTGGAGAGCTTAAAGCGCGCCATGAACGGCGTGTATCTTGGACCCTTGAGACTTCTTGCGCTGGAAGTCTATGAAAAAATGAATGACGCAGGAATCCCCTGCACCATGCTCACCGGCGAGGAGAGGATCTATACGGAGAACTCCTTTATCACCTCCTCCACCATAGAGATGCTGGACATTGAGCAGGAATATGACGTTGCCGTCATAGATGAGGCACAGATGATCACGGACCCTGACCGGGGACATTCCTGGACCAGGGCGATCCTCGGCGTGCAGGCAAAGGAGATCCATGTCTGCATGAGTCCCGCTGCGGAGAAGGTGGTCAAGCACCTGATCTCCCTGTGCGGTGACACGGAGGAGACGAACCGATACGAGAGAAAGACGAAGCTCCTTTGCGAGGACGTGCCCTTTGGCTTCCCGGAGGACGTGCAGGAGGGAGATGCCATCATCGCCTTTTCCAAGCGTGCCGTTCTGGACATCGCGGGGCGCCTTGAGAGCGACGGAATTAAGGCCAGCGTGATCTACGGAAGTCTCCCGCCCGAGATCCGCAGGAGGCAGATCCATCTGTTCACGACGCATCAGACCAAGGTCGTGGTGTCCACGGATGCCATCGGCATGGGCTTAAATCTTCCGGTGCGAAGGATTGTCTTCGCACAGACAACGAAGTTTGACGGCAAGGAGACGGGGCCCCTGACCGTGGAGACCATCCATCAGATCGCCGGCCGCGCGGGCCGTTTCGGGATCTATGACGTTGGCTACGTGAATGCCGTTGGGGAGGAGAACCTGAAATTCATCAAGGAAAACTTTCCGAAAAAGGAAAAAGAGGTGGAGCAGGTCAGCCTTGGCTTCCCGCAGGTTTTGCTGGACATGGACGAGCCGCTCGACGCCATCTTAAAGATCTGGAAATCCGTGGAGACACAGCCTCCCTTCGAAAAGATCAGCATTGAGGAGGTCCTGTTCCTTTATGAGCGGGCTTACAAGGACCGCAAGGAGATCGACGGTTTCGAGGACAAGCATCTGCTCTATCGCATGCTGACTTGTTCCATCGACGTAAAGAACCGCGACATCGTGGAGCTTTGGCTCTATTATTGCAAGACCTATACCGCGGACGTCAGCCTGCATTTTCCGGCGCTGATCATGTGCACGGACATCGGGCTGCATAAGTATGAGACCTTTTATAAGCTCCTCGACCTGTATTATCAGTTCTCCATCCGCATGGGGAAGGTGATCGAGCAGGAGCGCCTCGACAAGGAGCGCGAGAAGACGGAAGAAACCATCATGCGCCTGCTTTCGAAGGACAAGAACGTCTTCATCCGGAAGTGCCAGTACTGCGGCGCGCCGATCGCTCTCTCGAGCAGCTCTCGCATGTGCGACAGCTGCTATGCGGAGATGAAGGCGCATAAAATGACGGGAGAGGACTTCTTCGAGAAGAAGAAAAAGGAAAGCGTGCGCGGCGGCGAGACGGCGAAGAAGCATTCGGACACGCGCGGCGGAAAGCGAAGGAGAAGGTATAACCGACATCGCGGAGAAACTTATAACGGTTAGTTTTGGGGAAAAATCTAAATTTTTTTAAAATTTTTGTGGATACCCTTTGAAATTTACTAAAATTCGGTTATAATGAATTGCGCGAAATCGTAGTTACTGACAGTTTTGGTTGGAAGAAGGAGTTAAGTGATGCAAGGCACGGATATTGGCATTGACCTTGGAACGGCAAGCATACTTGTTTACATCAGAGGGAAGGGCGTGGTATTAAAGGAGCCCTCCGTGGTGGCATTTGACAGAGATACAAATAAGATCAAGGCGATCGGCGAGGACGCCCGCCTGATGCTCGGAAGAACCCCCGGCAACATTGTGGCTGTGAGACCTCTTCGTCAGGGCGTGATCTCAGATTATACCGTAACTGAAAAAATGATGAAATATTTCATCCAGAAGGCCCTTGGAAAGAAGACCTTCCGTCGCCCCAGGATCGCAGTTTGCGTTCCCAGCGGCGTGACCGAAGTGGAGAAGAAGGCCGTGGAGGATGCGACCTATCAGACTGGCGCAAAGGAGGTTTCCATCATCGAGGAGCCCATTGCGGCGGCAATTGGCGCGGGCATTGACATTTCCAAGCCCTGCGGGAACATGATCGTGGACATCGGCGGAGGTACCTCCGACATTGCCGTGATCTCCCTTGGCGGCACCGTGGTCAGCGCATCCATCAAGATCGCCGGCGATGACTTTGATGAGGCCATTGTCCGTTACATGAGAAAGAAGCATAATCTTCTGATCGGCGAGAGAACTGCCGAGGACATGAAGATCAAGATCGGCTCCTGCTACAGACGTCCCGAGCCGGATTACATGGACGTGCGCGGACGTAATCTAGTGACCGGTCTTCCCAAGACGGTGAACGTTTCGTCCGAGGAGATGGAGGAAGCGCTGAAGGAGACTACCGCGCAGATCGTGGAGACCATCCACAGCGTGCTGGAGAAGACGCCCCCTGAGCTGGCGGCGGACATTGCGGATCGCGGCATCGTGCTCACCGGCGGCGGAAGCCTGCTTCGCGGTCTGGAGGAGCTGATTTCCGAGCGCACCGGCATCAATTGCATGACGGCGGAGGATCCCATGACGGCCGTGGCCATTGGAACCGGAAAATACGTTGAGTTCCTGTCGAACTATCGGGAGCCCTAAGAGAATCATCGCGCAGGGCGTTTTAAGCGGACGCGCGAGAAGGATGGAAGGCGCAAGGCTCGTTTTAGACGGGCTTTGCGCAGATTTTTTAAAACCTCATTTCATCAAGAAGTCTTTTCTTTTATTTCTGTTCCGGGGTCCCCGGAAGGTTATTTCAGCGATCGCACAAGAGTTGGATTCGTAAGGCAGGGGCGCGGGGCGAGCCCTGTTTTGGAGGAAGGCATGGAAAGTCTGAAAGGATACGTGGATCGTATCATGTTCCAAAATGAAGAGAATGGATATACCGTGATCCGCCTTTTGGTGGAAGAAAGGGAGCTGATCTGTGTCGGCCACTGCATGGGAATCTCTCAGGGAGAGAACATCGAAGCCTGGGGGACCTATGAAGTGCATCCCACCTATGGAAAGCAGTTTCACATCGCGGAGTATGTCGTGGCTATTCCCACGGACGTGATCGGGATCGAGCGATATCTCGGTTCCGGTGCCATCAAGGGCGTGGGGGAGAAGCTTGCCGCGAGGATCGTGAAGGCCTTTGGGGACGACGCGTTTCGGATCATTGAGGAAGAACCGGAGAGGCTGGCGGAGATCAAGGGGATCAGTCTGAAGATGGCGCAGGCCATCGCCGTGCAGATGGAAGAAAAAAAGGATCTGCGGGAAGCGATGGTTTATCTCTCTGGCTTTGGGATCACGAATCACCTGGCCGTGAAGATCTATGAAAAGTATCAGATGGATACCTATCGGATCCTGCGGGAGAATCCATATCAGCTCGCTGAGGACATCCAGGGAGTCGGTTTCCGCATTGCGGACGAGATCGCGGCAAAGGTCGGGATCCACGCGGATTCTGATTATCGGATCCGCTGCGGCGTCTTTTATGCGCTGCAGCAGGCCACGCTGGAGGGCCACGTGTATCTTCCCCTGGAGGAGCTCCTTACCAGGTCGGCGGAGCTTCTCGGCGTGCGCGAGGATGCCATTCGCGCGCAGATCGGCAACCTGGCGATGGACCGCAAGCTGGTCATCAAGGGGGAGGCGGTCTTTCCTGCCGTGCATTATTATGCGGAGCTGTCCTGCGCAAAAATGCTGTATGACCTGAGCGTTTGCATGGATCAGAACCTCTTGCTCCCGGCGAAGGAGGCGGCGCTTGACAGGCGGCTGGAAAAGCTGGCCGCACAGCAGGGACTGGAGCTGGATGAGCTGCAGATGCATGCGGTGAAGGAATCCATACGAAACGGCGTGTTTATTCTCACGGGCGGGCCCGGCACCGGAAAGACTACGACGATCAATATGATCATAAAGTATTTTGAATCAGAGGGGCTGGACATTTTCCTGGCGGCGCCCACGGGACGCGCGGCAAAGCGCATGACGGAGGCCACCGGCTTTGAAGCGAGGACCATTCACCGCATGCTGGAGCTCAACAGCGCCCTGTCGGAGGATGACGGACACCGCGTGAGCTTTGAGCGGAATGAGGAGAATCCCTTGGAGGCGGACGTGATCATCATTGACGAGACCTCCATGGTAGACCTGCGGATCTTTCAGGCGCTTTTGAAGGCTATCGTGCCGGGCATGCGGCTGATCCTCGTGGGTGATGCCTCGCAGTTGCCAAGCGTTGGGCCGGGGCAGGTGCTAAGAGATCTTCTGGACAGTAAGTGCTTCCCGAGCGTGGAACTGCAAAAGATCTATCGCCAGGATGAGGCCAGCGACATTGTCGTGAACGCGCATCTCATCAATCAGGGAAAGGAGATCCGCATGGATAACAAGTCCAAGGATTTCTTCCTGCTGGAGCGAAATGATCCCGCCGTGATCTATAAGCACATGGTCCAGCTGATCCGGGATAAGCTTCCAGGGTACGTGAACGCGACGCCCCATGACATCCAGGTGCTGACCCCCATGAGAAAGGGGCCTCTTGGCTGTGAGACCTTAAATGGCATTTTGCAGCAGTATCTGAACCCGGCGCAGCCTGGCAAGGCGGAGCACGTGGCGGGGGAGGTCACCTACCGGGTCGGCGACAAGGTCATGCAGGTGAAGAATAATTACCAGCTGGAGTGGGAGATCCTTGGGAAATATAATATCGTGGTCGACAGAGGGCAGGGCGTGTTCAACGGAGACATGGGGCGGATCGTGGAGATCAGCGAGATGTCTTCCCGCCTGACGGTGGAATATGACGAGTGCAGGCGCGTGAGCTATCCCTTCAGTGAGCTGGATCAGCTGGAGCTTTCCTATGCCATCACGATCCACAAATCTCAGGGAAGTGAGTATCCTGCAGTGCTGCTTCCGATCCTGGGAGGACCGAGGATGCTGCTGACGAGGAACCTTTTGTACACGGCGATCACCAGGGCGAAGAGCTGCGTGACCATTCTTGGGCGGAGCGAGGTCATTCGGGAGATGATCGCGAATGCAAGTGAAAATAAGCGATATACGGCGTTGGCCGACAGGATCCGTGAGATCTGCGGCAGCTAGATTGGGAGGACAATTACGAGAAGGGATCAGGAAGGTAATCTTTGGGAGCGGGTGACACAGGCCGTCATGCAGCTTTTGTTTCCCAGGCGATGTCCCATCTGCGACAGGATCGTGACGCCTGCGGGAGAAAAGATCTGCCTGGAATGTCTGAAAAAGATCCGGCCGATCGCGGCGCCCTGGTGCATGATCTGCGGAAAGGGTCTGGCCGAGGCGGGAGAGCTTTGCGAGGCATGCCGCAGGGGCAGAATGCATGCCTTTCGGAGGGCCAGGGCTTTGTATGACTATCCGAGCGTTGCGCATTCCATCTATCGATTCAAGTATGAAGGACGCAGGGAATATAAGGATTTTTACGGCGAGGAAATGGCGAAGTATCTCGGGGATTACGTCCGGGGGACCGGTGCGGAGGGGCTGATCCCCGTTCCCCTACACCCCAGGCGCCTTCGAAGACGCGGTTATAATCAGGCAAAGGAGCTGGCGGAGGTCATGGGGAGGGAACTGGGACTTCCCGTATTCGACAAAATCCTGTTTCGAGTGAAATATACCGCGCCGCTCAAGGAACAAAATTATAAAGAAAGACAAAATAATTTGAAAAAAGCTTTTCTTGTCAGGCAAAATGATGTAAAATTAAAGACGATTATCCTTATCGATGATATTTTCACCACCGGGACGACGGTGGATGAGGCGGCCGCGGCCCTGATCGAGGGTGGGATCCCCAACGTCTACGTTCTGACGCTGGCCGGCGGCATGGAAGGATAATGCGCCCCATGGGCAGGCGGAGGGAACCATGATCAACGAAGAGAAGGTCATCATGATGACCAAATTGGCCTCTTACGAAGAAAAAGACGGGAAAAAGACCCGAAAGATGAATCAATATTATCTCGGGGACTACGTGGTGATAGAAATCCTGAAATCCATTGTTGCCGGGACGATCTGCTTTCTGATCGTTTTTGGATTTTATTTCTTCATGCATTTCGACGAGTTTATGGCGGACATTTACAAGATCGACCTGATCGCCTACGCGAGAAACATCCTGACCTATTATGGCATTACGATGGCGGTCTATCTGGTGTTTACCTTTTTCTATGCCGTCATTAAGTACTTTGTTTCTCGCGGAAGCCTGAATCGCTATTATAAAAACCTAAAAAAGCTCAATGCTTATTATAAAGAGCACAGGAACTGAGCTTGACGGGGAGGAAGAAATGACTCTGATACTGGAATATCGTGACATGATCAAAAAGTTCTACAGAACAAACGCGGTGGTGATCCTGCCCATCCTGAAGTTTTTCCTGGCGTTCGTCGCACTCAACGGCGTGAACACCATGATGGGATACTTTCCGAAGCTGGATACCCTGGCCATCGTGTTGGTCGCATCGCTGGCCTGCTCTTTTCTGCCTGCGGGCTGTCTGATCCTTTTGTGTGCGCTGTTCAGCTTAGGGCACATGTACGGGCAGTCGCTGGAAATGCTTCTGGTCGGGCTTTGCGTATATCTTTTGATCTTCCTTTTGATGCTGAGATTTGCACCCAATGATTCTTACGTGGTGATCCTGACGCCCCTGTTCTTTGCGCTGAAGATCCCCTATGTCATCCCCATTGCCGTAGGTCTCCTTTGCGGTCCGCTTTCCGCCATTTCCGTAGCCAGCGGCGTGATCATTTATTACGTGCTGACGACTCTGGTGGGATGTGCGCCGACGATCAGCGCCATGGGAGAGAAGGAGTACTCGGACAAGATCAAGTTCATGCTGGAGAGTCTGCTTAGCAATAAGTCCATGCTGGTGATCGCGGCTGCTTTTGCGATCACGGTGCTCGTGGTATGGCTGATCCGCCGCATGTCCGTGGAGCATTCCTGGACCATCGCGATCGCGGCAGGTGCCATGGTGAACTTGGTGGTGCTCTTGATAGGAGACCTCAAGTATAACATCAACTTGTCCCTTGGCTCCGCCATTTTTGGATCCATTCTGGCGATCCTGGTGGCATTGGTGATCCAGTTCTTCCGATTCTGCGTGGATTACGGAAGGACGGAATGGGTTCAGTTTGAGGATGATGAATATTATTATTATGTGAAGGCAGTGCCGAAGATGAACGTGGCGGCACCGACGAAGACGGTGAAAAGGATCAATCAGCCCATGGGTGAGGCACCTGCGCGGCCTGCGACTTCCAAGCCAAAGAGTGCTCCCCGCAGCGAAGCGCCTGCCGGATCTGGCAGGGAGCGCGTGCGTGAAAACGTAAGGCCCAAGGTGAAAGAACCGGTGCAGGAAACTTATGAGACGTATGAGGCGAATGAAGAATTTGACCAGACCAAGGCAATGCCGCAGGTGAAGAGTGCGGCGCAGCCGAGGGTTGGCGCGCCGACCGGATATGGGAATCAGCAAAGAGGTTCCAGACAGAGCGTGGCCGGCGTGACCGCAAAGAAGACGGCAGACCGTCCGGCGCCGGGCATGACCTCGGGAAGCGCAAGCTTTGGGGGGAATAACCGGACCGTTACGACGGAGAGAGTTCCCAGAAATGATGAGAATTCCTTCCGCAGACAGAGCAGTCTGCCAGCCAAGGGAGTTACCGTAGGCAGTAATCAGATGACCGAAGAACCTGAAGGATCCGATGGATACGAGGAGCTGTTTTAATTGATGCAATACATTGATAGGTTAAAAGATTATCTGAATAGGTTTAGGACATATAGCATGAACATGGATTTTGGCGACGTGCTGGAGATCATCATCATCGCCGTCCTTGTCTACTATATTCTTGCGTGGATGAAAACCACCCGTGCATGGACCTTGCTCAAGGGCATCGTCGTGATCGGTGGCTTTATGCTTCTTGCGGTTTTCATGGAGATGAAGACCATTCTGTGGATCAGTGAGAAGGTGCTTGGATTTGCAGTGATGGCGCTGATCATCGTGTTGCAACCCGAGCTTCGAAAAGCACTGGAGGAGTTGGGAAATAAGAATCTGTTCTCAGATTTTACGGGGAAATTGCCTTTTGACACTCGGAAGAAGGGCGGCGACGGCACTCTCTCCGAAAAAAGCATCAACGAGATCGCAAAGGCCTGCGTAGAGATGGGCAGGGTGAGGACCGGCGCCCTGATCGTCATCGAGCGGGCGGAATCCCTGCGCGAATATGCGCGGACCGGAATTGACATTGACGCGCTGGTGACCAGTCAGCTCCTCATCAATATTTTTGAAAAGAATACGCCTTTACATGACGGTGCCGTGATCATTACGGGAAACAGGGTTTCTTCCGCGACCTGCTATCTTCCGTTGTCTGACAGTCTGAACCTAAGCAAGGATCTGGGCACGCGTCACAGGGCAGGCGTCGGCATTTCCGAGGCCACGGATTCCGTGACGATCATTGTTTCCGAGGAGACCGGAAAGATCAGCCTTGCCTACGGCGGGGAACTGATCACGGACTTGACGCAGGAGAAGCTTAAGAGTCTGATCCGTCAGCTCGTGATGAAGGAGTCGGAGGAGCAGCCGAAGGAGAAACAAAAGGGAATGCTTCCGTGGAAGGGAAGGAGCAAAGCATAGGTATGAAGGGATTTTTTGGATGGCTGAAAAAAAAGATCCTGCATAACTGGGGCCTGAAGATTGCTTCCATCTTCCTTGCCTTTGTGCTTTGGTTCATTGTCGCACAGGTGGGAGACCCCAAGGATACAAGATCTTTTAATAACATTCAGGTCAAATTGGTAAACACGGAACTACTGGAGGATCAAAATAAATATTATGAGGTGCTGGACGGAACCGATAAGGTGAAGGTCAACGTGACCGCGCCGACCAGCGTGTTTCAGTCCCTGCGGGCCGGCGATATCGTTGCGGAAGCCGACGTGAGCAAATTGACAGACATAAACACGATCGCGATCACGTATTATGCATTGAACGCGAATGCGGATGCGATCACCTTCGAAGGGGATCACGACGTGGTGAAGCTCGAGGTCGAGAATAAGACCAGTAAGTGGATCCGCTTGTCTTACCAGGCGGTTGGCACCGTGGCGGAAGGATACGTGATCGGCAATACTTCTGCAGATCAGACCTCCATTAACATTAGCGGGCCGGAGTCCTCCGTCAATCAGGTCGCCAGCGCATACGCGGAGCTGAACGTGGAGGGAGCCACCAACAACAGTTCTGCAAACGTGGTGATCCATCTGCGCGACAGGGAGAACCGTGAGCTTCACTTGGATAATTTGGAGATGAGCGCGGATCACGTGCTGATGTCCGCAGAGATCCTGGCAACCAAGGAAGTACCCATTTCCGTGAACTATTCCGGAACGCCTGCGGACGGATATATGGTAGTGGGAAAGGCTGAGCAGGACGTGGAACGCATATTGCTCGCTGGCACTTCGACAAACCTGTCCCTGATCAGCAGGATCACGATACCGGGAGACCGCGTTGACGTCACCGGTGCGACGGATACGAAGACCGTCAGTCTGAACCTGAAGGATTTTCTTCCCAGTAACATCAAGCTTGCCGATCCTGATTTCAACGGTAAGATCAACGTGACAGTGACCATCAAGGCATCGAGGGACAGAAGCCTGGAGATCCCTCCGCAGAACATAAGCTTTGTGAACGCGCCGGAAGGGTATACGATCTCCCTGCCGGAAGAGGAGACGGAGAGAGTTCCTGTTACGCTTCGCGTATTCGGACTGCGTGAGACCATCAATGCCCTGAGGGCAAATTCCATTACGGGAATGGCTGACGTTTCCGCATGGATGCGTGCAAATGAGATCATGTCGCTTGAGTCCGGACGATATGACATCCCCGTGACGTTTGTGCTGGGGAATGACATTCGGATCTTAGACAGCGGTACCATTCGCGTGGAAATTACAAAGCAGGAATAAAAAACTGCTTGTTGGCGAAAACAAATGGTGCTATACTGTAGTTGGAGGGTCAATTGGGGTTGTCTTTTTTGGAGGTTACGAACTATGGTTAGTCAGAAGGTAGTGATAAAGAATCCTACGGGCCTGCATCTTCGCCCGGCAGGAATCCTTTGCAAAGAAGCCATGCAGTTTAAATCCCTCATAACCTTTTCTTTTCGCGAAAGTACTGCGAATGCGAAGAGCGTTCTGAGTGTTCTTGGTGCGTGCATTAAATGCGGCGATGAGATCACCTTTACCTGCGAGGGTGAGGATGAGGAAGACGCGCTGAAGGCTTTGGTTGCCGTCGTGGAGAATGGCTTGGGAGAATGATCCCGCAAAATCAAAAAAAGTAAAAGGATCTCATGCTCTAGTGCGTGAGATCCTTTTTTTATCGATAAGAGAACGAATCCGTGTCCCGAATGATCAGGATCATGGTCTTTCCGGTATTCATCTCGATCTGATTTCCGTCATCGTCGAAGAACTGCGTGGGCTCATAATCCCCGGTCTTAGACCAGGTGACGTGAATGCCCTTCCCTCTGGTGAAAAACCATCCGTCGCGAGTCGTGTCATGACACTGCATGGCCAGATAACCGTTGCCGATCTCTTCCTGCTTGACGTGCTGTACCAACAGATTGCTAAAGGATAATTGCTTGCCGGTGGCGCCGTCCACGTGAGGGCCGTCCACGCCGCCCGAAAGGTACTGGGAACGATAGTACAGGCCATCCTCCTCATTGTAGGTAAAGTAGCATCTTGTGAGAGGATAGGCAGCCGTCATGTCCACGTAGGTCGCGCTCACGGCGTCGTCTCCATATTGGCTTAGATCATTGGGTGCATCCGCCGGAGCGAACGTGAAATGCTTCTCAGGAGTGAGGCCTCGATTTGTGAGGCTATAATGGTTCTTTTGAATGGATGCCAGGATTTTTGCACCTGACGTGAAGGCATTGTGAGGCTTTTCCCTGTCCGTGGTACGATAGAAGGAGGATTCCTCATAGGTTCCGTCCACGTTCTCCGTGGTTTCGGCATTCAAAACGCTGTCGGTATAGGTGAAGTAAGGAGCGCCCCAATGAACAATGATGGGATCCCATTCAAACGCCCAGTAAGCAAAGTAGGGACGAATGCTTCGTATATTTCCGATTTTTTCTAACTCCTGCCAGTCTTCAAAGATGGCCATGAGACGTGTCATGCTGCCTTCCACCCTTGCTTCATAGATGACGGAGGCTTCCGATAAATTGTAATGGGGCTGCGCCCTGGATTCGTTGGGGATGGTCACGGCGATGGGACGCACCTTTGCGACTTCCTCGTCGATCCACTCGTTCGTCAGGATGCTTCGAACCATGCCGTCCCTGGGCGGCAGATCGAGATCGACGCTGCCTGCAGGATCCGAGCCCTGCACGCTTTCCGTATTCTCGGAGGGAATCTTTTCCCCGGAGATAAGGCTTTCGTCGCCCGGTGATTCATTGCCCTGCAGGGTACAGCCTGCAAGGAGCAATAGCATCAGCAAGGCCGAAAGCAATTTCCATTTGGTTTTCATGTCAATGACCTCAAAATTTCTTACTCAACAAAGTTTAGAGCAAAAGACTGCACATACCGATCGCGATCAGTATGCCCAGGATGGCGCCAACCAATACCTGAAGGGGGGTGTGTCCCACGAATTCCTTCAGCTTTTCGTCGGCGGATAATTCCTCGCGGCCCATGTCGGCGAAGATCTCGATCATTTCGTTGATCAATTTCGCCTGAATTCCTGTTTCCCTGCGGACGCCCATGGCGTCATACATGACGATCAGGGCCAGAATGAGAGAAATGGCGAATTCGCAGCTGTCCGCACCGTACTGTATGCAGGAGGCCGTGGCCAGCGCACAGACGGTTGCGGAGTGTGAGCTGGGCATTCCGCCGCTTCCGATCAGTCGTTCCGCACTAAACTTTTTTGTAAACAGCATGTGGATCAGAGTCTTTAGGACCTGTGCCACAAGCCACCCCGCCGCCGCTGACAAAAAGACGGCGTTGTTAAAGATCGTTCCCATTGGTTTTTTCCTGCCTGTCTCAAATTCGCATAATAGCACAAATATCAGTATAACGCATTTTTTGAAAAAAGTCCACGAATTTTGGGGAAAAGACGTGGGGAAAAAAGGAGGTTGTATTGCTTGGGAAAGCGTGATAAACTGAGAATGACTTTGGAATCATAAATCATGAGCAGGAAGGGATCCGCACGGACCCTTCGGAAAGAGGAAAAGTGAGCTTACTTACGATTATTTGTCCCTGCTATAACGAGGAGGAAAGTGTTCGGCTCTTTTATCAGGAAACGATCAAGAATGAAAGCTTCTTTGCGCAGAAGGGCGTGGAGATGAACTTTCTCTTTGTGGATGACGGATCGCGGGACGGAACGCTTGCTGAGATCAAGAAGCTTCGCGAAGAGGATGAGCGCGTCCACTTTGTCTCTTTTTCGCGCAATTTCGGCAAGGAAGCAGCAATGTACGCCGGACTTGAAAAGGCCAAGGGAGAGTATCTTGTGATCATGGACGTGGATCTTCAGGATCCGCCGAAGCTTCTTCCGGAAATGTTTTCCTATCTGGAACAGGGCTATGATTCCGTGGCGACCAGGCGCGTGAGCCGCAAGGGCGAGCCGCCGATCCGAAGCCTTTTTGCAAGGATGTTTTATGGCCTGATGAAAAAGATTTCCAAGACGGAGATCATGGACGGCGCGCGGGATTACCGGCTGATGACCCGTCAGGTGGCGGACGCAGTTCTCTCCATGCGGGAGTATAACCGCTTTACCAAGGGGATCTACGGGTGGGTCGGATTTGAGACCAAGTGGATCGAGTATGAAAACGTGGAGCGGGCAAAGGGAGAGACCAAGTGGAGCTTCTGGAAGCTCTTTGCCTATTCCATCGAAGGGATCACGGCATTTTCCACTGCGCCCCTGTCCATTGCGGCGTTCGTCGGCGTGCTGTTTTGCATTCTGGCGTTCATTTTGATCCTGTTCATCATCATTCGCAAGCTGATCTTTGATGATCCCGTTTCGGGCTGGCCGTCCCTGGTCTGCTTCATTCTGATGACCAGCGGTGTTCAATTCTTCTGTACCGGCATTTTGGGACAGTATCTTGCCAAGACCTATCTGGAGGTAAAACGTCGTCCCATGTATCTGACGAAGGAGGAAGAATAGGTAGTCAGATTTCGACTTTTCCTTGTATCATTTTATGAAAATCGGTCAAAATCCGTTGAGTTGCCGTGTTTTTCGCGGTGAAATGGTCTTGTTTTCTTCGACGGCCATGGTAAAATTCCCTGTGCAGTCGAAAAAATGAGGCAGAAATCGACGACAAAAAGGAAAGGGAAGGAATCAGGAAAATGACCGATAATGAATTGGAGAAGTATATTACGAGTATCATGCTGGAGATCGGCGTCCCGGCACATTTGAAGGGTTATCATTATTTGAGGACGGCGATCCTCTTGTCAGGAAAGGACGTTGAGGCAGTCAGCTCCGTGACGAAGCTCCTGTATCCAGCGGTGGCAAGACGCTTCAAGACCACGGTGCAAAAGGTGGAGAGAGCCATTCGGAATGCAATCGAAGTCTCGTGGAACAGAGGGAACGTGGAGACCTTTGAAGAGCTTTTTGGGTATTCTCAGGCCTCCGGGAGGCTCAGACCTACCAATAGCGAATACATCGCCAGGATCGCGGACAAGCTCCGCCTGGACTATTGTTTTGCTTAATGCCGGCGAAAGACGGATGGAACATAAAACAGAAAATTTGACCATGCCTCGGGATATGACTGCCAAGCAGATGCGAAAAGCATCTGCTCTTTTTGTTTGAAAGCTTTAAAGTCTTAATTTTTTCTTATTTTCGTAGAATAATACGGCAATCTATGGTAAGATACTATCGGTGAGGTGACAGATGTTAGCATTGGTTGCAGTAGCGCTATTTCCGCTTTCCTGGCTTCTTGGAAATGCCCTGATCCTGATCGTGGATCACCAGAGGGCAAAGACGGAGTATCATTGGGAAGACAGGCTTTTGGCGGGCATTTTCATGCTGATCGGACTGGCCGAAGGAGCTCATTTGGGAGCTCTGGTGAGAGGGCAGTCTGTTTCTGCTTTCACAAAATATTATTTTCTGCTTTTGTCGGTGGCAGGTGCACTTTCCTGCGTGATCAGTGCGACCTGCTTTTTGACGGGAAAAAAGCAGGCCACGGCACCGAAAGAGAAGCAGGCGCTCACCTTGGAGAAGCGGGAAATATGGATCCTTGCTGCGTTTCTTGTGCTCGCGGGCGCACAGCTTTTTGGCATTTTGTTTCAGACGAAGGTTTATCTGGACTATGATCTCACCCTGGAGACGGTGACGGAGTTTCTTCGGGCGGACAGGCTTTATGGAGCCAATCCGATGACGGGGCTGCCATATGAGCAGGGGATGCCTTCTCGGTTAAAGATCCTGTGCCTTCCGACGCTGTACGCATTTTTGACAAAGATCTGCCATGTCACGCCGGAATGGATGACCTGGCATTTTATCCCGGCCGTTACCCTGGCGGCAGCATATCTGGCCTACCTGTCTTTGGCGAGGGCCCTTTTCCCGAAGGAGCGGTTCCTGCGCCTCTTGTTCCTGGCCGTGACTGCGCTGCTCCTGATCGTGGGAGATTACGGATATGGCATGGAGGGATTTGGCCTGTTGCACGCAGGCTTTCAGGGAACGACCATTCGGGGCGCGGTGCTGATGCCGTACCTGATCGGTCTTTGCCTTAGAAAAAAATGGCGCCTTGCGCCGCTGGTGATCCTGACGGAAGTTTGTCTCGTCTGGACGCTCTACGGCTTAGGCATGGGCATTGCCGTGACCGCTATATTCCTTGTGCTTGGCGGGATCCGCTCTGCACTCCTTAGGAGAAAGGAGGGGCGGACCTGATGACACTGCTTAGAAATGCATGGCTTGGCTGGCTTGCCATGTCAGGCGAAGGAAAGCTGGGAGCGCTACTCCTTTTGATCCTCCTTCTTGCATGGCTTTGGAAGCTTGGCAACAATGAAAGGCAAAAAGAACTCTTTCTCTATGGCGGATGGATGACAGTGCTTTGCATCCTTCCCGTCAGCGCAGTGCTTTTCATGTTGTATCAGACGAAATTTTATGATTATGAATGGATCTGGACCCTGGTTCCCGTCACGGGGCTGATCGCCTGCGGAGGGATCCTGATCTTTGAGGTCATTGGCGGGAAAGTAAAAAGCAAAAAGGAGAAGATTTTCTGCATCGCCCTTGCGATCCTGATCATTCTTCTCTGCGGGCGGCTTGGGAATCCGAAGTGGACCGTACGGGACTTAAAGGAGGAGCGCAGCGCCGTCCAAACTACTTTGCAAGAGCTCGAGAAGATTGCGGACGGCCCTGTCCTTTTGTGGGCGCCGAAAGAGGTGATGGCCCATGCGAGAAGCCTGGACGCCGACATCGAGCTGATCTATGGACGTAACATGTGGCAGGAACATTTGAACGCGTATTCCTATGACGGCTACGGACAGGAGCAAAGAGATCTGTACGCTTGGATGAGTCTGGCTTGTGCGTATGGAAAGCTGGACGTCACCGTTCCGGTGGATCTTGATCTGGTTGGGGAAGCGCCTAAAGCAGGAAGTACCCTGGAAGGCATTGCCTGCATCCGAAAGGCGGCGGAGCTCGGCGTGAATTATGTTTTGCTCCCGGGCACTTTGTCGGAGGAAGCCTTGGAGGAATTAGAGCAGGCCCTTTCCATCCAACCTATAAAGCTTGGACAGTATTGGCTCCTTTCGATGGAGCAGAAATAATAGTCGCCGCGGCGCCTGAAATGAGGGGAAACATGAGCGAAACGATCAGTCCGGCAGTCAGCATCATAACGCCGGTATATAACGCGGAAAAGTTCATAGAGGAGACCATGGACAGCGTCCGGGCGCAGACCTTTCAGGACTGGGAGATGCTTCTCGTGGAGGACGGCTGCAGGGACAATACGGTGCCCGTGATCCGGGCATACCTGGAGCGGACGGCGGAGAAGCGGATCCGACTGATCCAAATGGAGCAAAACGTCGGCGCGGCCATGGCGAGAAACGAGGGCGTTCGCGAGGCAAGGGGGCGTTATCTGACGTATCTGGATTCGGATGACTTATGGGTGCCGGAGAAGCTGGCTCGTCAGCTAAGCTTTATGGAGGAGACCAAGGCAGCCTTCTCTTTTACGGGATATGAGTTCGCCGACGAGAACGGAAAGGGACTCGGAAAGATCGTCAGGGTGCCGCAGACCATAAGCTACAAGGAGGCCCTCAAGAACACGACGATCTTTACTTCCACCGTCATGTTCGACCTCGAGCAGATCCCGAAGTCGGAGCTTGAAATGCCGCAGATCAAGAGCGAGGACACGGCCCTTTGGTGGAGGGTGCTTCGAGGCGGCCGCCTGGCATATGGGCTAGATGAAAACCTGGTGAAATACAGAAGGGCCGGCAAGTCCCTTTCATCGAATAAACTGGAAGCGATCCGCAGGATCTGGAATCTTTACCGAAAGGCAGAGGGCATGAGCATTGCAAGCAGTGCGTACCATTTCTGTTTCTGGGCAGTGAAGGCCGTGAGACGTCGGATCTAGGAGGAAAAGTTCGTGGAAAAAAACATTCATGAAGAACGATTGCGAAAAATGGAATCCAGCAAGAGACTGATCAACCTGGGACTGTCTCTTTTGAGTCTGGCAATTGTGATCGGCATCTTTGCTTACTTTTGGTTTTATCATTTTCAATTTAGTCTGGTGGACGACCTGCATTTCTATAAAAACGGCCACATTCTCGAGATATCCATCTATGGCGTGGTGCTGTTTTTGTTCTCCAGAATGTATGGCGGTACGCGCTTTGGTTACTTGAAGAATACTGAGATCATATTCTCCCAGATCTTTGCGACGGCCGTTACGGATGTTTTTATCTACGGGGAACTATCCCTGATGGCGTTCGAATTGTTTTGGCCATTTTTCTTCATTTGGATGTTTTTGGCGCAGTCCGTTGCCCTGATCCTATATACGAACATTGCCAATCGCCTGTATCGGCATCTGTTCCCGCCAAGAAAGCTCCTGCTCCTTCACGGGGAGCGTTCTGCAAAGGACATTTGTGCAAAGTTTGAGAGCAGAAAGGATAAATATCGGATCACGAGGGTAGAGCGGGTGCGTGAAAACATGCAGGAGAACTATCACCTGATCCTGGAATCTTATCAGACGGGTGAGAGCAATGCCGTGGTCATCTGGGACGTATCCACCGCCGTTCGCAATAAGCTCTTAAAATTTTGCTATGCAAATTCCATTCGCATCTACATGATGCCGAAGATCACGGACGTGATCATGACCGGAGCGGAAGAATTACATGTGTTCGACAGCCCAATGCTTCTCACCAGGGAGTATTCCCTGACCATGGAGCAAAGGTTTCTAAAGCGCGTCATCGACGTGATCTTTTCCCTGCTCCTGATCATTTTGACCTCGCCCATCATGCTCCTCACGGCGATCTGTATCAAGGTGAGCGACAGAGGCCCGGTTCTCTACAAGCAGGTGCGATGCACCATTGGACAAAAAGAGTTTAAGATCCTGAAATTCCGCAGCATGCGGACAGATGCGGAAAAAGACGGACAGGCGAGACTGGCACAGAAGAATGATGACAGGATCACGCCCGTCGGAAGAGTGATCCGGAAATGCCGCATCGACGAATTACCTCAGCTCTTTAACATCCTGAAGGGAGACATGTCCTTTATCGGGCCAAGGCCGGAGCGCCCAGAGATCATCGCTCAGTACCTGGAAGTGATGCCGGAATTCGTCTATCGCATGAAGGTGAAGGCGGGTCTGGCCGGCTTTGCCCAAGTATACGGAAAATATAACACGACGCCGTATGACAAGCTAAAGCTTGATCTGACCTATATTGAGAATTATTCCGTCTGGCTTGACGTGAAACTGATGCTGCTGACGCTGAAGGTGCTCTTCTGGCCTGACAGCACGGAGGGCGTAGACGCGGAGCAGATCACGGCCCTTCGGGAGGAAAAGCTCGAAAAGGAGAGAAGGGATGAAAGATAACGGATGGGGGAAGGAACCCTTTGACCTTAGGCTGACGGTCCTTCGAATGATCAGGAATCTTCCGGGGATACTTTTGATCACGATCGTGATCACGGTAGTGCTTTCCGGCGCATATTACCTGCGCAACGTGACCTTTCGTCACAGGACCTATGCGGCGACGGCCACCTTCTGCGTGGAATATGCCGATGAGGATTGGATCGACCGCGAGAAATACATCAACGCCTATACCTGGAATCTTTGGATGACCTTTGACGAGTTTCAGGCGCTGGTCAAACAGAGGTACGCGGGCAGCAGGCAGCTGCCTGAGAAATTAGATTCATTGCTGACGGCTAACATGTATTCTGACCTTCGGATGGTGAGCATCACCTGTACTTCTGACGACCAGGCCTTCGCGAATGAGCTGTGCAGTGCCGCCTGCCTGGCCATGACGGAGGATTTCAAGAATAGCGTCAAGGACATTGCCGCCATTCGAGTGGTGGATCTGGAGGAAGCGGCAGAGAACTTAAATACCGTGAAACCTGTCAGGGCGACTGTGCTGGCAGCAATCATCGGCCTTTTTACGGGCGTGATCTTTTTCCTGCTAAAGGAGATCCTTTTCGAAAAGATCTGGCTGCCGGAAGCTTTGACGAACCGTTATGGATTTCCGAATGCGGGGATCCCCGGGACGGAGCTGTTTTGGAAGAATCTGGAGCATTTCTTTGCAGGGAAAAAGAGCATTGCCATCTGCCCCGTCTCACAGGAGCTGGATCCTGAAGAGATCGCCAGGGACCTTCGCGCAAGAAAAGAGTGGAAGGACGTGCAATGGATCTCGGTACCTAGCCCGGAGCTTGCGCCGGAAGCGGCAGACAGGCTGCGCGAGGCGGAGGGCGTCCTGCTTTTGGTTCCCGGAGGCTTTGACGTAAAGCGCATGGCACTTATGACGGATTTCCTGGAGCAGCAGGGCGTCGTCATAACGGCGGCCACGCTCTGGGATGAGGATGCCTGGCTTCTTCGCTGGTATTACCTTTGGAACTATCGGAAATGATCGTGTCATGGGAAAGGAATCGCAAGGATGAGACTTCAGGTGCTGGTATCTGCAGTGAATGCAGACTTGGAAAAATTGCCTGAAAAAATGAATCTTCGGACGGATGCCCTGATCGTGAATCAGTGCGACCATTATGATTATGCGGAGCTTTCGCGCGGCGACAGGACCATCCGCTGTCTGTCCATGGCAGAGCGCGGCGTGGGGCTAAGCCGTAACACGGCGCTGATGCGGTGTGACGCGGAGATATGCCTGTTCGGGGATGAGGACATTGTCTATGACGATGCGTATGAAAAGACCATTCTTGAGGAGTTTGAAAAACATCCGGAGAGCGACGTTCTTTTGTTTAACGTAAAGGTCTGCGAGGAGCGAAGGACCTATTGGAATGATTCCTTTGGGCGCGTCAGGGCGTATAACTCCGGCAGATATCCGGCCTATGCCATCGCCGCAAGGCGGGAAAAGCTTCATGCGAAGAACCTGAGCTTTTACCTTTGCTTTGGCGGCGGCACAAAGTATTGCAACGGAGAGGACAGCCTGTTCCTCAAAGATGCGATCAAGGCGGGCCTGAGGGTGTATAAAACGCCGGCGCTGATCGGCGAGGAAATTCCCCGCCCGTCCACCTGGTTTCACGGCTTTGACAAGAAATTCTTTTATGACAGGGGCGTTCTCTACGGGGAACTCTATGGCCCCGTCATGGCGCGCGTCAGGGCCATTCGCTGGCTGAGGAAGAATCAAACGGAAATGTGCTCCGAACTCACCTATTCCCAGGCGATGGCTGAGATGAAGCAGGGAATGCGGGACGGGATCCGACTTTGACGAAAAGAGGCTTTGAATGAGATTTTCCATTGTGATCGTCTGCTTCAATGCAGGGGAAAAACTGAATCAGACCGTGGAAAACGTGCTTTGCCAAAGCATGACGGATTATGAGATCGTCATCAAGGACGGCATGTCGACGGACGGCAGCGTGGAGGCCGCGGCGGAGCTAATCAAAAGCCGGGGCGCGGCGGAGCGTCTTAAGCTGATCCGGGAGAAGGATGCCGGGATCTATGACGCGATGAACGCTGCGACAAAGCATGCCACCGGAGAGTACTTTATCTTCATGAACTGCGGAGATTATTTTTATGATGACGACGTTCTCCGGAGAGTGAGCGATAAGCTGGATGCGCTTCGCGCGCCGGACCAGGCGGAGGAAAGCGGGCTGACGGTCCTATATGGCAATCGCTACCTGATCCCCACAAAGAGCGTGGAGTATGTTTCCCCCCGCATGACGCCGCTGACCTGCTATCGCAACGTGCCGTGCCATCAGTGCTGCTTTTACCAGGCGGCCTGCTTCGCGGAGCGGGGGTATCGCACGGACCTGAAGGTGCGGGCCGACTATGAGCATATCCTCTGGCTGTACTTTTCGAAGAAGGCCAGGTTCATTTATTTGGATGATTGTGTTGCCAAGTATGAGGGCGGAGGCTACTCGGAGACGCCGGAGAGCGTAAAACGCTCCGAGGCGGAACACCGCGAGATCACGCGCAAGTATATGACAAGGTGGCAACTGTTTTATTGTAAGACGTACATGATCCTTACGTTGCAGCCCCTAAGACATTTTCTGGCGACGGATCCAGTGATGTCAAAGGCGTATAACGGACTGATCCGGGGGATCTACAAAGTGCTGAAAAGACGATAGGAAAGGAGGGCAAGGAACATGGAGAAAAGCGCACTGCTCTTTGTATTTTTGACGCTTGGCACCGCCGCCCTTGCCCTGCTGATCCGAAACAGGGACGGAGTGCCCGCCTTTGAAAAGCAAGGCTATGGCCGCGGCAAGTGGTCGCCTGCGACGAGGCAGGACGCCGTGAACGCGGTGGCGGAATTTACGATTTACAGTCTTCTTGCGGCAGTGTCCGCCTGCAGGTTTGCCATCGGGAACGATTACTGGGTCTATCGGGAGAACTTTAGGCGGATCTTCTATGACGCGATCGTCTCCTCGGAGATTGGTTTTAACCTGACGGTCAAGGGCCTGTTCCACCTTTTCGGATATGACAATTACCTGCCGCTGTTCGAGTTCTTTTCGCTGGTGACGGTCTTCTTTTTTGTGAGGGCCATGCATGACCAGAGCGAATGCTTTGCGTTCTCCCTCTTTCTTTTGATGACGGGAGGCTATTATTTCCAGAGTCTGAACACCATTCGTTATTATCTGGCTTTGGCGATCGCCCTGTATTCCATGAAGTACGTGCTTCGCGGGGAGCTTGGAAGGTTTCTCCTGTTGGTTTTGGTCGGGGCCACCTTTCACAAGACGATCCTGATCACGATCCCTGCGTATCTTCTGGCGTATTACCTTGCGCGCACAGGCCTAAAAAAGTGGCATTTGATCCCGGCCGGCGTATTCCTTGCAAGTCTGGTCTTTGGACAAAGCTTTTATCGCTGGCTGATCTTTCGGTTTTATCAATTTTATGAGGACACGGCCTTTGACGTAAGCCACCTGTCGCTCGCCAACGTTGCCAAGTGCATGATCGGACTTGGGATCTTTGGGATCGTCTGGTGGACACGGCGAAAAGAGAAAGACGTGTTTGACTTACGCCTAAAATTCTATCTTTGGCTGAATCTTATGGGACTGGTCGTGACGCTTTGTGGCGGATTCATCCCTGAGGTCACCAGAATCGGATATTATTTCATTGCAACGCAGGTTTTCCTGATCCCGGGACTTGTCGGGAGAATGAAAGAGGGCTGGTTAAAGCTGGCCTGCAGATGGGGATGCGTTGCCGCCTTTTCGGCATATTTCGTGATGCTCCTCGGGCAGCTCTATCAGAAAGACGTAAGGATACTGCCGTACATGAGCTGGATTTTTTATTATAAGTGAGAACAAGAGGAAGAGGACATGAGGATTCTTTGGCTGTGTAATCTGATCCTGCCTGCCATCGCACAGGAGCTGGGATTGGAAGCATCCAATAAAGAGGGCTGGATCGCAGGACTGGCGCACCTGATGCTGAGGCATCAGGGCGAAAACCAAGTGGAGCTGGCCGTGGCAGCGCCCGTGCCCGGGCATCTTTTGCAGGGGAAAGGAAGCGTTTTAAGACGCGAGGTCACTGTGGAGGGTGGAAGGCTTGTCTTTTATGGATTTGGGGAGGACACGGACCATCCGCATCTTTATGACGAGAGCCTGGAGGAGAGCATGCGGCAGATCTTCCGGGAGTTCGAGCCGCAGATGATCCACTGCTTCGGCACGGAATATCCGCATACGCTGGCCGCCTGCAGAGCCTTTCCGGAAAAGGAGAAGATCCTGATCACGATCCAGGGACTGTGCGCACCCTATGCGGAGGCCTACCTGGCCGATCTTCCGGAGATAGTGATAAAGCGGGAGACCTTCCGGGATCGCCTGAAAAAGGATGGGATCCTCGCGCAAAAGGAGAAGTTTCGTCTCCGCGGCGTCATGGAAAAGGAGGCCGTCAGCCTCGCCGGGAACCTGGGCGGAAGAACGGCGTGGGACCTGCATTATGCAAAGGAATGGAATCCGTCCGCACGCTATTTCGTGATGAAGGAGACACTTCGGAGCAACTTCTATGAAGGCCTTTGGAGCAAGGAAAACTGCGAAGCCCATTCCATCTTTTTGAGCCAAGGAGATTATCCCATCAAGGGATTGCACTATGTATTAAAGGCCCTTCCGACCGTCCTTAGGCAGTACGGGGATGCCAAGGTTTACCTGGCAGGCAACCGCATCACGGCGCATAAGACCTGGAAGGAAAAGCTAAAGCTTTCCTCTTACGGGAAATACCTTTTGGAGCTGATCCGGCAAGCTCATCTGGAGGATAAGGTGGTATTTCTTGGCAGGCTGACCAGCGCGCAGATGAAGGAGCAATACCTGAAAAGCAGCGTGTTCGTCTGTCCTTCCTCCATCGAGAATTCTCCCAATTCCCTGGGAGAGGCAATGCTGCTTGGAATGCCCTGCGTCACGGCGGACGTGGGCGGGGTCCTTAGCATATTCACGGACGGCGAGGACGGGATCGCGTATCCCGGATTTCGGGTGAACGGGGAAGGCCTCGAGAAGACGTCGGAGCATCTGGCCAATGCCATCATAAAGCTCTGGAGCGATCCCGAGAAAGAAAAGGAGTATTGCAAAAACGCCAGGGAGCATGCCCTTCGAAATCATGATCAGGCAAAAAACTATGAAAGGACGCTGGAGGTTTATGCCATGATCATTGGAGGATCAGAAGAGAATGGAAGTCGAAACGAAGCGTAAATTTGTATTTGTGTCCAATTACTTAAATCATCATCAGATCCCTTTTTGCAGGGCCATCTATGAGCGCATGGGCGGGAGCTTTGTCTTTATCCAGACGGAGCCCATGGAAGAGGAACGCCGCCAGATGGGCTGGGACGGCGGGCAGAAAGAGCCGTACCTGGTGCTCTTTTATGAGGAGAAGGAACGGTGCGAGGCACTGATCCGGGAGGCCGACGTGGTTCTCTACGGAGGAACGGATGAAGAGAAATATCTTCAGGAGCGTCTTAGAAGCGGCAAGTTCATTCTTCGTTATTCGGAACGGTTATATAGATGGGGACAGTGGAAATTCGTAAGTCCCAGGGGCCTTCGAAAAAAATATCTGGATCACGTCAGATATCGCAAGAGTCCCGTGTATCTTCTCTGCAACGGCGCCTATGTGCCAAGCGATTTTCATCTGATCCATGCCTATCCCGGGAAAATGTTCTGTTGGGGATATTTCCCTGAGGCGAAGCAGCATGACCTGGAGACGCTCATGGCGGGGAAGGGCTGGCAGACGGAGGACGGCAGGAAAATCCCCTATCTTCTTTGGGCGGCGCGGATGATCGACTGCAAGCACCCGGAGCTGATGGTCGAGACTGCCAATTACTTGAAAAATAAGGGAATTGAATTTCACCTGGACGTGATCGGCGCGGGAGCACTGGAGCAGATGGTTCGGGATAAAATCCAGGCGTATGGCTTGGAGGAGCAGGTATCGCTTCTCGGTTTCATGAAGCCGGAAGAGGTGCGAAGCCATATGGAGGCGGCGGACGTCTTCCTGATCACAAGCGACAAGATCGAAGGCTGGGGCGCCGTTGCGAATGAGGCGATGAACAGTGGCTGCGCGGTGGTGGCGGATCACATGATCGGCTCCGCGCCATATCTGATCGTGCAGGGTGAAAATGGATTTGTCTATCGGGACGGCGACGTGAACATGTTGTTTGAATTCACGGAGCGGCTGATCAAAGACGAGGCGCTTCGCAGATCCTTGGGAGAGAAGGCGTATCACACTATCTATGACACCTGGAATGCAGGCTTTGCCTCATGGCGGCTCTGCAGGCTGATCGAGAAGCTGACCGGGCAAAGGCTGGACGAAGATGCTTCGGACGATGCCCTCTATGGAAAAGCCGCTGAGGACGGGAAGGCGAGAGGATTTGCTCCCTGTGATCCGGCCCCGGTGATCTCAGAGCGGAAAATGTTCCGGTATTTGACGGAGAAATAAAACATGAAAAATTTACCACTGATCACGGTGATCATTCCGGTTTACAATATAATGGAATACCTGCCAAGATGCGTTCACAGCATCACGGCGCAGACCTATGACCATCTGGAGATCCTCCTTGTCGATGACGGATCTACGGACGGGACGGCCGAGCTTGCGGATCAGCTGGCGAAGGAGGATCGCAGGATCCGTGTGTTCCACAAAAAGAACGGCGGATCTTCCTCCGCGAGAAACGTCGGGATCCATCTGATGAAGGGGGAATACGTCGGCTTTGTCGACAGCGATGATTACATAGAACCCGACATGTATGAAAAATTATGGCAGGGCATGGAACGGACGGGGGCCTTCATCGCGCAGGTCGGACGGGACGAGATCGATGAGCAGGGGAATCTCCTGCCGGATCTTTGTACGCCGCCGAGCGAGGAAAAGCTGTATTCCGCGGAGGAGTTCTTGCAAGAGCTTCTGTTACATCGGGGAGACTGTTCCTTTTGTACAAAGCTCTTTCGCAGGGAATTATTTGCGAACAGGCTCTTCCCTGAGGGAAGGTTGAATGAGGACTTTCACCTGCTGATCCAGATGCTGGCGGACGGGAAGGAGATCTTGTCCTTGCCGGACCTGGGCTATCACGTGTTCTATCGCATGGGAAGCAATTCCAGGCGAAAAGATAAAAATGATTTTTCCCGCGTATTTGCGGACAGCGTGAGCAATGCGGACATGGCGGCGGACATCGTGGAGAAAACCTTCCCGGCCCTTCGGGAAGTGGCATTTCGCTTTGGCGTTTTCCAGAGACTGGAATATCTGCTGCACGTGCCGATCCCGATGATGACAAGGGAGAACGGAACTTATGTTGAAATCGTGCGCTACTTAAGAAAGCATTGGTTCCACATAATGAGAAATCGCATTTTGACGAAGAAAAACAAGGCTTACGCGACAGTCTTTGCGGTGATGCCGCGCATGATCCGGATCTTACACAGGAAGTGGAAAAGGATAGACGAATGAGACAAGGAAAGGGAAAGCGGACAAGAGGTGGCATTTTGTGGCTTCTTGCAGTGACGGTTTTGCTGCAGGCTTTCTTGTCATGCCTTCCCATGAGCATTGTTCGTGCAGAGCCGGGGGAGACGAATGAAATGCAGCTGCCGGAAGACATTGCGAAGTTCCCCGTCAGCTATCAAAGCGCTCTCCTTGCCTTGAAGCAAAAGCATCCAACTTGGACCTTTGAACCGCTTGAGACGGGGCGGGACTGGAATACGGCCGTCTCAAAGGAAATGCAAGGCAACAAGAGTCTGGTATATAAGTCTTTTCCCGAGTATGACAAAGAAGGGCTGTATGGCCAGAGCTGGTACTTTGCGTCGCGGGGGATTTTGGAATACTACATGGATCCCCGAAACGCTTTGACGGAGGAAACCATTTTCCAGTTTGAACAGCTCACCTTTAACAGGCAGTATCACACGGAAGAAGCGATTGCAAAGATCCTGAAGGGAACCTTTATGGATTCTAAGGTTCCGGACACGGACATGACATTTGCGTTTCTCCTTGTCGCGGCGGGAGATGAGGCAACGGTGAGCCCGTTTCATCTGGCGGCCCGCATCCTGCAGGAGCAGGGAAAAGGTGGGGGATCGCCCCTGATTTCCGGAACCTATCCCGGTTACGAGGGGATTTATAATTATTATAACATTGGTGCGACGGGCACCAGTGATAAAGAAGTTATTGAGAATGGCCTGAGCTATGCGAAAAACAACTGGCTGAAGAACGTAACGGACCCCAAGCTCTATGCTTATTATGCGATCGTGCGCGGAGCACATACCATCGCGGACAATTATATCAAGAAGGGGCAGGACTCCCTGTACCTCCAAAAGTTTAACGTAGGGCCGAATAGCAGCAGTCCCTATTCGCATCAATACATGCAGAATATCTCTGCTCCCACGACGGAGGCGAAGTCCATACGAGATCTGTATGGTTCCGCAAATGCGCTGGAGAGTCCGTTCGTGTTTCGGATCCCCGTGTATCAGAACATGCCGGAGCAGGCATGCCCCAAGCCCACTTCATCGACAAACATCGTGCTCCTGCTCCCTCCCGACATGTCGCAGCAGACCAAGGTGACGGTCGACGGGACGGAGTATGAAGGGATCAATTATTACGTGGGCGATAAAAAGGATCGCAGATTGGTCGTGACGCTTCCGGACGGAAACGGGAAGAAGGCTGCGATCGAGGTGTATAACAGTGTCGGAATCCTGGCGCGCGCATTATACTGGGATCTGACCTATCATGGTACCTATTATACGGCTGCCGTGGGAACGGCGCCCACGCAGGAGGAACCGGTGGTTTTGACAAACGAGATCACTTTGGAGCTGCCGAATGGAGTTGCGGCTTCTGAGGTTTGGCTGGACGGCGTGCCATTCGCAGGCACCATCGATCAGGGAAAGATCACCGTGACGGCGGAGGATGACAAGGCAAAATCTGCGATGATCTATGTCTATAATGAATCCGGCATTCCCGTAGACAATTATGTATGGATGCTTTCCTACGGCGAGAAGGGATATGAAGCCGTCTTGGAGACAGAACTGCAAGGGATCCTCAGCTATCACGGCTTCTCCATCCGGATCACGGGACAGTCCGGAATTCGGGTGAAATTTGGGGTTGGCACGCAGACCAAGGAAAAACTACGCGGCGAGGGAATTGACGGCTATCGGTTGAAGGAGTACGGCACGTTGCTCACAAGCTTCGCCAATGTCGGTCGCTATCCCATGATCCTTGGCGGAGCCAAAATGGCCAGCGGCATGTCATATGGGATGCAAGAGGACGGAACGATCAAGGATACCATCTTTGAGATCGTTGACGGACGAAGCCGTTTTACAAGCGTGTTGGTCGGTGTCCCTTCAGAGTATTACAAAACAGATTTCGCATTCCGCGGTTATCTGATCTTGAACAAGGGAGATCAGGACGTGATCCTTTACGGTCCCATTGTGTCAAGAAGTATTTATACGCTTGCAACAATAATGCAGGCAAATCATTACTATGATGCTGATTCAGACGCCGGGAAGTTCCTGCAACAATTGATCGATGATGCTGACGGCATTACGCACGAGGGTCAGGAAGGTCAGGAAGGCCAGGAGGGTCAGGAAGGCCAGGAAGGTCAGGAAGGCCAGGAAGGTCAGGAAGGCCAGGAGGGCCAGGAAGGTCAAGAGGGTCAGGGAGGCCAGCAGGGCCAGGAAGGCCAGGAAGGCCAGGAGGGTCAGGAAGGTCAAGAAGGCCAGCAGGGTCAGGAAGGCCAGCAAGGCCAGGAGGGTCAGGGAGGCCAGCAGGGCCAGGAAGGCCAGGAAGGCCAGGAAGGCCAGGAAGGTCAGGAAGGCCAGGAAGGCCAGCAGGGTCAGGAAGGCCAGGAAGGTCAAGAAGGCCAGGAGGGTCAAGAAGGCCAGGAGGGTCAGGAAGGCCAGGAGGGCCAGCAGGGCCAACAAGGACCAGCTGGAGGAGCATCAAATACGGAAGGCGTAACAAATCCTGAAGAACCTGCCGGGCAGGGAAATGGAGAGGAAAATGCGTAAAAAGAGGGAAGGAAAGCAAGGGATAGGGCTGCAGATCGGATTATACTTAGCCGCCATGTCAGTTTTGCTTGCTTTTGCCGGATGTGAACAGCCGGGGGACAAAGAAAAGAAAAGCGTCACCGTGAACCAAGAGGTGCTTCTGACGCACGACGAGAAAGCCATGCTGGAATACTTGGAAGGGCGATCCCTGGGAGTTATGGCGGAGGAAGAATACTTAAACATAGCAGGCCTGTTTGCAGAGCGCAAGAAAGCGTACTATCAGAGAGGCGCGCTAGAGGAATGTGTTCAGGTGTATGGTTCTTCCAAGGCGGCGGAGCAGCTGCAAAACCTTTGGGTGAACTTGGAGGAAGAACCAGATCTTCTGGCGGATGCAAGAAACATGTATCAAAGCATGAAGTCGACGGATCAGGCCGAAGCAGTCGCGCTCCTTACGGATGGGAAGTGGCTTCAGAGATTTGCACCGAAGCTTTATCAGGTCGGCCGAAACTATTTCCTGCAGGAGGAAGGGCGATTGGTCCTGTTCTTCACGGTGAAGTACGGAGAGGACGGCCAGCTCGAAGCAACGATCTGGTATCCGCAGGGAGACGATAAGATCACGGTCCTGCACGGAAATGCAAAGGAAATCTCGGCATTGTCCTGCGGCAGATTGGGAAATGAGTATGCGGGAGCGTTTGAACGCTGGACCTGCGTTTCATCAAGTGGCGACCTGATCCATGAGAAGGGGACGCTCCTGAAAGGCATGGTTGTGGGAGATTACGTGGCGCAGATCGCCATGAATGTTGGAGCCGCAGACGCATCTGCTCTTTGGAACCAAAGGAATCTGTTCGAGTATCAGGAGTATTCCGGGATCTTTGATGATATGGGAAACAGTCTCTTAAGACAGTTAGAATCCGTGGAAGGCACTTTGTATGCCTACAATGAGGATTTGGGCCTCGGGCTGTATCAGGAAAAGAAAGACGGGGCAGCGCAGGAAGGCTTCTCCATGAAAAAGACGGCAGGGGAGAGCATTCCCGCCATAAAGACTTATGAAAAAAAGGAAGAGCTTGCCTTTTTGAAAAATCGAAAGGAAAAGGCTAGTCAAGTGACGCAGGCTCGCGTTGTAGACGGGGAGCTTCAGGTTCTGGTGGATGACACGTGGTATCGCTTGGGCGACGTGGAACAGCTGATCAGTCAGGACGTGCTGGAGAAGTATCGCGCAGAGCGGCAGAAGGAATTAGACGCACGCGGCGCGGGAGCCGATGAGGCTTGGATCGAGATCATCAACGCAGAAGGAGTGTATCTGGTCGGCGGCGGAGGTGGAACGCAGTCGGAGACGCCTGAGCCGACGGCAACACCAAAGCCGACGGCAACGCCTGAGCCGACGGCGACACCGAAGCCAACGGCGACGCCGAAGCCAACGGCGACGCCGAAGCCAACAGCAACACCGAAGCCAACTGCGACACCGAAGCCAACAAAGACGCCGAAGCCGACGGCAACACCGAAGCCCACGACAACACCGAAGCCCACGGCAACGCCGACACCTACACCGGCAGCAACGCCGTCGCCTACACCGGCAGCAACGCCGTCGCCTACACCGGCAGCAACGCCGACACCGACGCCAACACCGACGCCAACGCCGACGCCGACGCCAACGCCGACGCCGACGCCAACACCGACGCCAACGGCAACGCCGACACCAACGCCGGAAACGACTCCAAGCCCTACGGGCGGAGATACGGACATTGGTTGGGGAGATGACATTATGTGATGGTCATGACATTGCCAAAGAGGGAATAAAGTGGTATAATAGATCGATTATGTGTATGGATCCATGGATCTGAGAGAGAGGAAAAACATGCTGAACAACAAGACAATTTTGGTAACCGGAGGAACCGGAAGTTTCGGAAAGGCATTTACGAAATACGTATTGACGCATTATGACCCCAAGAAGATCATCATTTATTCCAGGGATGAGTTCAAGCAGTTCCTGATGCAAAACGAGTTCAGTGAGTATCTGCCGAAGCTCCGCTTCTTTATTGGCGACGTGAGAGACAAGGACAGGATGAAGAGAGCGATGGAGGGCGTGGATTATGTCATCCATGCCGCTGCCTTAAAGCAGGTTCCGGCCTGTGAGTATAATCCTGCAGAGGCGATCAAGACGAACATCAACGGCGCGCAGAACGTGATCGACGCCAGCCTGGACTGCGGCGTGAAGAAGGTTGTGGCACTTTCCACGGATAAGGCGGTGAACCCCGTGAATCTCTATGGCGGGACGAAGCTCGTGAGCGACAAGCTCTTCATTGCGGCGAATGCGTATGCGGGAACGAAGGACATCTGCTTCTCCATCGTGAGATATGGAAACGTGGCGGGCAGCAGAGGCTCCGTGATCCCGAAATTCCATGAGATGATCAAGGCAGGCGCGACGAAGCTCACCGTGACGGATTATCGGATGACGAGATTCTGGATCAGCCTGGAAGAAGGCGTAAAGCTTGTGATCAAGGCGCTGGAGGAGTCCACGGGCGGCGAGACCTTTATCTCGAAGATCCCGTCCTTCAAGGTAACGGATCTGGCGCAGGCCATGTTGCCTGGCTGTGAGATGCCTGAGATCGGCATCTATCCGGGGGAGAAGCTCCATGAGATCATGGTGACGGTGGAGGATTCCCTGACGACTTATGAATATGAGAAGCACTTTATCGTATATCCGCAGGTTCGCTGGAACCAGCGTCAGACCATCATTCCCGGCGGGAAAAAAGTGGAGGAGGGCTTCTCGTACAGTTCCGGAAACAATACGGAGTGGCTTAGCGTGGAGCAGATCCAGGAGCGCCTTAAGACCTTGCATTTTGAATGATCCGTAAAAACTCAACAATCGAAACAGTGGAAGTAATGATATGGAAAAATTAGCGATTTTTGGCGGGACTCCCGTCCGGGAAAACAAAATATATTATGGCAGACAGTGCATTGAACAGGACGACGTGGACGCCGTGGTGGCGACGTTGACGGGAGACCTGATCACTTGCGGGCCCAAGGTGCAGGAAGTGGAGCGGATGCTCTGTGAAGTGACTGGGGCAAAGTATGCAGTGATGGTCAGTAACGGAACGGCGGCGCTTCATCTGGCGGCCATGGCCGCAGGGTTTGGGCCTGGGGATGAAGTGATCGTCAGCGCCATTACCTTTGCCGCGTCGGCAAATTGCGTGCGTTACTGCGGCGCAACTCCCGTATTCGCGGACATAGAGAATGACACCTATAACATCGATCCGGAGCAGATCAGGCGCCTGATCACGCCGAGGACCAAGGGGATCGTGGCCGTTGATTTTACGGGACAGGCGGTAAAGCTGAATGAGATCCGCGAGATCTGCAGGGAGCATCACTTAGTGCTCATCGAGGATGGGGCGCATTCCATCGGCACGAAGTATGAGGGACAGCCCGTGGGATCGATCGCGGACATGACCTGCTTTAGCTTTCATCCCGTAAAGACTGTGACCTGCGGGGAGGGCGGCGCCATCACAACGAATGACGAGAAGCTTTATCAACACTTGATGCGGCTTCGCACCCACGGCATTACCAGGGATCAGGCCGAGATGGTACATCCCACGGATGCCAAGTGGTATAATGAACAGGTGGAGCTTGGATTTAATTATCGACTGACGGACATTCAGGCGGCGCTTCTTTGCAGTCAGATCAAAAAGCTTCCGAAATTTTCGAAGCGCCGTAAGGAGATCGTGGCAGCCTATGACGAGGCGTTTTCCCAGATGCCCGAGATCCAAGTGCAAAAGGAGATCCCGGAGAGTGATACCACAAGGCATCTCTACGTTCTGCGGCTTCGCTTGGAGAAGCTGACCTGCGACAGAAGGCAATTCTTTGATGCCCTATATGCGGAGAATACTTGCCCACAGGTGCATTATCTCCCGGTCTACTGGCATTCCTATTATGAGAAGCTCGGGTATCAGAGAGGATTATGTCCCAACGCGGAGGCATTCTATGAGTCCTCCATGAGCATCCCGCTTTATTATATGATGACGGATGAGGACGTGAAGGACGTGATCCACGCAGTGAAAAAGATCGTGGACCATTACAGGAAATAGATCGGGCGAAGGCCTTGAGGAGCGGGCGGATGGACAGTGCGGCAATGAAAGAAAACTATAGGGATGAAGCGGTAGGGATCTATCTGCGGCCCATCACCAGGCAGGACACGAAGTTCATCGTGGCCTGGCGAAACAGCGACGCGGTGAGAAGTCGTTTCATCTATCGGGAGCCCTTCACGGAGGAGGGCCACGAGCATTGGCTCGAGACCATGGTGGATACCGGGAAGGCGATCCAGATGATCGTCTGTGACCTTGCGACGGATCAGCCCCTTGGAAGCGTGTTCGTCCGCGACGTGGACCGAAAGCATTCCAAGGCGGAATACGGGATCTTTCTCGGGGAGGAGAAGGCGCGGGGAAGAGGCATTGGGACGGCTGCCGCAAAGCTGATGTTAAGGTTTTGCTTTGTCGAAGAACAGTTCCACCGCATTTACCTTCGTGTTTTGTCAGACAACGTGCCGGCCATCCGAAGCTATGAGAAGGCGGGCTTTGTCAAAGAAGCGCATCTGAGAGAGTCCGTGTTCCTTGATGAAGAATATAAAGACGTAGTGCTGATGGCCATTCTGGACTGGGAGTGGGAAAGCAGACAGGCGTGAAAATAAAGGATGAAAAGATGAAAAAGATTAGTTTTGTGATTCCGTGTTATCGATCGGAAAAAACGCTGGGGCACGTCCTGGCGGAGATCGACGGAAAGATGCAGGAGATGCAGGAATATGAATATGAGGTCATCCTAGTCAATGACTGTTCTCCGGATCATACGCTGGAGGAGATCCGAAAGCTTTGCGCGGAGCGCTCCTCGGGAAATGGGATCCGAAAGGGGCTCAGCTTTTCGAGGAACTTTGGGCAGCATTCCGCATTGATGGCGGGACTTCGGGAGACCAAGGGAGATTACGTGGTCTGTCTGGATGATGACGGACAGACGCCCGCGAACGAAGTGGATCTGCTGATCGGGAAGCTGGAAGAAGGCTTTGATGCCGTGTATGCAAAGTATGAGCATAAACAGCACTCCGCATTTCGAAATCTGGGAAGCAAGGTGAATGAACTGATGACCAGAGTGATGCTGGAAAAGCCGAAGGAGCTCTTTATTTCCAGCTATTTCGCAGTGAGACGATTCGTCGTGGAGGACATGATCCGATATGAGAATTCCTACCCTTACGTGATCGGCCTGGTCCTGAGGTCCACAAAGAATATCACGAACGTGGTGGTGAACCACAGGAACAGGGAAGAGGGAAGTTCAGGATATACGTTGAAAAAGCTTCTGGGCCTTTGGTTTAACGGGTTCACGGCATTTTCCGTAAAGCCGCTTCGCATTGCGACGGCGCTCGGAAGTATCTTTGCAATGATCGGATTCGTATATGGATTCTACACGATCCTGAAAAAGTTCCTTGTGCCGGACGTGCCAACGGGCTTTAGTGCCACCATGGCGGCCATTGTTTTCTTCGGCGGCATGATCATGCTGATGCTGGGCCTCATTGGAGAATATGTGGGAAGGATCTACATCAGTCTGAACAATTCGCCGCAGTACGTGATCCGGGAGCGGATCAACACAGAAAAGGAAGAGCAGTGATCATTCAAAGGCATCACTGATGCGATAGATCAGCGCCTTAGCGATCTTATAACGGCCATATTCGTTGGGATGTACGTCGCCGCTCAAATAGTAGTACGCCGTATCCGGGTGGAGAACCTCGTAGTCATTCAATACGGGGATGCCGTAGCTTTCTCCAAGCGAAAGAACGGCATCGGCATAGTCGGCGAGCGGCGCGCCCTCATCGCTCAAGGGATCCTTCCCGTAATGGAAGAGCAGGACGGGGTTGGGCGCGATGAGCAGGATCTTTGCGTCAGGGCGCGCGGCCTGGATCATTTCGATCATAGAGCGAAGGGCGCCGCAATAGGTTGTAACATCCTTCGGATCCTTGGGATTGTCCAGGGGAACGGCTTGGAAATAATCGTTGAGTCCGAAGTGAAGAACGAAGAGCTGCTTTTCTCCCACGGAGGAGGCATTCCAAAAGGCCTTCATGCCGGCATAGGCCTGCACGTCGTTTGGAATGGTCGACAGATCCCCGGAAAGAAAGGCCTTGACCATATTAGAGCCGCAGCTGTCCGAGTCCCTGGTGGCTGCTGACGCGCCGCCCCAACCGCAGTTATAGGTTTTGGCGCCGGAGAAGCTGGCAACTAGTTCCGGGATGGAATCATGCTCCGAATAGTTACCGATGACACTGTCACCGAGCATTATGATCTCCCAGGAAGACAGATCCGGGAAAGAAAACCCATTCCAGATGCTTTCCTTCAGCAGGGAATGAAATTCCGTAAAGAAGAAGGTAACGTTCTCTGGCCGAAAGTCGCAGCGGTGATCAATGTCGGCATAGATATAGAGGATGTGGGCGATGCGCTGCGTAAGAAGCGTCCCGTCCAAATAGTTATCGTCATCGGCGATCAGCCATTCCTGGGCAAAAAATGAGTAAATGCTGAGCTTTTCCTTGCCGACCAGCTTTTGTACCATGTCAAGATAGGCGGCATAGGTGTTTTCCCAGTCCGGATCCTTCATCCAGTCGGAGAGGCGGCGGTAGGTGGGCAGGATCTCAAAGACGGCATCGGGGAACGCAGCCTGAAATTCCAAGATCTGCTCCGCGGTGATCTTTGTGGGATCCACGCCGAGATAGATCCGCTGCATTTTATTTCCGGAAAGCGTCACGTCCTTGAGATAGCTTTTCATGGCCCGGGCATTGGGAACAAGTTCCTCCACGATCAAGGCGTCATCGGCCCTGAAATAGGAGAAATCCTCTTTGTCAAAGGTGCTGACGGGAAACATGGAGAGAAATACGCAGTTATATTCGGATTCCCGAAGGAGCTTACGCGTGGGTGCCATTTTGAGGTAAGGAAGCACGATCAGGAAAAAACAGACGAGCAAGGCCACCGCAGCGCAGCAGGGAATTATGAGCATTATGAGCTTTTTCGGTTGTTTCATGGGAGCTCCTTTGAAAAAAATTGGTTTTCAAGATAAGAACAAATACATCGTATCACAAATACTTTGATTTTTCCACATAAAACGGGAAAGTGGGATAAGGCAAATGGTTAACGTCTTACAAAAAATTCGAGCGCTTTTGGACAGAAAACAGAAAATCACCTTGGTAGGGCTATTGTTCCTCATGATCATCGGAGCATTCCTGCAGATGGCGAGCGTCGGCGTTCTGGTGGAGACCGTCAATGTCGTCATTGATCCGGAAGCGGTGTCAAACAGCAGGATCGCGAAAGCAGCCTACGAATGGATGGGACGGCCGGACTTTAAGATCTTTTCGATCACTGTCATGGCGACCCTGATCTTTTCCTTTGTCATCAAGAACTTGTTTTTATACCTGCAGAGCAAGGCGACGTTGGCCTTCGTCTACGTGAATCAGTTTCGGACCTCGGAGCGCATGATGCGTCACTATATCAAGCGCCCGTATGAGTTCTATCTGAACGCGGACACGGCAGTGATCCAGCGAAGCATCACCTCCGACGTCAACAATTCCTATGCATTGATCCTGAACCTGCTGCATTTGATGTCTGACATATTCATGGCAATCTTTGTCGTGTCCTTCTGTCTTTATAAGAACGGCGTCATGACGATCGTGATGGCTGTCGTGATGATCGTGCTCGTCGTGGTGATCAAGAAGGTCCTGAAGCCCATCATGATCCAGGCGGGAAAGGATAATCAAAGGTATTACAGCGGACTATTCAAGTGCATCTCACAGATGGTGCACGGCATCAAGGACGTCAAGGTGTCCGGAAATGAAAAAACTTTTGTGGACGAGTATGACGCGTGCGGCAAGGGCTATGTGGAAGCCGTACAGAAATATAGTTTGTATAACAATATTCCCAAGTATCTGATCGAGACGGTGTGCGTGGCGGCCATGATGTTGTATCTCATCGTGGAGATTCTCCTGGGCGTTTCGACGGGAAACACGACGGAATCCCTGAGCACGCTGGCAGCGGCAGCCTTTGTGTTATTGCCCGCCGTGAACCGGATCAGCAATGAGATCACGAGCATTACCTATCTGGAGCCTTTCTTGATGGGAGTGGCGGATAATCTCCTGGGAGAGGTGACGGAAGAGAGCACGGACATGACGGATTATGAAAAGCCCGTGGTGAAAATGAAGGTGGAAAAAGAGATCACCCTGCAGGACATCACCTATGCCTATCCGAATACGGACCGAAAGATCTTTGAGCATGCCAACCTCACCATCCCCATCGGGAAATCCGTCGGGATCGTTGGGACCACAGGTGCCGGAAAGAGTACGGTGGTGGACATCATGCTGGGGCTATTAAAGCTCCAGGGCGGCAAGGTGCTGGCAGACGATACGGACGTAACCTCGAATTACCGCGGATGGCTGAAAAACGTGGGATACATCCCGCAGATGAGCTATATGCTGGATGATACGATCCGCAGAAACGTTGCGTTCGGCGTGGCAAAGGAGCAGATCAGCGACGAGAGGGTTTGGGAGGTCCTTCGGGACGCACAGCTCGATGAGTTCGTAAAAAGCCTCCCCGACGGTTTGGATACAAAGATCGGAGAGCGCGGGATCAGGCTTTCCGGCGGACAGAGACAGCGCATCAGCATTGCCAGGGCGCTGTATGAGGATCCAGACATTCTGATCCTGGACGAGGCGACCTCCGCCGTGGACAATGACACGGAGGCAGCCATCATGGAGTCCATCAATCGCTTTCAGGGAAAGAAGACCATGCTCATCATTGCACACCGTCTTCAGACGATCGAGAAATGTGACATGGTATACCGAGTGGAAAACGGGGTCATGAAACAAGAAAGATAAGGCGGTTTGAATTGAGCGAAGACATCCTGACGGAGAAAAAAAAGAGAAGATGGTATTGGATCTGGGCGCTGATCCTTTTCGCACTGCTTTTGCTCCTGGGAGGGATCCTTTGGCGGGGGCAAAAAACGCATCATCCAAAGTACGTGATCTTTGGTGACAGCATCCAGGCGACCGCAAGGGGCGAGGATTCCGTTGCGGACAGGCTTCAGGTGCTTTGCGGGAAAGAATTTCTCAACGCTTCCTTTGGTGGAACGGCGCTTGCCAAGATTCCAAGGGAGTCAGGGAGCATGGAACCAGGGGATTATTATTCCATGGTCTCGTTGGTGAATTCGGCGTGCGCCAGGGATTTCAGCGTCCAGCAGCAGGCGAAGATGGAGAGTTCCCCGACGAGTTATTTCGCACCCCTCATAGAGGAACTGGATCAGACGAGCTTTGCAAAGACGGAGCTGATGATCATCGCGCATGGGATGAATGACTATTTGTCCGGCGTTCCGCTAAGCTCTGACGATCCCATGGATGAGAACACCTTTGAAGGGGCGCTTCGATATGTGCTCAGTGCGTGGAAAAAACATTATCCTCATAGCAGGATCCTGCTGGTATCCCCCACTTATGCATGGTACCTTTTCTCCGGAAAGACATGCGAAGAGCAGGATTTCGGAGGCGGCTTTCTCGAGCAATATGTAGAGAGTGAGAGAAAGATCGCGAAAGAATATGACGTGGAAATGATCGACCTTTATCAAGATCTATACCGACATGAGACATGGGAAGACTGGGAAGAGTTCACTGTTGACGGCGTGCATCCGAATGAAAATGGAAGAAGGATGATCGCAGAGCGGATTGCCGCATATTTGGAGGAAAATCCATGAAAACGCCAGGCGAGGCAATGGTACAATTGAAAACGGTTTTTGGAAAGCGCCATGCGGCGGCTTTCTTGGCGACGTTTGTGACGGGGCTTCTCACCCATCTTCCCGTCATGCTGTCCGACCTGCCGAATCATGACGGCCTGGCCAGCATGTATTTTGATCAGAACATGATCACCTCCGGAAGATGGTTTCTCACCGTAGCCTGCGGCTTTTCTTCTTACTTTACGGTGCCGTGGGTCATCGGATTGATCGGACTTTTGTTTCTTGGTCTGACCAGCGCCGTGCTGACGGAGCTCCTCGAATTAAAAAACACTGCGTCCATCGTGCTTTGCGGCGCCATGCTGGCGGCCTTTCCTGCGCTGGCATCGACCTTTGCCTATGTATTCACGCTGGATGGATATATGATGGCGATGCTTCTCGCCGCGCTTTCGGTCTTACTGACGAAAAAGGGGAAATGGGGCTTCCTGTTTGGAGCCGTCTGCCTGGCGTTTAGCCTTGGGATCTATCAGGCTTATCTTCCCTTTGCCATGTTACTATGTATTTATCAGGTGATCCTTCTTTTGGAAAACGGCAGCTGGAAAGCGGACAAGAAGGGAACGCTCGCATGGATCGGCAGATACTTAGGGATGGGCGTTTTGGGGTTTGTCCTTTATTACCTGATCCTGCGCGTTTTGCTTTTGATCCAGGGAAAGGAATTGGCCTCCTATCAGGGGATCGGCCAGGCGGGAAGCGGCGCGGGGCAGGGCTTGCTCGAGAGCCTGAAAGAGATTTACGTGGATTTTTGGAAGTTTACGCTCGCAGGGCATATATTATGGCAAAATGTTTTTTCCGCGGTGGCACTTGGCCTTTTGGCACTCGTGATGATCTATGCGGTGATCCGCATGGCGACGATCCAAAAATGGTGGAAAGCTCCCGGCTTTTACGGGATCCTGATCGGTCTTTTCGTTGTGCTTCCTCCCTGTACCAGCTGCATCCGCCTGGTATCGCCGGAGCTGACCTATCATCTGCTCATGCGTTATCAGTGGGTGCTGTATCCCATGTTTGCGCTGGCCATCTGTGACAAGTATTTTGAGGGGGAAGGAAAGACGGACCGTTTCCTGGCACAGGCGCAGTGGACCTTGCTAGCAGCGGCGTGCACGCTTGTGTTCTGCCATTCGCTGGCTGATAACATTGGATATTCCAATCTGGAGAAGAAGTACGAAAGGACCTATGCTTATTGCGTCAGGCTCCTCGATCGGATCGAGCAGACGCAGGGGTATTATCAGGGCATTCCCGTGGCCATGATCGGCGTGGTCGGAGAGGATGCGTTCCCGAAGACAGACCTGACTGGCGAGGTGACCGGAAACATGATCGGACTTTCCGGGGAATATCTGCTCTATACCGGGGATAACTATGAGGCGTTCATCAAAAATTATCTCGGGGCCAGCCTAAATATAGTGGACGCAGAGGCCATGGGTGAGATATACTTTAAGGATGAGTACGTTGCCATGGACAGCTTCCCCGGACCGAATTCCACAAAGGTGGTGGACGGGGTATTGTACGTAAAGACGGAGAATAAGAGGCGGGATTAGCTTTGAGTGATTCCCGTGAAGGAGACGAATAGAAGGAGGAACGCCAAATGGCGCTTTTGTCGGTCGTGTTGCCCTCGTATAACGAGGAAATGAACGTTGAAAATACTGCCAAGACTTTGGCTGCGCTCTTTGAGAAGGAAAAGATGGACTATGAGCTCGTCTTTGTCAGCGACGGATCAAGGGACAAAACCTTTGAGGCCATCAAAAAGCAGTCCGAGGAAAACCCCAGGGTCAAGGGCGTGGAGTTTTCCCGCAATTTCGGAAAGGAAGCCGGGATCTTTGCCGGGCTGGAGCTAGCGACGGGAGACGCCGTGGTGGTGATGGACTGTGATCTGCAGCATCCGCCCGAGGTCATCCCGAAGATGTGGGAGCTTTGGAAGGAAGGCGCACAGATCGTGGAGGGGAAAAAGTCCTCCCGCGGTAAGGAGAGCATTTTCCACAGGATGTCCGCAGGGCTGTTTTACAAGATCATGAGCAGTCTGATCAAGATGGACATGAGCTCGTCCTCAGATTTTAAGCTCCTCGACAGGCGCGTGGTGGACGTGCTTCTTGGACTTCCGGAGCGGAATACGTTTTTCCGCGCCCTGACCTTCTGGGCCGGGTTTGACACGCGCACGGTGGAATATGAAGTGCAGGAGAGGAAATACGGCAGCAGCAAGTGGAATTTCTTCAGCCTGATGAGATATGCCATTGCCAATGCAACTTCCTTTAGCACCTTGCCGCTTCAGCTGGTGACGATGATGGGAACCATCTCCATCATTTTCAGCGTGATCCTCGGGATCCAGACGCTGGTAAAGTACCTGATGGGGAATTCCGTGGAAGGCTTTACCACGGTGATCCTGCTTGTCTTGATCATCGGCGGTTTCATCATGCTGAGCCTTGGCATCATCGGACATTATATCGCGAGGGTATATGAAGAGGTCAAGGGGAGACCGAAGTATGTCATCAATAAGGTGACGGAGAACGTGAAGGGTAACGTGACGGGAAGCTGGAAAAGAAGATAGAATAAGTCAAAAGAATGGAGACGGAAATGATCAATTTTAACGTACCGCCCTGTGCGGAAAATGCAATGAAATACATCGGAGAGTGCGTCAAGAATCAGAAGATCTGCGGGGATGGACAGTATACGAAGAAGTGTAATCAGTGGATCGAGGAGAAGACGGGAACGGCGAAATGTCTTCTGACCACCTCCTGTACCCATGCCACGGAAATGGCGGCACTCCTCGCGGACGTAAAGCCCGGTGATGAGGTGATCATGCCCTCCTATACCTTTGTTTCGACGGCGGACGCCTTTGTGCTCAGGGGAGCAACGCCTGTGTTCGTCGACATTCGTCCGGACACCATGAACATTGATGAAAAGCTCATTGAGGCGGCCATTACGGAAAAGACGAAGGCGATCGTTCCCGTGCACTATGCAGGCGTTGGCTGCGAGATGGATACCATTATGGAGATCGCAAAGCGTTATCACCTGATCGTGATCGAGGATGCCGCACAGGGCATCATGGCGACCTACAAGGGGAAGGCCCTTGGCACGTTTGGTGAATATGGATGCTTTAGCTTCCATGAGACCAAGAATTACAGCATGGGCGAGGGCGGCGCGCTCCTGATCCGCGATGAGAAGAACGTGGAAGAGGCGGAGATCATTCGCGAGAAGGGAACCAATCGCACCAAGTTCATCCAGGGAAAGATCGACAAGTATACCTGGATCAATTTTGGATCTTCCTATCTGCCCAGTGACATGAACGCAGCATACCTCTATGCGCAGCTGGAGATCGCGGACCAGATCAATGACGCGCGGCTTGCCATCTGGCACCGGTATTACGACACCTTAAAGCCCTTGGCAGATGCTGGAAAGATCGAGCTTCCCGTGGTGCCGAAGGAATGTCAGATCAACGGCCACATGTTTTATCTCAAGGTGGCGGACGGGAAGGAACGGAAGGTCTTCATGGACGAGTATCTGAAGGCGCAGAACGGGATTTATGCCGTTTCGCATTACGTTCCCCTACACACGGCGCCGGCAGGACAGAAGTTTGGCCGCTTCCACGGAGAGGACAGATACACGACCAAGGAGAGCGAGAGACTGGTACGTCTTCCCATGTACTATGGCCTGACCATGGATCAGGTGGATTATATCTGCGATAAGGTGAAGGAATTCTTTTGATGGAATGCGTGAAACTGCGGAAAATGGCGAAGGGTTTGGCTGAGGTGCTCACAAGGGTGGCGATCCTTGGAATGAGCGCCCAGGTTTTGCTTGGCCTTTTTTGGATCCTGACCCATTTTTCCACTTTTCCGAAATATGAAGAGAGCCTCTTTCTTTTGAAGGTGCAAGAGAGCCTTGTCTTTGACGAATATACGGGGATCCTGTATCCTCTTTTGATGCGCTTACTATCGATGGTGGCAGGCGCATTTTCCATGCCGTTTTATTGCCTCATCTATGTGATCCAGTTAGGCGTGGCAGCCTGGGCCGCTTTCTATTTCGTGGCAGGACTCGGCGGGATGAAAAGGGCGGCAGGCTGGTTCCGCGCCCTGATTGCTTTGGCCCTTCTGACGATGCCTGTCTCCTTGCAGTGTCACCTGGCAGTATTGCCGTATTCCCTGGCGGGATCCTTTTTCCTTTTGCAGCTCGGCATGCTCCTTCGCGCGGTAAGGAGGGGTGAGGTGGCTGATCATGATGGGGCGAAGGCATGGAAGGGATGGAAGCGCCCCGCGTGGAACCTTGTCAGAATGGGCCTTGCGTGGAGCTTGCAGGCGTTTCTGCTCCCGGAATATTATTTGTTCGGAGGCCTTCTTCTCGTGTTTTACGGGCTCTGGGAAGCCTTTGGAAAGCGGGAAGATAAAGAAGTCTTGGCAAAGGAAGAAGCTGCCAGAGTGTTTCCGATCCTGCTACTTACGGCTGTTTTTCTGAGTTTGATCCCCTGCGTCATGAAAATGACGATCGCGGAAGACTCTGGGCATGGGAGCAACTTAGCTGCGGCGACTTTTCAGAATTCTGCCGACAAATCGCTGAAAGAGGCGGTGAAGGACGCCGTGGCCTATGAGCTTTCTCCAGCCTTCCATCTTCTGACATTAAATGGGAAAGGACATTACACGCAGCTGGCGAAAAATCAGGAGATCATGAGATGGAGAACTCCCTTTTGGGCTACTGTTTTTATAAGCTTCGGAGGGTGGTGCTTCCTTGGCATTTTGCTTCTCGGCGCCTGCCTTCAGGCGGCGACGCTGATCCGCAGACAGGGGAAGAAGCGTTTTCTTGCGATCCGCGAACTGATCGCCCTATTTCTGACGGGGATGGCCATGGTGGCCTATTATTCCCTTTGGGCCGGCGGCGCCATGGATGATAAGAAAACCTATGTCATTGCACTTCTTTGGGTGGCCGCGACAGGAAATGCCATTGCGAACAACGTACGATTTGAGCAGAAGGAGAAGAAGGCAGGAGAATGATCAAAATACTTCTTACGGTAATGATCTTAATAGCGTTGCCCACGGCGGTGGGAACCATCTTTCTCCCCTTACAAAAGAAGGGAGGGAGGATTGTTTTTTCGTGGATCTTTGGAATGATCACCCTCTGGGGAGGCTTCCAGCTTCTGTGCGTGCCCATGATCCTGAGGAATCAGCGCTTTTTGCAGATCGTCTGGGCGAATCGCATTCTCTGGCTGTGCCTGCTCCTTTTGGCGGCGGTTCTCGCGATTTTCCGAAAAAGGGCGGGCAGGATGGAAGCAGTGGCCCCGAAGGAAGAGAAAGAACAGGGAACGGTTCCTCAGAAAAGGATCACGATCGGGCTTTGGGTTTTGTTTTTTGCACTCTTTCTTCTTCAGGTGGTCTGTTCCGTATTCCTGGCGTATGAAGAGGGCGATGACTCGTTTTACGTCGCCATCACGACGGCATGCAGGGATGACAACGTTCCTTACAGTATCGAGCCTTATACGGGTCTGACGACCGGGCTGGACGTAAGACATGCCTTTGCGCCGTTTCCCGTTTGGGTCGCGCTCCTGGCAAGGTCGGCTGGCGTATCGGGCGCAGCTGCCTCCCATGTGGGGATGCCGCTTCTCATTCTTCCCATGGCATACGGGCTGCTCTACCTGATCGGAAAGAAGCTCCTTGCGGGAGAAGGAGGAAAGGGCTGGCAGCTTCCGCTGTTTCTGTCCGCGGCGGCACTACTCGTGATCTTTGGCGGGTATTCGACCTACTCCCCGGAGAATTTCCTTTTGGTTCGGGCCACGCAGGGAAAGGCAGTTTTGGCGAACGTGATCATTCCGTCGCTGTTTTATCTGCTTCTTTTGTGGATGGAGAAGCTCGAAAAGAAGGAGCCGGTGCCGATCTCCTGCTTTTTCCTCACGGCGATCGTGATGGTGGCAGGGTGCCTTTGCAGTACCATGGGAGGAATGCTCCTTCCTATGATCTATGGGATCGCGGGCCTTTGCGGCGTGGTCGCGTACAAAAGATGGAAACATTTGATCGGAATGGGATGTGTCCTTTTGGTTCCGTTCGGATTTGCGGTATTATACTTATTAAATTGACGGGCTTGCCCGGGAAAGGGAGACAATGACAGCATTTCAGACATTTCGCGGATATATGGGCACGGGCCTCATACTGATCTGGTATCTGGCAATGGTTGTCTTCCTGTTTGTGACGGAAAAGAGGAAGGACAGGAGGATTTTACTGATCTATGTGCCGTTTCTACTGCTCCTTTTGTTTTTTAATCCGCTTTTTGATAAGCTCTTTCAAAGGTTTTTGGGGAAGGAGATTTACTTCCGCATCCTTTGGCTATTGCCCGTGACGGTGACGCTCTGCTATGGCATCGTTCGGGTCTGTGCCGCCCTGCGCGGGAAAAAGCAGTGGATCTTTGCAGGGATCGCGGCAGCGTTCATTGTTATCTCAGGAACCTGCGTCTATTCGAGTCCGCTGTTTTCCAAGGCGGAGAACGCAGACCACGTGCCGCAGGAGGTGGCGGAGATCTGCGACATGATCAATCTTCCGGGCGTCAACGTCATGGCGGCATTCCCGGTGGAAATGATCTATTACGTGCGACAGTATTCGCCCTTTGTGTGTATGCCTTATGGCAGGGAGATCATGCTGAACGGCTTCAGCGAATTGGAATATTGCATGCACTATTCCAAGATCGACGTGGAGCGCCTGTCGGCGCTTGCAAAGGAACAGAGATGTCATTACGTCATCTTTGAGAAGGAAAAAGAATTGATCGGGAACATGGAAGATTATGATTACGTTCTTTGGGGCCAGGTCGGGAAATACCTGGTGTACAGAGACATGAGCATTCCCTCTTATTCTCCTGCGGAATGAACCCGGCCCCGTCCGGACTTACAATTGCATAGAATGTCTTTATTTCTTTTCGTCAAATTGGGTCAGCGCGCCGATGAATCTTTTCACCACCAGCTCGCGGCCCTTTTGGTTTAAATGCACTTCATCGGAAAGATATTCCGGAGCCTCGTCCTCGTTGAAGGTTCCGTAGATATTATCGAGAAAGCTTACGTTCGCCCCAACGGCGATCTCGCATTCCTTCATCATGTAGGAGCTTAAGGTTCCGCCGCCGTCATAAATCTTGATGTCGCTGCTGACGTAGCTCCCGTCTTCCTCCACGCCAAACGCATAAGTGGGCGAAAGCACGATGATGCGCACCTCGGGATAATATGTTCTGAGAAGCTCCAGTCCGGCCTTGAGGTTTCCCGCAAAGCTCATGACCTCCGTCTCAGCGTTCGGGTCATAGATCATGCTGCCGGCATAGTAATCGCTTGCGTCATACATGATGGCGATGGTGTCCACCGTGCTCATGTCAATGGTTTCCAGCGTATTTCGGATCTCCTTTGTCTCCGGGAGGATGGTCGCGTTCGGCAGGGATTCCAGCCAGTCAAAATATCCGACGTCCTTTCCCAGGATCAGATACAGGCATAACCAATAGAAATTATAGACGTCAAGGCCGGAGGTCGTATGCATGAGGGTGTCGCTCTTGGCGGCCAGAAAGCTTCCTTCCACCGAGCAGTTATAGACGGTGGCACCGGTCTGCTTCGCGATCATGTTCACGATGCCGTTTTCGGAATGCCTGTCCTGCGCGAAGGGGGCATTGCCCAAAAACAGGATGGTGTGCGGAGACTTGTTCGCAATGACCTTTCCGTCGTCGTTCGTCAGGGGGTAGATGACATCAAAGGTGTCCTTGCCATCCGTATAGACGCCGTGCTTGTCGATGTACTCGTTGTCCACGTGCACGCCCCAGTTCTTAAATCGAATGAGAATATATCCCAAAATGCAGATCGCGATCAGGATCAGCAGGGTGTGAACGTTAAAGAGATATTTCTGCCATTTCGGCTTATTGTTTTCTGTGTTTTGTTCGTTCATGTCATTCCTCGTTTTCCCAAATTTGTTTCTATTTTACAATCATATGCAGAGAAAGTCCATAATAGTCAGAAAGAATTAAGAATTTAAGAAATTCTGAAGAAATAGGCAATGGACTTGAAGAGTTTACCCTGGAATGGTATAATGAGGCATGATTTATTATGTATAATGGTCAGAGTATGTGATCAGACAAGAAAGATGATTTTTAAAAGATAAAGAGGTTGTAAGGATTATGAAATGGAACGTTGGTCATACCAAAAGACCGCAGGACGGGCGGGCGGATCGCAGGCACGGATATGAATGGGACGAAGAGGGAATTGATGATTTCTCCTATGAAACCATGAGTGAGGCGACGGATTACGACGCTGAGCCGGAATATCTTGAGATCGGCGAGTTCGAGGCTTCTTCTCATTATGGTGCAGGGCAGGAGTACGCGCAGGACGAGGCATATGAGGCAGAGCAGGATTACTCGGCTGATTATGAGGGAGCCGGCTACGTGCAGGATGAATACGCACAGGACGGCTATGCACAGGGTGAGTACGTGCAGGACGGCTATGCACAGGGTGAGTACGTGCAGGGTGAGTATGTGCAGGACGAATATGCGCAGGGCGAATATGCGCAGGACGGCTATGCGCAGGACGGCTATGCGCAGGGTGAGTATGCCCAGGGTGAATATGCGCAGGGAGAATATGCACAGGGAGAATATGTGCAGGATGGTTATGCACAGGATGGCTACGTGCAGGGCGAATATGTGCAGGATGGTTATGCACAGGATGGCTACGTGCAGGACGGCTACGTGCAGGACGAATATGCCCAGGGTGAATACGCGCAGGACGAATACGCGCAGGACGGTTACGTGCAGGACGAATATGCCCAGGGCGAATACGCGCAGGGTGAGTACGCGCAGGACGGTTACGTGCAGGACGAATATGCCCAGGGCGAATACGCACAGGAGGAATATGCGCAGGATGAGTACGCACAGGATGGTTACGGTCAGACCGTGGATCTAGGTGCGGCGCTGTATCAGAAAAAGGCGCAGCCTAGCCAGGCGGGGAGTGCGCGCGCAGGCAGACAGGCCATGGCAAAGGCGTCGAACGAATTCGAGGGAGAGATCACTTACATCGAGGAGTATCGCGAGAAACCCAAGTCTTCCTCCGCTGCGGCGAAAAAGAAGAAAAAGAGAAAGGACGATGACGGCGGCGGATTTGGTGCCCTGGACGGTATCATCGCTGCTGTTGGCATCCTTGTGATCATTGGTTTGGTCGTATTTATTGGATGGTTTGTTACGACGCATAAGACACCGGAAGATCCCCACAATCAGTTTGCAAACATTGGAACGCAGCTACAGGGCATCGACCTGATCGGCGGAAAGGGGATTGCCGCCGTTGCAGACGCGGAGCTTGCAAAGATCGCTGCGGCAGTGGACGTCCCCGTAGATGAACCCGATGATGATCCGGATCCCGGCTATGACGAGATTGACTATGCGAACACGATCGCGGTAGCCATGACGCTCACTTCCGTGCAAAAGGATTTGAAGATCAAGTTCTCGAACAGGGAAACTTCGAAGCTGGTTGGGAATGTTCGCTTTGTTGCACAGGTGACGAAGCCGGATGGCACCACGGAAGAGTGGATCGATACGGACATGGATGGCATCATCTATGAAAAAGGGATCGATGCGGGAAAATATACGGTTGCTTTAAAGACCCTGGAGGATGATAAGTATAAGAATCTCATTCTTCCCGCGTCCTCTCAGACGGTCAACGTCAAGAAGAACATTGAGTACGCTAAGGTTGACGTGACGGGTGAGGGCAAGAAGGAAAGCGAGATCAACGTCAGCCAGGAAGACACAAAGAAAAATGAGACGACACAGGAGGGTAGCTTAACTGATACCGTGGCCTGGGTGGCAAGTTCTTCCACCGGAAATACGTATACGGAAGTGCTTAAGAGCACCATACCGGATCCGCTGACGCTTCCTCTGGACGTGGCAATGGCGAAGAACTTCATGAGACTTTCCATGACAAATCCTGACGATCCGAGCGGTAATGAGGGACAGGAAGGAAATCAGGGACAGGAAGGAAATCAGGGAGAGACGACGACAAAGTGTAAGATCACTTACAATGGCAACGGCGGAACCGGCCAAATGGCAGAAGATTCCGTAGATGCAGGGACGAGCATCACCTTGCCGCCTTGCGGCTTTGAAGCACCCGAAGGACAGGAATTTGACGGTTGGGAGCAGGGTGCTGCCGGCACGCCTTATGTTGTCAACACGGACGTGGTCATCACGGCAAAGTGGAAGGAAAAAACGGTGACGAAGTGCCAAATTTCCTTTGACAAGAACGGCGGAGAAGGAACCATGGATTCCACGGAAGTGGATGCGGGATCCTCTTACACTTTGCCCGAATGTAAATTTAACGCACCGGAGAATAAGGTGTTTGACAAGTGGGATCAGGGCGCAGCCGGAGCAACGATCACCGTGAATGGCAGCATTACCATTAAGGCGCTGTGGAAGGATGCGGAGGTCGAGAAGGTCGAGATCACCTTTGACAAGAACGGCGGAGAAGGAACCATGGATTCCGTGCAGTGGCCCGTTGGAACGAAGTATACCTTACCCGAGTGTAAGTTTACTGCGCCGGAGAACAAGGAGTTCTCCAAGTGGGATCTCGGAAAACCTGGGGATCAGATTGAGATCACTGTAGCGACCAAGCTTGTCGCACAGTGGACGGACGCTGTTGCTCCGATCACGCTCAAGCTGGAGAATGCCGATCTGACTGCGAACGGCAAGCTTGCGCTCCTGATCAAAAAGGCCGCAGACGGAAAGACGCAGACGGATCCCGTGACCGTTAAGGTGACGGCGACGACGGAACCTGCCAAGAACCTGAAGGTGGAAGCAACCTCCAAGGATGCAACTATTGCAACGGCTGCATTCGATGCGACGGACAAGACCAAGCTGATCGTTACCGCAGTGGCTAAGGGAACGACGAAGATCGTCGTGACCGCAGATTATGAGAATGAAGCAGACAGAAAGCCTGACGGCGGCAGCAAGGTCACGAAGGAATTCGAAGTGGTGGTTACCGAGAAGGAAGCACTGCAGGTTGTTTTAAAGGACAAGGAGCTGATCTGCTACAGCGATCTGCCGGATAAGCTGCCCGTTCTCGAGGTGACCGTAAAGAACAGTTCTCTCAAGGCGGCAGACTTGATCGAATCGAAGATGAAGTTCACCGTGGAATCGTCTGACGCGATGACGGCACTTGTCACGAAGAAGGAATTTGTGCCGAGCTCTACGGACGGAACCGTCCTGATCAAGCTGACCATCACGCCGCAAAAGCTCCTCGAGAAGAAGAGCTGTATCATCACGGTGAAATATGAAGAGGATACGGAGACCGTGACCGAGAAGTGCACTCTGACCGTAAGACCTCATCCCAGGGATGACAAGAAGACGCTCCTGAAGGATAAAGAAAATAATCAACTGTTTGTATTTGAGAACGAGAAATACCGCGAGGCCGTATATGCGGATTACTATGTGGAAGGAACGAAGTTCTTTGTACAGAGCGGCAATAAGTACACTGGTTGGCAGACGCTGAACGGAAAGGTGTTCTTCTTCAACGCGGAAGGAAAGCCCGTGACGGGAGAGCAGATCATCCAGGGCGCAAAGTACGTCTTTGGCGCGGATGGCGCTCTGCAGGTGGGAAGCGCCGTGATGGGCATCGACGTCTCCAAGTGGAATGGTTCCATCGACTGGAAGGCAGTGAAGAATTCAGGCGTCAACTTCGTGATCATCCGCGTGGGATACAGAGGTTCCTCACAGGGCAGCCTGATCGAGGATCCGAAGTTTGCCTCCAACATTAAGGGAGCTACCAACGCGGGACTGAAGGTCGGCGTATACTTCTTCACCCAGGCGATCGACGAGGTGGAGGCCGTTTACGAGGCATCCTACGTCATTGAAAAGATCAAGAATTATAAGATTTCTTACCCCGTGTTCCTCGACGTGGAAACCAGCAACGGACGCGGAGACAAGATCAGTTCTGATATGAGAACGAAGGTCTGCAAGGCCTTCTGCCAGACCATTCAGAATGCAGGTTACGTTGCAGGCATCTATGCCAACAAGACCTGGCTCACCGAAAAGATGGACATAAGCCAGTTGAGTGCATATAAGATCTGGCTGGCGCAGTATGCCGCGGCGCCGACCTACTCCGGCAGATATGATATCTGGCAGTATAAGAACAATGGTTCCATCAGCGGCATTTCCGGCGACGTAGACCTGAACCTCAGCTATATGGGGTATTAATGGGAGCAGAGCCCAAAAACTCAAAGGAGCATTGACATGAAAGGCATTATTCTCGCCGGAGGTTCCGGCACCAGATTATATCCGCTTACGAAGGCGATCTCAAAGCAGATCATGCCGGTATATGACAAGCCCATGATCTACTATCCCCTGTCCACGCTGATGCTGGCAGGCATCCGTGAGATCTTGATCATTTCCACGCCGAGAGACCTTCCCGTGTTTGAGGAGCTCCTCGGCGACGGGAGCCAGCTGGGCATGGAGCTTTCCTATGCGGTGCAGGAGTACCCCAGGGGACTTGCGGACGCATTCATCATCGGGGAAAAATTCATCGGAGACGACAGAGTTGCGCTGGTTCTGGGAGATAATATCTTTTACGGACAAAGCTTTTCCAAGGTGCTCCGCGAGGTGGCTTCCAGGGAGAGCGGTGCCACGATCTTTGGCTATTACGTAAGGGATCCCAGAGAGTATGGCGTGGTGGAATTCGATGAAAACGGCAAGGCCCTCTCCATCGAGGAAAAGCCGGAGCATCCAAAGAGCAATTATGCCGTGCCCGGTCTGTATTTCTATGACAATGACGTGGTGGAGATCGCAAAGAACGTAAAGCCCTCCGCCCGCGGCGAGATCGAGATCACGAGCGTGAACAATGAATATCTTCGCAGGGGCACCCTTCGGGTGGAAACCCTGGGCAGAGGCTTTGCATGGCTCGATACCGGAAATCATGACGCGCTGCTGGATGCGTCGGATTTTGTGGCAGCCTTCCAAAAGCGCCAGGGACTTTACATCTCCTGCATCGAGGAGATCGCTTATAAGCGCGGATTCATAAGCAGGGAGCAGCTCCTGAAGCTGGCTGAGCCGCTGATGAAGACGAATTACGGAAAGTATCTGGTTGAGGTGGCGAACGGTCTTTGATGAGGTCATCGGCCAGTGGATCAAAATGAAGTTGAAAGGGTAATTCAAAATGGGAAAGCTTATTGTAGAGACCTGTGAGATAGAGGGATTAAAGGTGATCACCCCGGAGGTGCGGGAGGATGCCAGGGGATATTTCATGGAGACCTATCAGTACAATGACTTTAAGGCGGCAGGGATCCCTGAGGTCTTTGTGCAGGACAATCAGTCCGCATCGAGACGCGGCGTGATCAGGGGCTTGCATTTTCAGATCGAGCACCCGCAGGACAAGCTGGTCCGCGTGATCAAGGGAGAGGTCTTTGACGTGGCGGTGGACCTTCGCAAGGGCTCGAAGACCTTTGGAAAATGGTTTGGCGTACGGCTTTCCGAACAGAATAAAAAGCAATTCTTCGTTCCCAAGAATTTTGCACATGGCTTTCTGGTGCTCTCCGATTATGCGGAGTTCTGCTATAAGTGCACGGATTTCTATCATCCTGGAGATGAGGGCGGTCTGGCATACAACGATCCTGACATCGGCGTGGAATGGCCCATCACGGAGGACATGGAGCTGATCTTCTCCGACCGCGACACGAAGTGGAAGGGCATCCGCGAATACAAAAAGGAGCACGGTATCGAGGACTAGCCAAAGCGAAGGCAAGGCGTGCCGTGGGAAGGACAGGAATGAAATGAAGCTTGGCAAAAAAGGCGGGATCGCCATTTTTACCCTTCTGGGCGTGATAGCGGCTGCGGTGGTCATCCTGCATCAGAACCTGGGGCCGGCAGCAGATCCGAAGGAAGAATTGATCAAGAAAATCCTCTCCTGCATGATCATTGCGGGAGCTTGTATCGGATTTGCCGTGTTTTATGACAAGGTGACCGGGCTCGCGGGAGAACTGTTCCAGAGCAGACACCTCATTTGGAAGCTTGCAAAGAATGATTTTAAGAAACGCTACGCGGGTTCCTATCTCGGAGCGATCTGGGCGATGGTTCAGCCGGTCGTCACGGTAGCGCTTTATTATGTTGTGTTTGAAGTGATCATGAATGGCGCGTCCCGTACCGAGGAGGCGCCCTTTGTGCTGTTTTTGACCGCGGGCCTGGTGCCCTGGTTCTTCTTCAGCGAGGCGCTGAACACGGGGACGAACGCCCTGCGGGAGTATGATTATCTTGTCAAGAAGGTTGTGTTTAAGATCAGCATCCTTCCCATCATCAAGATCATTGCGGCGACCTTTATCCATGCGTTCTTCGTCGTGGTGCTTCTTGTGATCGCTGCGATCTATAAGGTTTATCCGACCATTTACGTTCTTCAGATCTTCTATTACAGTGCCTGCCTGTTCCTGTTAGTGCTGGCCATCTGTTATACCACCTGTTCCATCGTGGTATTTTTCAAGGATCTGTCCCAGATCATCAGCATATTGCTCCAGATCGGCATGTGGGCGACCCCCATTCTCTGGGACATGACGCTCCTGCCCGAAAAATGGCAGAAATTCATAAAATTAAATCCCTTAGTATATATCATCAACGGATATCGCTGCGCCGTCTATAAGCAGGAATGGTTTTTCCAGGATTTCTTCTCGACGGTGTACTTTTGGATGTTCACTATTGTGACCTTTGGCATTGGCACGATCATTTTTAAACGCCTGAAGGTGCATTTCGCAGACGTTTTGTGATTGAAAATCTGGGCGTTTCGCATTCTAGTAAAGGACAGAGCAGTTGTATGCAAATGGATGAGGAAGAAAAGAAAAACAGCATAGGGGAAGGGTTGGCGATCCAGGTCAAGGACGTCGTCAAGGTCTATAAGCTCTATGACAAGATGCGTGACCGCGTGAAGGATGCCTTTGGCCTTGGGAAGGGGACGCATAAGCTCCATTATGCCCTAAACGGCATCAACATGGACATCAGACGCGGAGAGACCGTGGGCATCATCGGTACCAACGGCTCCGGAAAATCCACCATCCTAAAGATCATCACCGGCGTGCTCCATCCCACCTCCGGAGAGGTGATCGTGGACGGCAGGATCTCTGCGCTCCTTGAGCTCGGCGCGGGCTTCAATCCGGAGTACAGCGGCGTGGAGAACGTTTATCTAAACGGCACGATGATGGGCTTTTCGGAGAAGGAGATCGACGCAAAGCTCCCCGCCATATTGGAGTTTGCGGACATCGGAGATTATGTGTATCAGCCCGTGAAGACCTATTCCAGCGGCATGTTCGTGCGACTTGCCTTCGCGGTCGCCATCAATATCGAGCCGGAGATCCTGATCGTGGACGAGGCGCTCTCCGTGGGCGACGTGTTCTTCCAGGCGAAGTGTTATCATAAGTTTGAAGAATTTAAGGAGATGGGAAAGACCATCGTCTTTGTCAGCCATGACCTGAACAGCATTGCGAAATACTGTGACAGAGTCTTTCTCCTCAATAAGGGAACGCTCCTCGGCGTGGGCGGCCCGAAGGAGATGATCGATGCCTATAAGCAGGTTCTGGTGGGACAGTATAAGGCGTCCGGCTCCAAGGGGACGACGGAGGAGGAACTGGACGAGGCCTTTGCAAACCTGGAGGGAAGGAATCCCAAGGCGCTGGAGTACGGCGACGGCAGGGCCATGATCGAAGCGTATTACGTGACGGATGAGAACGGGACGCGTACCAATGCCCTGATCAAGGGAACCCGGTTTACGATGCACATGCGGGTGAGCTTTCGCGCGGACCTTCCCGCCCCGATCTTTGCCTTCAGCATAAAGAATGTGCAGGGGACGGAGATCACCGGGACCAACACCATGCTGGAAAAGGCCTTTCTGGAAGGCGTGAGGGCCGGGCAGACAAAGGAGATCACCTTCACGCAGAACATGGACCTGCAGGGAGGAGAGTATCTCATTTCCCTGGGCGTGACGGGCTATGAGGGAGACAGCTTTCAGGTGTACCACAGGCTGTATGACGTGCTGAACGTCACGGTGGTGTCAGACAAGAATTCCGTGGGATTCTATGACATGAATTCCAAGGTGACCGTGAAGGACGCACAGCAAACGAATTGAGGTTGAGACATGGTGCAGCAAGAGTCGGGGGGAAAGCCCGAAAACCAGAAAAAAGAATCAAATATGACCATCGGGAAGGTGACCTTGGATCTGTCGAGGTATCCCGGGGAGGATTTCTACAGTGACGGCGCCGTGGAGGAAGAGCTCCTAAAGATTGCCAGGGATCTTTCTCCCGTGGAATATGGGAAGGTGATCGACGAGAAGAAAAGCTGGCCGGTGCTTTATCATTTTTCTAAACAGCGCGAGAACATCGTGGATTGGATCCCGCTGACGAAGAAGGATAAGGTGCTGGAGGTCGGGAGCGGGTGCGGCGCCATCACCGGGGCGCTGGCGAGGAAGGCCGGGAGCGTGACCTGCGTGGACCTTTCGAAGAGGCGGAGCCAGATCAATGCATGGCGGAACGGGGACAATGAGAACGTGACCATTCACGTCGGCAACTTTCAGGACATTGAGCCGGATCTGGTGCAGGATTATGATCTGATCTGCCTGATCGGCGTGTTCGAATATGGGATCAGTTATATCGGGGGAGAGTCTCCCTTTGAAGATTTCCTTAGGATCTTGAAGGCGCACCTGAAGCCTGGCGGACGGATCGTCATCGCCATTGAGAACCGGCTGGGGCTGAAATACTTTGCCGGCTGTCAGGAGGATCATCTCGGCACCTATTATTCCGGGATCGCCAATTATCCGAACGGCGGCGGTGTGAGGACCTTTAGCAGGCCTGCGCTCGAGAAAATGTTCCGAAGCTGCGGGCTTAAGGAGTTCCATTTTTATTATCCCTATCCCGATTATAAATTTATGACGACCCTGTATAGTGACGAGCGTCTGCCGAAGAAGGGAGAGCTCTCCAATAATCTTCGCAATTTCGACCGGGACAGGATCCTTCTGTTTGATGAGAAAAATGCGTACGACGGCATATTGGACGACGGCCTGTTCCCCGTATTTTCCAATTCCTATCTTGTGGTCTTAGGGCCCGGGTATCAGACGGAGTATGCGAGATATTCCAACGACAGGGCGCCGCAGTTCCAGATCTGTACGAAGATCGAGAAGGCGGCGGAAAAGACGGGAGCGGACGAGGCGGCAACAGACAAGACGGCGGCGGACGAAAAAGAGGCAAGGAAAATCGTTCGAAAGCTGCCGCTTAGCGAAGAGGCAAAGGATCACGTCAGTGGTCTTTTCGAGGCGCAGGAAAAGCTGAAGGAACGGTATGCCGGCGGCGAGCTTCTCATCAATCGCTGCCAGCTGAAAGAGGGAGAAGACGGTCTGCCCTGCGCGGAATTTGAGTTCGTGAAGGGCGTTACGCTCGCGGAGCTGATGGACATTGCCATCGCCAAGGAGGATCCGGAGGAATTTCGAAAGCTGTTCCGGGAGTACCTTCGGAGGATCGGATACAATGAGGAAAGTCCCGTGGCAGATTATGATCTAGTCTTTTCCAACATATTGGTGGACGGCGATACGTGGACTTTGATCGATTATGAATGGACCTTCGGGAAGACCGTGGAGACAAGGGAGCTGGCGTTTCGCGCCGTTCTTTGCTATCTGCTGGAGGATGAATCGCGCCAGGAAAAGCTGGACCTCGACTGGATCTTGGAGGAGCTGGGAGTGGCGCCGGAGGAAGCGCAGGCCTATCGGGAACAGGAGGAAGAGTTCCAAAGATATGTCACGGGTCAGAGGCTTTCCCTGCCGCAGCTGCGGGAGCTGATCGGAAAGAAGGTCATCCGTCCCTGGAAGATGATAAGAGAATTCCAGGATGCCGAGAAGATCTATCAGGTGCAGGTTTATGAGGACAGGGGAGACGGATATTCCGAGGATCGTTCCTATTTCGTGAAGGACGCCTATCAGACGGAGAAAGAGCTGGAGCTGGAACTGAAGGTGGACGGGGACGTAAACCTCCTTCGGATCGATCCGCTGATGGATGCCTGCATGGTGAAGGTCGTGGAGATGACCTTAAACGGGGAGAGGATCCCGCTGGAGAATAAGAAGCTCCTCAAGGTAAATGGCAGGAGCACGGGAGGGGCAAACCCGACCATCGTGTTTGCCACGGAGGATCCAAATCTGGGGATCGATCTGAGCCGCCTAAGCAGAGACAGGGAGAATCTCCTGTATGCAAAGCTTGAAGTGACCAGGATTCCAAAGAATGCTGCCGAGGACCTGCTTGGGGCGCTGGCCCGGCACGTTCGATTTTAATGTGGGGTTAGGAGGTTTAGAAGGTATCATTGGGGATGAAACAAGTGATCAGGAAATTGGCGGAGACGCCGGAGAGGCTTCAGTATCAGACCTTGCGAAATGCAAAGCGCGGAAGCTATGACACCTGGCTCTTGCAGCAGGAGCACGCGCAAAAGATGCGGGAGGAGCTGGAGGCATTGGATGGCGAAGATCACATGTCGGAGGGCTATTTTGGGGAACAGCCGATCCGGGCCATTCAGATTTATTTTTTAAGACATGAGGAGACAAGGATCCTCTACGGGGATGAGGACGTGCTGACGGAGAAGGGTCCGTCAAGCCCGTGGTTTCGGCCGGATTGGTCGCCGGAGCTATTGGAGAGCTGCTTTTATCTCGGCAGCGTCATCGCAGTCCACAAGGAGTTGCTGGCGGAAGTGATCCCGGACTGGATGGAGAAAATGGGCGATTTCGTGTACTATCCGGAGGATGACGAGGAGACGCTCAATCCGGAATTTTGGGAGAAGCGCAAGAAAAAAGCCAAAGCGGTGATATTTCTCAATGAGAAGCCGTCGGAGGAATATCGAAAGCTGATCTTCCTGCTCTGCGAAAAGGCAGGAGGGTGGAACAGGGGATGCAAGGCGATCGCCCATCTGCCCGGGATTTTGCATCACTGCGAGAAGGAAGAACACCTGCTTGCGTTCTCGAGCCCGGACTGGGGCTATCACAGGCAGAGAGAGATAGCAGGGGAGGCGCCCCTGCTCTCCGTGATCATACCCTCCAAGGACAATCCGGAGCTTTTGGAACACTGCATTGCGTCTCTTCGAGAGGCGGCAAAGGGTGCCTGGGAGGGCGGGGCGAACCTTCCGCTCGAGGTGATCGTCGTGGACAACGGCAGCAGCGAGGAGCATCGACGGAGCATCGCGGAAATACCGGGGATCCAGTATTTTTGGGAGCCCATGCCCTTTCATTTTTCCAAGATGTGTAATCTCGGCGCCGCCAAGGCGAAGGGAAAGCTCCTCCTTTTCTTAAATGACGACGTGGAGCTCCTTTCGGAAAGCCGTCTTGGGGAGCTGGCACGCCTCGCGGGAAGGCAGGGCGTTGGAAGCGTAGGCATCAAGCTGTATTATCCAAACGGAAAGAAGATTCAGCACGCCGGCATCACGAACCTTCCCATGGGTCCGGTGCATAAGCTCCAGTTCCTGGAGGATACGGAGGTTTATTACTTTGGCATGAACCGCGGAAAGCGGAACGTGCTGGCCGTGACGGCCGCGTGCGTCATGCTTGAGGCAGAGAAATTCCGGGAGGCAGGCGGCTTTGATGAAACGCTGCAGGTGGCCTTTAATGACGTGGCGCTGGGATTTCGCTTATGGCAGCTGGGGCTACGCAATGTATGCGACTGCGACGCGTTCGCATATCATCATGAATCCTTGACGCGCGGAAGCGATGAAGGAGAACTGCAACTGGAAAGGCTTGGCGCGGAGAGGGAGCGCCTGCGGGAGATGTTCCCGGACCTGGAGAGAAAGGATCCTTATTATTCCGTGTATCTTGGACGGCAGGGGCTGGATACCAGGGTGCGGCCTGCGTATGAAACCGCGAAGAATGGCTGTCAGAACGCATCCCTCCGAAAGACGGAGGATCTGGAAGCATTCCGCGAGGATCCGTGCCTTTTGATGCGCGTGGAGGACATTTATGGCGGAGAGCTCTTTGGATATGCCGTGGTGCTCGGGGATGACAATGCCTGCTATCAGTTCCGGCTGATTTTAGAGAGTGAGGCCGGCGAGAGGTATGACACGACGCTGTATCCCCAGTATCGGCCGGATCTCGAGGAGAACATGCCGGATCAGAGGCATGTGGCGCTTTGCGGCTTTTGGGTGAACCTGGCGAAGGGGAGCCTTGCGCCGGGAAAATATCGCCTGGGGTGTCTCGCGGACAGGAAAATTGGAAATCAAAAGCTGCTTTCTTGGAGTAATCGCAGTCTTTGGGTGAAATAAAGGTAGGAAGACAAGATGTCTGAAATGGATTATAAGGAATTATATGAGCGGGAGCACGTCAAATGTGCCGACCTGGCCAGCCGGATCGCAGACCTCGAGGGAAAGAACGAGGAGCTGGAGTGGAAGCTGAACCGGATCAAAACGAATCCCCTCTGGAAGATGACTGGTCCCATGCGAAAGGGAATGCACTGGGCCATCCGCCAAAGGGACAGGCTGAAAAACTGCGGCGGCGCGCGGGGTGTAATTCACAAGATCGGTTATAAAAAGCGGGAGCGCCTTGCGATGAAGCAGTTTGGGACTGCCAGCTTTCCGGATGAGGAACAGGCAAGGCGGGAGCGGGAGACGGTTTTCCCACGCATGGTGAAGATCAGCATTCTCGTGCCCCTGTATAACACGCCGAAGGAGTATCTCACGGAGATGATCGATTCCGTGATGCGCCAGACCTATGAAAACTGGGAGCTTTGCCTGGCGGACGGCTCGGACAGTGCGCATTCCTACGTGGGAGAAACCTGTGCGGAGTACGTGGCAAAGGCGCAGGGAAAGATCGTCTATCGGAAGCTCGAGAAAAACATGGGGATCGCGGGAAATACCAACGCCTGCCTGACCTTTGCGACGGGGGAGTATATCGGGCTTTTCGATCATGACGACGTGCTGCACCCCTCCGTATTGTATGAATATTGCAAGGCCATTAATGAGCAGGGAGCGGATTATCTCTACTGTGATGAGACAACCTTTAAGGGCAATGACATTAACCACATGCTCACCATGCATTTCAAGCCGGATTATGCGCCGGACAATCTGCGCGCGAATAATTATATTTGTCACTTTAGCGTCTTTTCGAGAGAGCTTCTGGACGGGACAGAGTTGTTCCGGCCGAAGTTTGACGGCAGCCAGGATCATGACATGATCCTGCGCCTGACGGACAATGCGAAGAAGATCGTGCACGTGCCGAGGCTGATGTATTATTGGAGAAGTCATGCGGGGAGCGTGGCCTCCGGGATCGAGGCGAAGCCGTACGCCGTTGCGGCCGCGAAGGGAGCCGTGAGCGAGCATCTTAGAAAGCATGGGTTCGATCATTTCCAGATCACATCCACCAAAGCGTTCGAGACCATTTTCCGGATCCGATATCAGATCCTCGGGGATCCAAAGATCAGCATTGTCATACCGAATAAGGATCACCTGGGGGACCTGCAGCGCTGCGTGGAAAGCATTTTGGAAAAGTCCACGTATGACAATTTTGAGATCATCATCGTGGAGAATAACAGCGAGACGGAGGAGATCAAGAAATACTATTCGAAGCTGCTGGGGTATGATTATGAGACGGCCCTGGCTGGCCAGGATGCGAAGGCGATGCTGTTTTCCGGTGGGGAGGGCAGCCAGCTTTCCGAAGCAGACGGAGGCATGTTGATTTCCGGAGCGGAGGGAGTAGCGCCCGGCAGGATCAAGCTGGTCACCTATCAGGGAGCATTTAATTACTCGGCGGTGAACAATCTTGGTGTCTCCTTTGCGGACGGAGAGTATGTCGTGCTCCTCAACAATGACACGCAGGTCATCACCGTGAACTGGCTCGAGGAGCTTCTCATGTATGCGCAGCGGGAGGACGTGGGCGCCGTGGGAGCAAAGCTCTATTATGCGGACCACACCATTCAGCACGCGGGCGTGATTCTTGCGCTCGGGGCGCACAGGACGGCGGGACACTGTCATTATAAGCAGTCCAGGGAAAACCTGGGTTACATGGGGAGGCTTTGCTACGCGCAGAATTTCAGCGCCGTCACGGGAGCATGCCTGATGGTGAAGAAAGCTTTATATGACGAGGTGGGAGGCCTGGACGAGGGCTTTGCCATTTCCCTGAATGACGTGGACTTTTGCCTAAAGCTCCGGGAGAAGGGGCTTCTCAACGTATTTACGCCGTTTGCGGAGCTCTATCACTTTGAGTCGATCTCCCGAGGGCTTGACGATCAGGGAGAAAAGGCGCAGCGTTATAACAGGGAATCCGAGAAATTCCGCGAAAAGTGGAAGACCGTACTGGAGGCCGGAGATCCCTATTACAATCCCAATTTCTCTCTGGACAGGAGCGATTTTTCGCTGAAGGTCAATGATTGAGAAAACGGAGAATTCCCGCGGAAGATCAATGATTGAGAGATCGGTGACTTTCCACTGAAGATCAATGATTGAGAGATCGGTGACTTTCCATGGAAGAAATCCAATTGACAGCTTTATGAAACCGAATCATAAGAACACCTCCAAAGCCATGTGCATTGGAGGTGTTTTTTTAGAAAGTTGTCGATCACTTGTCCCTTTCAGCCGTCCGGCTCGCCTGCGGAAGGGACAATTTCTTGATTCCATCCCTGTTTTGTCCCTTTCAGCCGTCCGGCTCGCCTGCGGAAGGGACAATTTCTCAATTCCATCTCTGTTTTGTCCCTTTCAGCCTTCCGGTTCGCCTTCGGAAGGGACAATTTCTCGATTCCATCCCTGTTTTGTCCCTCTCAGCCAACCGGGTCTCCTGTGGAAGGGACAATTTCTCAATTCCATCTCTGTTTTGTCCCTCTCAGCCGTCCGGCTCGCCTGCGGAGGAGCTTTGGGAAGATGAATCAGTCGCTAATGATGAAGGGCCTACTACAAAAGATAATGAGAATGCACGCCATATTGAATTTAAGACAATACATATATTTGAAAATAAATCGAGTAATTTGGGACAGCAATGTACAAATGAAGTATTTAAGAAAAGACAGTCCGCTCAGGGCTGTCTTTTATCGTTTTTCTAGTTACTGAACCGCATAAGGAGTATGCGGGAAGGGCCGAAGTTATAAGAAAACAGGGCCTGGCACTTGATAGCAGTGGGCATATGTGATAAAATATTTGCATGAATTTTTTGAATCGATAACTCATGAATGAAGTGAAAAGAAAATCTATGTAAGATATCGAAGTATAAAGGAGGATTGCAGTATGTACAAGCAGGAATATGATCGTTGGCTGGCATTCGGCCTGGAGGATCCGGATCTGCTTCCGGAGCTTCTGAAGATTCAGGGAAATGAGGAGGAGATCAAGGATCGCTTTGCAGTATCCTTGCAGTTTGGTACGGCAGGACTTCGCGGAACCCTTGGAGCAGGCACGAACAGGATGAATATCTGGGTGGTGCGTCAGGCGACGCAGGGCCTTGCTAACTGGGTGCTGACCCAGGGCGGAAATCAGACCGTGGCCCTTTCCTATGACAGCCGCTTAAAGAGTGACATATTCGCGAAGGAGGCAGCAGGCGTGCTCGCGGCGAACGGGATCAAGGTTCGCATCTATGACGCGCTGATGCCGGTGCCCGCGCTGTCCTTTGCAACGAGATACTACAACTGCAATGCCGGCGTTATGGTGACGGCGTCTCACAATCCTTCGAAATATAATGGATATAAGGCATATGGCCCTGACGGCTGTCAGATGACGGACGACGCGGCTGCGATCGTATATGCAGAGATCCAGAAGACCGACGTCCTGACGGGCGCGAAGGTGATGAGCTTTGCAGAGGGCGTGGAGCAGGGGCTGATCCGCTTTGTCGGCGATGATTGCAAGAAGGCATTCTATGAGGCGATCGAGGCGAGACAGGTTCGTCCCGGCCTGGCAAAGACCTCTGGCCTGAAACTGGTTTATTCGCCCTTAAACGGCACGGGTCTCGTTCCCGTGACGAGGATCCTTAGCGACATGGGCATCACGGACGTGACCATCGTTCCCGAGCAGGAGTATCCGAGCGGCTATTTTACCACCTGTCCTTATCCGAACCCTGAAATCTTTGAGGCCCTGAAGTATGGCCTGGAGCTGGCAAAGAAGGAAGGCGCGGATCTGATGCTGGCAACGGATCCCGACGCAGACCGCGTGGGCATTGCCATGAAGTGTCCGGACGGCAGCTATGAGCTGGTATCCGGCAATGAGATGGGCGTTCTGCTGCTGGATTATATCTGTGCGGGCCGCATCGAGAAGGGCACCATGCCTGCAAATCCCGTGGCGGTGATGAGCCTTGTTTCCACGCCGCTTGCGGATGCCGTGGCAGCGCATTATGGCGTTGAGCTTCGTCATGTTTTGACCGGCTTTAAGTGGATCGGAGATCAGATCGCGCAGCTGGAGGCGGCAGGCGAGGTGGATCGCTTCATCTTCGGATTTGAGGAGAGCTATGGCTATCTGGCAGGCCCTTACGTACGCGATAAGGATGCCGTGATCGCATCCATGCTGATCTGCGAGATGGCTGCATATTATCGCAGCATCGGATCCTCCATCAAGCAGCGCTTGGAGGAGATCTATGCACAGTATGGAAGATACCTGAATAAGGTAGATTCCTTCGAGTTCCCCGGACTTTCCGGAATGGATAAGATGGCTTCCATCATGAAGGGGCTTCGCGAGAACGCGCCCAAGGATTTCGCAGGCATCGCCGTGACGAAGGTGACGGATTATGCAAAGCCTGAGGAGACGGGCCTTCCGAAGGCGAATGTGCTGATCTATGGATTGGAGGACGGTTCCACCGTCATCGTTCGTCCTTCCGGCACCGAGCCTAAGATCAAGATCTACTTTACGACGAAGGGCAAGGATCTGGCTGAGGCGCAGGCGAAGAAGGATACTCTGGCCGAGGCTGCCAAGGCAATTCTTGCATAGATGGTTTGCGGGAATGCACTCTGGATATGAGGCTGCCAGGGCAATTCTTGCATAAATGATTTTGCTTAAAAGGCGCTCTCGAAGTGAGGGTGCCTTTCAGGTACAGGGTATTTTTTGAGAGGTAAGAGGCAGATGAAAGACAGAGAATCAGATCAGACGGGGGCTAAAGTGACTTGGAAGATCAGGGAAGTCAAGAAAAAGGCCGCGAAGGCCGTTTTGAGGAATTTTTTCAGTTGCTTTTGGATGGCACTGATCCTGCTATTGATCACCAGCTCGGAATCGCTCTACAAGGATTATCATAAGGATCAGGAGTTGAATGATCTTTATATCAGGGGGACGCAGTATCAAAAGGATCAGAATTTCATTTTTGACGTCTATATGATCTATGCGGAATACCATTATAACACGATCGTAACGCTGAAGGGAGACGAGTATCATCCTTCGGAGGCCGGGAAGAAATTGGCTGATTTTTTAAGGCAGCGCATCCCTTATAAGGCAAAACATTTTTCTTTTGACAGAGATAATGAATATATTAAGATTTTCTTTTACAGGTCAAAGGATGAGCCGAATTTCTTTGGCTTTCCGACGTTGGCCTCCTGGGGGATGAGCCGCCCGCTGGCGACCGCGGGAGACGTCTTGCTTTCGTTCCTGAAATTAATCTATGCGATCGTCTTTGCGCTCCTTATTCTGCCGATCCTTCAGCTGACGGAGAAATGGTTCTATCTGGCAACCTGCGAAGGAGAGAAACCGAAGTTTTCGGATAGCTTTCTTTATTTCATTCAGATCATCGATGGAAAGCTTCGGGGCGTGGGGACCATACTTCTTATGGAACTGAAGATCTTGCTCTGGAGCCTGCTCCTTGTGATCCCCGGGATCGTGAAGGCTTACGAATATAGCATGGTACCTTATCTTCTTGCAACGAAGGATGATCGGGAGCGTATTTCGGCAAAGGAGATCTTGGCGCAGAGCCGTGAGATGACGCGGGGTCATAAGGGGAAGCTATTCCTGTTTAGTCTTTCTTTCCTTGGATGGATGATCCCGATCCTTGCCATATCCCTGCTCGGGATCGTATTTCCCAGCCTTGTGCCGAATCTGGTCACGATCGTATTTTGCGCATTGTGGTATTACTCCTACATGCAGACTTCGCTGGCGCAGGTGTTCGTGGAACTGTCACGGGGCGCGAATGCGCAAGTGGATGACGAGGTGTCGGAAGATCTGTCGGAAGCAGGGGATGAATAGCGCGTGGACGTCGGGGGTGTAAGCTATGTGCGGGGTATATCACGTCAGCCATGAGCTGGATGCCGGGATCGAAAGCTTGATGAAGATGGTGTATCGCGAGAGGGGCATGGAAAGAGTGCCCTCTCGCGGCACTGCGACGACAAGAGAGCGCGACGTAAGGCCCACGCAGGAGGCCCCGATCCTGGACCTTAGAGGGGATGAGTTGACCTTGCGGGACGTAAGATGGGGGCTTCCCGGATTTCAAAAGGGACAAGTGATCTTCAACGCAAGATGTGAGACGGCGATGGAAAAAGGCATGTTTCGTGAGGCAGTCCTTCGAAACCGAATTGTGATTCCGGCCGTCAGTTTTTATGAATGGAACAAGCTTCGGGAGAAGAACGTCTTCCGTAGGCCAGACGGTAAGATCCTTTATATGGCGGGGTTTTGCAAGGGCGCGGGCGAGGAGGAGAGGTTCACCATCCTGACGACGGCGGCGAATGATTCCATGCGCCTGGTGCATGACAGAATGCCGCTGATCCTGGAAGAGAGCGAGATCGAGCCCTGGCTTTGGAGGGCGGATTGGACGGAGTCCTTATTAAAAAAGACGCCGAAGCCGCTGCTTCGAGAGGCGGAATATGAGCAGCTGAGCCTATTTTGACGGGCTGCGGAATGGTTTCAAAGGCGGATGTATCAGCCGCGATCATAGATGGGAGGACCTGAAAGTGGGATATCGTGAGGAATTCCAGTTTTGGCTGGAGAATGATTATTTTGACCAAAAGACGAAGGAGGAGCTTCTGGCCATTCGTAATAATGAGGCGGAAGTGGAGGATCGCTTCTATCGGGAGCTGGAGTTCGGCACGGGCGGCCTTCGCGGCGTTGTCGCGGCAGGAACGAACCGCATGAACGTATATACCGTGAGAAAGGCAACGCAGGGTCTGGCAAATTATATCTTGAAGCAGGGCACGCAGGCGAAGGGGGTTGCGATCTCCTTTGACAATCGCCGCATGAGCACGGAATTTGCGCAGGAGACGGCGCTTTGCCTTGCGGCAAATGGCATCAAGGCTTATATTTTCGAGAGTCTTCGACCTACGCCGGAGCTTTCCTTTGCGCTCAGAACGCTGGGCTGCACGGCGGGCGTCATGGTGACGGCAAGCCACAATCCGCCCGAATATAACGGTTACAAGGTGTATTGGGAGGACGGCTCTCAGATCACGGCGCCGAGGGATCGGGAGATCATCGGCGAGGTTCGCGCGGTCACGGACTTTGGGTCCGTAAAGACCATGAAAAAGGAAGACGCCGTCGAGGCAGGGCTGTATCAGGTGATCGGGAAAGAGATCGATGACCTGTTCATGGCAGAGCTCAAAAAACAGATCCTGCATCCTGAAGTGATCAGCGAAATGTCGAAGGACATCAAGATCGTTTATACGCCGCTATGCGGAACGGGAAATAAGCCCGTACAGAGAATTCTGAAAGAGCTGGGCTTCCAGAATGTCTATGTGGTGCCGGAGCAGGAGAACCCGGATCCGAATTTCACGACGCTGGAGTATCCGAATCCCGAGGATCCCAAGGCGTTTACCTATGCACTGCGACTTGCCAAGGAAAAGGATGCGGATATCGTATTGGCGACCGATCCTGACGCGGACCGCCTTGGCATTTATGCGAAGGATGCGAAGACGGGAGAATACAAATCCTTTACCGGAAACATGTCCGGCATGCTCATAGCGGAGTATATCCTGCGCGAGCGGACGGCCATGGGTCGGATGCCGGAGAGGCCTGCGCTGGTGACGACCATCGTGACCACGAACATGACCTTCCCCATCAGCAAGGCGTACGGCGTGAAGCTGATCGAGACCTTGACGGGATTTAAGTACATTGGCGAGCAGATCAAGTTCTTTGAGCAAGACCACAGCTACAATTATGTCTTCGGCCTGGAGGAGTCCTACGGGTGCCTTGCAGGGACGCATTCGAGAGATAAGGATGCCATTGTCGCGGTGACCTGCCTGTGTGAGGTGGCGGCTTATTGCAAGAAGCAGGGGAAGACCCTCTGCGACATGATGACGGAGATTTATGAGAAATATGGCTATTTCAAGGAAGGCCAGTATACCATCACCATGAAGGGCGCATCCGGTGCAAAGCAGATCGCGGAGACGATGGAAAAGCTTCGCACGAACCCGCCGAAGTCCATTGGAGATAAGAAGGTTCTAAGGCTTCGGGACTATCTGAAGGAGGAGATCCTTGATCTGGAGACTGGGGAAAAGACGCCCACGGGACTGCCGAAGTCGAACGTGCTGTATTTTGAACTGCCGAATGAGGAGTGGTGCTGCGCAAGGCCCTCCGGAACGGAGCCCAAGATCAAGTTCTACATGGGCGTGAAGGGAACGAGCGAAGAGGATGCAAAGGAGAGGCTTACGAAGCTGACGGAAGACTTGAAGGCATTATTATGAAGAAACTTACGATCGCTAACTTGAAAAAAACTATATATTATCTCAAGCGAAACGGTCTGAGAAACACCTTGAATGCCGCGAGGGAAAGGCTTTCGGACACGGAGTCTTATACGCCGGAGAGCTTTTCGAAAGAGGAGCTTGATGCAATGCGGGAGGAGGCGGACGGGTGGATCCGGGAAGCGAAAAGCAGCGGCATTACCGCGCCCTTCTTTCATGTTCTTGTGCCCGCTTATCGGACGGCTCCCGAGTTCATCAAGGAATTGGCCAAGTCCTTGCGGGCACAGGTCTATCCGAGGTGGGAGCTGCTGATTTTGGATGCTTCCGAGGACGAGGGCGTGCTCCGGGCACTGCTTGACGCCTGCAGTGAAACGCAGGAAATCTCCTTGGCAGCAGGCAGTGAGATGCAGGAAATCCCCTTGGCAGCAGGCAATGAAAATGGCGAGACGGGCGAAGCTGGCCGGGCGACGGACAAAGAGGATGCATCCTTGGATCGGCTCAGCGGGAAAGTGCGTTACCTTCGCCTTGCGTCCAACGGGGGGATTTCCGAGAATACCAATGCTGGATTGCCCTTTGTAAGCGGGGGCTATGTTGGGCTTTTGGATCATGACGACGTGCTGACGCCGAATGCCCTGTATGAGATGGCGAAGGCCATTCTTGCGAAGAATCCTACGCGGGGAGAAGCATCTGGCAATCCGAGAAATGCGACAGGCGAAGAGAAGCGAAGCATGTCGCAGGCGCCCCTAGTTTTGTATTCTGACGAGGATAAGTGGGACGGCGGCGCGCGGTATTATGAACCAAACCGAAAGGAAGATTTCAATCTGGATCTTCTGCTTTCGAATAATTATATCTGTCATTTTCTGGTGATGAAAACGGAGCTTTTTCAGGAGCTAAAGCTTCGAAAGGAATATGACGGGGCGCAGGATTATGATCTGGTGCTTCGGGCTGCGGCCAGGATGTTAGACGGCGGCGAGACGCCGGAGCAAAGGGTATGTCACGTGCCAAAGGTGCTGTATCATTGGCGCTGCCACGTGGGATCCACGGCAGAAAATCCTCAGAGCAAGCGCTATGCCTATGAGGCGGGGCGCAGGGCACTGCAGGACTTTTCGGAGCAGCGTACCTGGCAGGCTAAGGCGGAGGACTTAAAGCATCTGGGATTTTATCGCCTGCGCTTTGACGGCGTGGAGGAGCTGCTTTCTGACAGGAATGATTTGGGCGCCGTGGGCGGCAAGATCCTGTCGGGCAATGCGATCGCGGGAGGCCGGATGGCGGAGGATGGCTCCGTCTATTATGAGGGCTTAAGGGAAGGATTCACGGGATATTTGCACCGCGGCGTGCTCACGCAGGATGCGGAGGCGGTGGATCTTCGCTGTATCTGTGTGCAAAAGGAGTTCTGGCCCTTGTTTGAGGAAGTCGTGGGCGTGCCATATCGCACGCGGGACGATATGGACAGGGCGTACTTCGATGCGCGAACGCTTCCGGAGGGCGCGGACGTAAAAGCGCTGAGCATTGCGTTTTGTAAGGCACTTAGGGAGCAGGGAAAGAGGATCCTTTGGGATCCTGAGATGGCATGCCGTATTTGACGGCGGAAGGATGTTGAGGCGTCGGCGCAGCCGTCTGCCGCGGGAAGCTTTGAGGGAGTCGCATGACAAAGGTTACGGTGGTCATCCCCAATTACAAGGGGATCAAGTTCATAGAGGAATGCCTGAGCTCCCTGTACGCGCAGGAGGAGGGGGCGCCGGAGTATGAGGTTCTCGTCGTGGATAATGCCTCCAACGACGGGAGCGTAGCGCTGATCCGGGAGAAGTTCCCCATGGCGCGTCTGATCTGCCTGGAGGAAAACACGGGATTTTGCCATGCCGTGAACTTGGGGATCCAAAACAGCGAGAGCCCCTTTGTACTATTATTAAATAATGACACGAAGGTATTTTCGGATTTTATCAGGCGGCTTTCTGAGACGATGGAGAAATCCCCCCGGATCTTTTCGGTGAGCGCGGCAATGCTTACCTGGGATCAGCCGGAGCGTATGGACGACGCAGGGGACCTGTATACGATCTTTGGATGGGCCCTGGCGCGGGGCAAGGGGAAGCCTTATGCGAAGTATCAAAAGCGTGTGAAGGTTTTTTCGGCCTGCGGGGGCGCGGCCTTATATCGGCGAAGCGTTTTTGAGGAAATTGGGCTCTTTGATGAAAATCACTTTGCTTATTTAGAGGACCTTGACGTTGGATACCGTGCCAGGATCTATGGCTATGAAAATATTTATGAGCCTGCTGCCCGGGTGATCCATTACGGCAGTGCCTCCACCGGCTCGAGATATAATGAATGGAAGACCAGGCGGGCGGCGGCAAACAGCGTTTACGTGATCCATAAGAACATGCCGCTGCTGCAATGGATCATAAATCTTCCGTTCCTACTGCTTGGATTTACGATCAAGTTCCTGTTCTTCGTGAAAAAACGGATGGGACGCACCTATCTGAAGGGACTTTGGGATGGATGCAGGCTGAGCTTTGGCGCGGCCGGAAGGAAGAACAAAGTGCGCTTTCAGGCAAAGAATCTTTGGAATTATTTCAAGATCGAGGGGTGGCTGTTCCGTGGACTGTAAGGAATGGTTAGGAGACTGCTTCAAATTCTTAAGGTGTCTTAAGAATTACCTTCATAAATTCTTAAATTGCGGTTTTGTGGTGCCTGTCTTATAATAACCATGATAGGTAACCATGACCAAACTCTGTTCTTGAGGGAAAAGGCTTCGCTTTTCGGCTAGGGTCACCTGCCGCGGGTGAAGTTTTTTTATTGAGGGCGTTATGATAAAAGACAATCAGAAAGTTTTTAACCGAGCGCTTGTTTTATTAGATGCCCTGATCACGGCGTGCTCTTTAGTCTTGGGTTACGTCATCAAGTTTTACGTGCTGCTGAACGGACCAGGTCTGGGCGTTCTTCCGCTTCGGGATTATATATTCCTGTTGGTGTATATCATTCCGGGATATATTTTGATCTATTATAAGGTTGGAGTGTATACGCCAAAGCGTACCGTGCGCCGGAGATTTGAGATCCTTGACATTGTCAAGGCGAATTTATTCGGCATGGCTGCGCTGATCATCGTCATTTACCTGGTGAGAAGGGATTTCCCTTATGCCAGATCCGTATGGGCACTGTTTCTTGTCCTGAATTGTTTCCTGACGGGGCTCTCAAGAGTCTTCCTTCGAAAGATGTTGCAGTCATTCCGGAAGAAGGGGTATAACGCGAAGCATGTTCTGCTGGTGGGATATTCCCGGGCGGCGGAGGAGTACGTAAACCGCATTCTGGAGAATCCGCAGTGGGGCTACGTGGTCAGCGGATTTCTGGATGATCACGTTCCCGTGGGGACCTTATATAAAGGGGTTCCGGTGCAGGCGACCATCGAGGCTCTGCCGAAGATGCTCGAGGAGAACGAGTGGGACGAGGTTGCGATCACGCTTTCCCTGCGAGATTATGATTATCTGGGCGAGATCGTTGGAATCTGTGAGAAGTCCGGCGTGCACACGAAATTTATTCCGGATTATAACAGCATGATCCCGACGAGGCCTTATACGGAGGATCTGATGGGGCTTCCCGTGATCAACATCCGCTACGTGCCGCTGACGAACATGGGAAATGCGTTTATCAAACGCGCTGCAGACATCCTTGGCGCTCTGTTTGGGATCCTGGTCACTTCCCCCGTCATGCTGATCTGTGCCATTCTGGTCAAGCTGAGCAGCCCCGGGCCGGTGATCTTTAAGCAGGAGAGGGTGGGACTTCACAACAAGACCTTTTCCATGTATAAGTTCCGCAGCATGGCAATGCAGGCGCCCTCGGAAGAAAAGAAGGCATGGACGACAAGAAATGACCCGCGCGTGACGAGCGTTGGCAGGATCATGAGAAAGACAAGTCTGGACGAGCTTCCGCAGCTGTTCAACATCCTGAAGGGTGACATGAGTCTGGTGGGACCGAGACCTGAAAGACCGCTCTTTGTGGAGAAGTTCAAGGAGGAGATCCCGAGATACATGGTCAAGCACCAGGTACGGCCGGGCCTGACGGGTTGGGCGCAGGTGAACGGATACCGAGGCGACACGTCCATCCGAAAGAGGATCGAGTACGATATCTATTATATTGAGAATTGGACCTTATGGTTCGACCTGAAGATCATCATCATGACGTTCTTTACGGGATTTGTAAATAAAAATGCATATTGATCAGATGACAGGCAAGTTGCATTTGCAGTGATAGGAGAAAAAGAGAAATGTCTAGAAACGGTAAGAGAAAAGGAACGACAAAAATCATTATTTTCATGGTAGAGCTGATCGTGGTAGCGCTGCTTGGCGTGGCATGCTACGTGGTGGTGAGAGCTTTCGGCAATGATCCCGAGAATGAAGGCATCAGCATCGTGGAGCTGCAGGAAGAGAAGCTTGAGATCGCAGCCGAGGTAAAGGAAAACGTGGTCATGAAGGGCTATATGAACGTGGCGCTCTTCGGCGTGGACATCAGCCGCGAGAAAAAGAACGATGCAGGAACGACGGTGTCGCTCCTCCCCGCAAATGACCTTCGCCGCAGCGGCCTACTCAAGGGCTTCCGCAGTGATACCATGATGATCGCCAGCATCAATCTTGACAGCGGCGACATCAAGCTGGTCAGCGTATATCGTGATACCTTCCTGAATACCGGCGACACCTACAGCAAGTGTAACGCCGCATATTCCAAGGGCGGTGCGGAGCAGGCCGTAAAGATGCTCAACACCAACCTGGACATGAACATTGAGAATTTCGTGACCGTTAGCTACTGGGCACTGGTTGGCGTGATCGACGCGCTGGGCGGCGTTGACATCGACGTGGACAGCAAGGAGCTGGTACACCTGAATAACTATGGCATCTGCATCGGCCAGACCATGAACGTGGACTATAAGAAGGTTGCAAGCCCCGGATATCAGCATCTGAACGGCATGCAGGCTGCTGCATACTGCCGTATCCGTTACGTGGGCAATGACTTCGCAAGAACGGCCCGTCAGAGAGAAGTGATCAAGGCCATTGAAACCGTTGCTAAGCAGGCTGACCTGAATACTTTGCTCGATGCGTTCAACGCAGTGCAGTCTGACATCTATACCAGCCTTCACACGGATGACATCACCACCCTGATCACCCACATCAATGAGTATAGGATCGTGGATGAGGGCGGATTCCCCTATGAGGATTACCTGAGCACCAAGAACATGGGCGCGAAGGGAAGCTGTGTGGTGCCTGAGGACCTGGAGACCAACGTAAAGTGGCTCCACAAATTCCTGTTTGACGAGGAGGATTACAACGTAACCAACACCGTCAAGGAATACAGTAAATACATCAAGAATTACTCTTCAAAATATTAATCCTACGTCCGCAAGGACAAATGAGGAGGGAGCCTTTACCGGCTCCCTTTTTCAAAATGAAAACCTCTTTCCTTTGGAAAGAATGTGGGGGAAAGCCATGAAAATCGACGTGATCATACCAACCTATCGCCCCGGAGAGGAACTGTTTGATCTGCTTGGCAGCCTTGCGAAGCAGACCGTTCCCGTAAACAGGGTGATCCTGATGAATACGGAAAAGTCCTATTTTGAAAAGCTGACGGAGGGGAAGGACTTCGAAAAGGAGTACCCATTTGTCTCCGTCTTTCACCTGACGAAAAAGGAATTCGACCACGGGGGAACCAGGCATCTCGGCGTGCAAAAATCCGATGCGGACTACTTTGTCATGCTCACGCAGGATGCCATGCCGGCGGATGAATTCCTGATCGGGCGCCTGACGCAGCATCTTTCCGGGCAGGTGGCGGTCGCCTATGGAAGGCAGCTTCCGCGCCGGGACTGCGGCGTGCTCGAGCGGATCTCGAGAAAGTTCAATTATCCGGAGAAGTCCGTGACGAAAGGAGCAGAGGACATAGCGCGCCTTGGGATCAAGACCTTCTTTTGCTCCAACGTCTGCGCGGCCTATCGAAGGGACGTATATGAGCTTCTTGGCGGATTTACGAGACATACCATTTTTAATGAGGACATGATCTATGCGGGACGGGCCGTCCAGGCAGGCTTTCAGGTGCAATATGAGGCGGATGCCATGGTGGTGCATTCTCATAATTATTCCTGCATGCAGCAGTTCCACCGGAATTTTGACCTTGGCGTGTCCCAGGCAGATCACCCGGAGGTGTTCGGCGCGGTAAGATCGGAGTCGGAAGGGAAAAAGCTTGTGAAGTCCACCGTGAAGGAGCTAAAGGACCGGGGACAGGCGGGAAAGATCCCTTACTTTTTCCTGCAATGCGCCTTCAAATATGCGGGATATCGCATGGGAAAAGGGTATCGCAGGCTCCCCAAATGGCTGATCCTCCTTGCCTCTGACAACAAGCAGTATTGGAAAAATATAACCAAACCAACACAAAAAGGACACAAAATGAACACAAAGTGACTCTATACTGAACCCATAAGCAGAAGAAAAGGAACAGTTTCTTCTGAAGGATTTATGGAAAAGAGGTAATCAGTATGGATAACAACGATATGATCATGAAATATAATCCCATGACGGGAGAGCGGATCGTACCGGAGGAGAGCGAGACATCAAAGCCTGCCGAGACCGAGGAGACCAAGATCGCGGCTGAGTGGAAGGATGAAACCGCAACCGATTGGGAGGCAAAAAGCGAGAGCGCAGAAAAGGTTGAGGAAGTAAGCCGCGAGGCCAGTTCGGTGAAGACCGAGGATAAATGGGCCGACGTCTACGCGGAAAGCAGCGGAAAGAAGCAGAAGGCAAAGAAGGAGCGCAAGGCAAAGCAGGGTGGCGGGTTCTTTAAGAAAGCCCTTGCAGCCGTGGTGCTGGCCATCATCTTTGGAGCCGTTGCGGGCGGTACCTTCTACGGCATCTGCCGATATACGGGAATCTTCGATCAGAATACTACGGTGACCGTTCCGGTGGCCTGGGACAATACTGAGAAGAAGGAAGGCACTTCGGAGCCGAAGACAGAGCTGACCCAGAGCTCCGGCAACCAGGAAGTGAAGATGGTAAATTCCGACAACATTCAGCTGATCACCACCGACATGTCGGAGATGGTGCAGGAAGTCATTCCCGCCATGGTGACGATCCTGAATACCGGAGAACCGGAATATGATTTCTGGGGAAGAACTTATACGCCGCAGTCCGGCGGAACCGGCGTGATCATTGGGGAGAACGAGACGGAGCTTCTGATCGTGACGAACCATCACGTGGCAGTGGACGCGAAACAGTTGGACATCACCTTTGTGGATAACACAGTGGTGCAGGCACGGGTAAAGGGTATGGATTCCGACATGGATCTCGCTGTTTTGTCCGTGGCGCTGAAGGATATTTCGGAAGAGACAAAGAGTAAGATCGCCATCGCAAAGATCGGCGACAGTAACAGCTTGAAGCTGGGACAGCCCGCAGTCGTGATCGGTAACGCACTGGGCTATGGCATCTCCGTAACGGACGGCGTAATCAGTGCACTGAACCGCGAGATGACGACGGAGGACGGCAACGTTGGCACCTTTATTCAGACGGATGCGGCAGTGAACCACGGAAATTCCGGCGGTGCGCTGGTGAACGTAAAGGGAGAATTGATCGGCATCGTTTCCAGTAAGCTGCAGGGCGAGAGCGTTGAGGGTATGGGTTATGCCATCCCCATCAGCGAGGCAAGTCCCATCATCCAGGAGCTCATGGAGTATCAGACAAGAACCGAGATCGTTGCGGCGGAAGAGCAGGGATACCTGGGCGTGAACCTTCAGAGAGTGACGGATGAGGCCAGAGCATATTATGGTCTTCCCGAAGGCGGCTATGTCTATTACGTCGCTGAGGACAGCGGCGCTGCAAAGGCCGGCCTGAAAAAGGGCGACGTCGTTACCAAGATCGAGAAACAAAAGGTTACTTCCAATGCGGACGCAAGAGAGATCCTGCAATACTATCACATCGGCGAGGAAGTAACGATCTGCTACAGCCGATTAGAGGACGGCGAATATGTCTCCCATGAGGCCACGGTGGTGCTTGGAGCCGCACAATCCAAGTAAGAACTAAACTAATTTAGAAAGAACTTTGTTTTCATCATACTGTCCCGCAAGTGGGCGTGCCTGCTTGCGGGCTTCTCCTTTTTAAAGCAAAATAGGGGCTGCGTGGGAGGAAGAAAACAAGAAAACACTTGTGTAAAGCAAGAAGACAGGTGGCATTTTCGGAGGAGACGTGGTACACTGAATATAGTATCGCATGGCAATGCGGTGCATTCGGCCGCTTGGGAAAAGTGGCACAGATTTTGAATGACAATGATACGTGGCCAAGGAGGGTATGGCATGCAACTTACGGAACTGGAGAAAAAGCACGCGAAACGAGTTCGGTCCATGCTGGCAGACTGCATGGTCCTGTTAAAGAAAAATGGGGATTTCCCGCTGGCGGAGCCCTGTAAGGTCGCGCTCTTTGGAAGCGGCGCGAGAAATACGCTTAGGGGCGGCACCGGATCAGGAGAGGTGTATTCTCACTTTACCATCTCTGTGGAAAAGGGCCTCGAGAAGGCTGGCTTTACCATTACGACGAAGGCCTGGCTGGACGGATATGACGAGATCGTGATGATGGCAAAGGAAAGCTTTATCCGGGAAGTGAAAAAGCGCGCGAAGGAAAAGCACGTGAATCCCGTGATCGAGGGCATGGGCGCGGTAATGCCCCAGCCGGAATATGAGCTTCCCCTGGAGGCTGAGGGGGAGGTGGCGATCTATGTGCTCTCCCGCATCTGCGGGGAGGGAAATGACCGCCTGCCGGAAAAGGGCGACATTCTCCTTACGGATACGGAGGTGCGCGACATCCTAAAGCTTCGGGAGAGTTATCCGAAATTTCTTTTGGTGCTGAACGTGGGCGGCCCCGTAGATCTGACGCCCGTGTCAGAAGTTGAAAATATTCTTCTGTTGTCCCAGCTTGGCGCCATGACGGGTGCAGGATTTGCGGACGTATTGCTTGGCAAGAAGAATCCTTCGGGAAGGCTGACCACCACCTGGGCTGCCTGGGAGGACTATTCCAAGCTCGGAGAGTTTGGCGGAAGGGATGACACCAGATATCTGGAAGGCATCTACGTGGGATATCGTTATTTTGACACCGTTGGGAAGCAGGCAGCATTTCCATTTGGCTATGGACTTTCCTATTCGGAGTTTGAGATTTCTGCGCAGGACGCAGAACTAAACGGAGAGCTTGTGACGGTGAAGTTTACCGTGCAGAACGTGGGCGAGCGCGCAGGAAAGGAAGTGGCACAGCTCTACGTATCCGTGCCGCGTGGGAAACTCGATCAGCCGTTCCAGAGTCTGGCGGGATTTGTGAAGACGAAGGAGCTTGCGCCCGGGGAGAGCCAGGAGCTGATGATCGCCTTCGCCATGTCCGATCTGGCCTCCTATGATCCGGAGGGCTCTGCTTACCTGCTGGAAAAGGGAACTTACGTGCTCCGCCTGGGAAAGAACAGTCGCGACACGAAGGTTTGTGGCGCGGTCCAGTTAAAGAAAGACGTCTGTGTGCGCCAGGTGCGGCATGCCCTTGGAACCACGGACTTTGAAGATTTTAAGCCGGAGCCCGCGGAGGAGGAGAAGCTTTCGAAGGACGTCAAGGTCCTGCTTCTGGACCCGAAGGCGATCCAGACGGAGAAGATCTCTTATAAGCAGGATCCCGAGATCGATCCCGCCTTACATGACTTTACGGATGAGGAGCTGGTGCTCTTTGGTATCGGCGCGTTTGATCCGACGGAGAAGCACTTTGGCGCGATCGGGGATTCCGGGAAGATGGTGGCCGGAGCCGCCGGCGAGACCACGGGCCTTTTGCAGGAGCGCGGGATCCCTGCGCTTTCCATGGCGGATGGGCCGGCCGGAATTCGGATCAGCAAGAAATATTGGGTGGATGAAAACGGCGCACATGGTTTGGGCAATCAGATGCTCGAGGGGCTTTCGGCGTTCCTTCCAAGGCCTGCGGCACTTTTGATGCGACTTAGGAACAATAAGCGACCGAAGAAGGGCGCGGAGGTGAAGAGTCAGTATTGTACCTCCATTCCCATTGGCACCGCCATCGCGCAGAGCTGGGACGTCAAGCTGGCGCAGCGCTGCGGCGACATTGTCGGCAGGGAGATGGTGGAATTCGGCGTGGACCTTTGGCTGGCGCCGGCCCTGAATATTCACAGGGACATTCGGTGCGGCCGCAACTTTGAGTATTTTTCCGAGGATCCTCTGATCAGCGGACGGATGGCGGCGGCCCTCACCAACGGCGTGCAGCGTCATCCCGGAAGGGGCGTGACCATCAAGCACTTTGCGGCGAATAATCAGGAGACCAACCGGTATTATAACAACAGCTCCGTCAGCGAGCGTGCGATGCGTGACATTTACTTAAAGGGTTTCCAGATCTGTATCCGCGAGTCCCAGCCCGTGACGGTGATGTCCTCCTATAACCTTCTCAACGGCATTCACACTTCCGAGAGAAGGGATCTGATCGACTGGGTGCTTCGGAAGGAATTTGGCTTCCAGGGCATCGTCATGACGGACTGGATCATGGGTGGCACGAGTCCTAAGGATACGGCCTATCCCGGCGCCAGAGCGTCCAGGATCGCTGCGGCAGGCGGTGAACTGATCATGCCGGGCAGCAAGCGGGATCAGGAGGATCTGCTGGAGGCATTAAAGGCAGGAAGGCTGACCAGAAAGCAGCTCCTTGTCAATGCCACGAGGCTCCTTCGCCTGATCAAGAAAATGAAGGAAGACGAAACATTTGTATAAACCAAGAAAGAACCAAGAAAGAGCCAAGAAGGAACCAAGAAAGAATCAAGAAAAAACTAAGAATGCGAGAAATCCCCGGCCATGTATGGATGGCCGGGGATTCTTATTTAAAGCCGCTGATTTGGTCTTTTTTATTCCAGGGAACGCATTTTTATCTAACCTTATTTTTCCAACAGGTACCCGTTAATGTCCAAACTGCTGATCTCCTTGGTCTCATAGTTATAATCGATGGAGATGGAAGTGAGGTAAACGTCATACTGGTCATTTCCGTGGAACAGGTAGCGTTCCTTCAGGGTAAATTTGCTGTCGTAGCGCTCGTCGAAGGTGTTGACGATCCAGTCCAGATAGTCGCTTAGGTCGATCTGAATCTTCTCATCGTTGTAGGATTCATCGTCACGGATCACGACATTCATGGTGCCGTTCTTAGGCGCCGTGCGGTCACAGTTAAACTGGTAGATCATGCGATAGCCTGAGACGTCCACTTTCGTAAAGTTCCGGTAGGCAGAGAGGTAGATGCGCGTCGATCCCAGATCGCCATATTCGTCATAGGATTCAATCTGCCTGCGCTGCGCTTCCGTGAGCTTCGTCTGAAGGGCTTGCCTGCCTTTGCGGCTGACGTGGTCGATCACGCGGTAGGCGCTCTTGATCTGTGATTCGTCGCCCTTACTGATGCTCTCTTGATCCAGCAGCGCGGTCAGGCGTTTCATCTGGGAGCGAATGATGACGTCTTCAAAGTTGGTTGCCGGGCAAAGGACGGTCAGGAAGGCCGTGAGCATTAAGACGAAGAGGAGCCAGGAGATGGAGCGCTTATTTCCCCTGTGATGTAGGAAATAGAGCACAAAGTAGACCACTTCCAGAAGGATCAGCACGATGCCAAAGTAGCGATCATAGGTCATTCCGTATGCATTGATGCGAATGCCAAGGCTCCATATCTGCAGGAAAAGGAAGGGAATGAAGGCGTAGGGCACAAAAGGGCTGATCCTGTGGAGGAAGGCGTCCTTACCCAGAGCGTGGACCATGGTCCAGATCGGCATGCCGACGCAGAACAGGAACGCCAAAATGGGGAAGATCTTGTTGGAGGGGATGTCTCCCGTCACAAAAATCTTTATGATATATAGATAGATGATGGCGAATGCCGCGAGCTGCAGGGGCTGCAGGGCATACTGGATGCAAAATCTCGCAAACTTTCCGGGGGCTTCGTTCTTTCCGGAGATGGCCTTGAGGCACATGGGCACGTAGATGCCGCCCGCCAGGAAGATCTCCACCTGTTCGAGGAGTTCGTCCGTGTCGAAGATGAGTTCGTTGAAGACCCAGATAATGAGGGCCAGGCCCAGCGCGAACAGTCCGTAGAAGACGGAGGCCTTGAGAAGCTCCAAGAAGGCTTTGGTCGCATAGACCTCAAAGTCTTCCTCCGTGCGGCGGAACATGTGATAAATGCTAAGCCCCAACATGACCACGCCGTAGACGCACAGGATCTTTGCCGTCCATTCCGCCAACAGATCCTGCTCCATGCCAAAGAGCAGCTTTTCCTGATAGGACAGGATATAGACAAAAATGGCGGAGAGCACGGCGGAAATGCCATATCCTGTGATGCGTCTGCCAAGCTTTTTCGGGAAGAATTCCTCGAAGAGCAGGGTCTGCATGGCAAGGAGGAGGCAAAAGGCACAGGCGCGCTCAGGATAGATGGAGGTGTCGTTGTTTTTCCAGGTCACCAAGAGCGTTCCGATGAAGGCCGCGATCACGATGGCACCCATGGTCACGGGATACTCCCGAAAGACGCCGGCGATCTTTTGACACAGGCCCTTTAGGGTGTTCAGTAGATGGCCTTTTTTATGTGGCTTTGCAGCGGGTTCCTCCGCAGGCGTTGGAATTTCCGAAGGTTTTGATCCTTCAGTTGGCTGCGCGTTATTGATGATTTTTTCTTCTTCCATGGTTGCTCCTTCCCTGGGCGCATCGGCCCTTTTCCTGATTCTTTCCGGGGCGTTGTCCGTTTCCTTCTTAACGGCGGCACGGCCGATTTCACCGTCCGCTTTGTTCTCTGATAATATCATAGCCCGTGGGGGCAAAGGATTCAAGGTGCGATTGTCACTCTTTTTGTCTGAGAAGTGTGACGTTTGTCACTTCATTTTCATTATTTTGCATTGCAGTCCCTTGAAATTATGATATGATGGAAAAGGAGAAAGAAAGTCTATGTTTCAGGTGGAAGAAGAGTTAAAAAAGCTTCCGAAGAATCCGGGAGTCTATATCATGCGTGACGCGGCGGACGGGATCTTGTACGTGGGGAAGGCAAAGAACCTCCATAACAGGGTGCGGTCTTATTTTCGTGAGAATATCGGGAGAGGGCCGGCCATCGATCAGATGGTGAAGCAGATCGCGCGCTTTGAGTATATCGTGACGGATTCGGAGTTGGAGGCTTTGGTGCTCGAGAATAATCTCATCAAGGAGCATTCGCCCAAGTATAACACGCTCTTAAAGGACGACAAGACCTACCCTTACGTGAAGGTGACGCTGGGCGAAGCATTCCCCAGGATCCAGTTTTCACGGACCATGAAGAAGGACAGATCAAAGTATTTCGGGCCATATACGAGCGCGGCCGCAGTCAAGGATACCATAGAGCTTCTCAATAAGCTGTATCAGCTTCGGACCTGTAACCGGAATCTTCCGAAGGACATTGGCGCGGACCGGCCGTGCCTGAATTACCACATCAAGCAATGCCTGGCGCCCTGTCAGGGATTTGTCTCGCAGGAGGAGTACCGCAGGCAGGTGGACGGCGCGATGGAATTCCTGAATGGGAATTATGGGCCGATCTTGAAGGACTTAGAGCAGAAGATGAAGGCGGCCGCGGAGAACCTGGAATTCGAGGAGGCGGCATCCTTCCGGGATTTGTTCCAAAGCGTGAAATCCCTGGCGCAAAAGCAGAAGATCACGGATTCCGGCGGCGAGGACAAGGACGTGATCGCCACCTACCAGGAAGGCACGGAGGCAGTCGTACAGGTTTTCTTTGTGCGGGACGGAAAGCTCCTTGGCAGAGAGCATTATTATATGACACATGTGTCGGAAGGAACGGAAAAAGAAACCCTTAGACAGTTTCTGCAGCAGTTTTATGCGGGCACGCCGTTTATTCCGCGGGAGATCATGCTGCAATATGAGGTGGAGGACCAGGAGCTCTTAGAGGAGTGGCTCTCCGGCAGAAAGGGTGCCAGGGTGTACCTCAAGGTGCCAAAGATCGGAAGCAAGGAAAAGCTCGTGGAGCTCGCGGCGCAGAACGCAAAGCTGATCCTAAGTCAGGACCGGGAGCACTTAAAGCGCGAGGAAGGGCGGACCATCGGGGCAGTGAAGGAGATCGCGGAGATCCTTGGGCTTCCGGGGATCGAGCGGATGGAGGCCTTCGACATCTCCAACACGAACGGCTTCGAGAACGTGGCGTCCATGGTGGTGTTTGAAAAGGGGAAGCCCAAGCCCAGCGATTACCGCAAGTTTCGAATGAAGACCGTGGCGGGGCCGGATGATTACGCCTGCATGCGCGAGGCGATCACCAGGCGGTTCACCCACGGCTTGGAAGAGGCGAAGGAGCTTCGGGCGAAGGGCATGGACGAAAAGCTGGGGAGCTTTACCAGATTTCCGGATCTTTTGATGATGGACGGCGGCCGGGGGCAGGTGAACGTGGCCCTGGAGGTTTTGGGCGAGCTTGGGCTTACCATTCCGGTCTGTGGCATGGTCAAGGATGACAATCACAGGACGAGAGGGTTGTATTTTGATAACGTGGAGCTCCCCATCGATACGCACTCGGAAGGCTTTAAGCTGATCACCAGGGTGCAGGATGAGGCACACAGATTCGCGATCGAATATCACAGGTCGCTGCGCGGAAAGACACAGGTGCGCTCCGTCCTGGAAGAGATCCCGGGGATCGGCCCTGCCAGGAGAAAGGCGCTGATGCGGACCTTTGGAAGTCTGGAAGAGATCAGGAATGCGACCTTGGAGGAGCTCTCGGCCATCCCGGAGCTGAACGAAAAAGTGGCGCAGGAAATACTGGCCTATTTTCAGAGAGTGTGATATAGTCAAATCATAATAAAGCATAGGAGGAAGCTATGGCAACCGTAAGTTTAACTCGCGTGATCGAGAAGATGAAATTGGAAAACGTGACTCCTGAGATCGACGTACGAAAGATCAAGGTGACGCAGCCCGACATCAACAGGCCTGCCCTGCAGATGGCCGGATATTTTGAACATTTTGACGCAGCCCGCCTGCAGGTCATCGGATTCGTGGAATATTCCTATATGGGAGGGCTGACCGACGAGCGAAAGCGCGAGGTCTATGACCAGCTTCTGAGCTATGAGACCATCCCCGGCGTGGTGTTCTGCAGGGAGCTGCAGCCGGACGAGATCTTCCTGGAGATCGCGAATAAGCATAAGATCCCCGTATTTGTGACGAAAAAGTCGACTTCCGCGTTCATGGCGGAGATCATCCGCTGGCTGAACGTAAAGCTGGCGCCCTGCATTTCCGTGCACGGCGTTCTGGTGGACGTTTACGGCGAGGGCGTGCTGATCACGGGCGAGAGCGGCATCGGTAAGTCGGAGGCCGCACTGGAGCTGATCAAGCGTGGACACCGTCTGGTGACGGATGACGTGGTGGAGCTTCGCAAGGTCAGTGACGATACCCTGATCGGTTCGGCTCCGGACATCACGAAGCATTTCATCGAGCTTCGCGGCATCGGCATCGTCGACGTGAAGGCATTGTTCGGTGCTTCCTCCGTCAAGGATACCCAGAGCATTGACCTGGTGATCAGGCTGGAGGACTGGGATAAGGATAAGGATTATGACCGGCTTGGGCTGGAGGAGAATTACACGGAATACTTGGGAAATAAGGTGGTTTGCCACAACATTCCCATCCGTCCCGGCCGTAACCTCGCAGTGATCTGCGAATCCGCGGCTGTTAACCATCGTCAGAAGAAGATGGGCTATAACGCGGCGCAGGAGCTGTATGCGAGAGTGCAGCAGTCACTGGCTAGGCGCAGGGACGAGGACGATGATGATTATGATAACGGCCAATAGGCGGAGCATGAGAATGGCCGATGGACGCTAAGACTGTGATGGCGTGAAAATGGCGGCTGAGAAGTAAGGAAAAAGAAAGGGCGAGACAATGTACGCATTCGGAGTGGATATCGGCGGTACGACCGTGAAATTAGGACTGTTTGACGAGACGGCAAAGGTGCTGGATAAGTGGGAGATCCCCACGAGGAAGGAAAATGGCGGGGAGGCCATCTTGCCGGACGTGGCAAAGAGCATTCTGTCTAAGATGGAGGAGAAGGGCATTGCCCTCGGAGAAGTGAAGGGGATCGGCGTTGGCGCGCCGGGTGCGGTAGACGACGAGGGAACCATGGTCGGCGGCGCAGTGAACCTTGGCTGGGGCGTTCTCAACATTCCCGAGATCCTGCATCAATATATCGACGTGCCGGTGAAGGCGAACAATGACGCGAACGTGGCTGCCATGGGCGAGCTTTGGCAGGGCGGCGGCAAGGGCTATTCCAACATGGTGGCCGTGACGCTGGGAACCGGCGTCGGCGGCGGCATCATCATCAACGGAAAGATCTTGAGCGGCGCGACCGGCGCGGGCGGAGAGATCGGACACATTCATCTCGAGGATGACGAGACGGAGTGCTGCGGCTGCAAGAAGAAGGGGTGCCTGGAGCAATATGCATCCGCGACGGGCATTGCTAGGCTTGCGAGAAGAAGGCTGGCGAAGGATGATGCGCCCAGCTGCCTGCGCGGCAGGGAGAATTCCGCGAAGACCGTGTTCGATGCAGTGAAGGCGGGAGACGCGGTGGCGATCGAGATCGCGGAGCAGTTTGGCGATTATCTTGGAAAGGGACTTGCGGCGGTTGCGGCCGTGGTGAATCCTGAGGTCTTCGTCATCGGAGGCGGCGTTTCCAAGGCGGGAGAGATCCTGCTTAGCTTCGTGGAGCCTGCATTCCAAAAGTATGTGTTCTATCCTTGCGGCAAGGCGCAGTTTAAGCTGGCGACCTTGGGAAATGACGCGGGAATTTATGGCGCGGCGGCGCTGATCTTAAAATAAGGCGCGATGTCGCCCTTTAGGGAGCGGCGTAGCGTAAGTTTTTCAGGAAAGGTATGCAGTATGATCAGTGAGACGGCAGTACGGACGATCAAAGGGTATACAAAAGAAGAAAACATTCATCTTCAGGAGCCGATGAGTCAGCATACCACCTTTCGGGTGGGAGGACCGGCTGACTGCCTGATCGAGATCTGCGACAAGGAAGAATTAAAAAAGATCTGTAAGTTCCTTGGCATGACGGGGATCCCGTTCTTTGTCATGGGCAACGGAAGCAATCTTTTGGTGAGCGATCAGGGATATCGCGGCGTCATCTTAAAGATCCAGACGGGCATGAATGAGATCCGGGTCGAAGGGACGCGTCTGATCGCGCAGGCCGGCGCCACCATGGCGCAGGCGGCGAGGGCGGCCATGGAGCATGGCCTGACGGGCCTGGAATTTGCTTCCGGCATCCCCGGGACTGTTGGCGGCGGCGTGGTGATGAACGCGGGCGCCTATGACGGGGACATGAGCCAGGTGGTGAAGAATGTGGAGGTTTTAAGCCCGGAGGGCGAGTTCTGGAATCTCGACAATGAAACCATGGAATTCGGATATCGCACCAGCAGCATCAAGGGACAGGCATATGTCGTGACGGAGGTGGAATTCGCACTGGCCGAGGGGAATCCTGCCCAGATCAAGGCAGTGATGGACGGTCTTGCCGCCAAACGACGGGAGAAGCAGCCGCTGGAATTCCCCAGCGCGGGGAGCACCTTTAAGCGTCCGGAGGGACATTTCGCCGGCAAGCTCATCATGGATGCGGGGCTTCGCGGGTTTTCCGTCGGCGGCGCACAGGTTTCCGAAAAGCATTGTGGCTTTCTCATCAACACGCAGCCGGGAACGACCACGGCCGGCGATATTATGACTCTCATTCGTCACGTCCAGAACATTGTCAAGGACACCTTTGACGTCACCCTGGAACCCGAAGTCATCTTCCTGGGCGATTTTTGAGGTTATTTTTCTAAGGAGGCGATTTCATGAGACTGATTATTGTGACGGGCATGAGCGGCAGCGGTAAGACGACCGCGCTGAAAATGCTCGAGGACGCAGGGTTTTACTGTGTGGACAACATTCCGCTGGCATTGGTGGAGAAATTCGTGGAACTGATCGCCATGCCGGAGAATGAGATCGACAAGATGGTCCTTGGCCTTGACGTACGTGCGGACGAGCACTTCGAAGAGGCGCATGAGATCCTGAAGGCCCTAAAGGGGAAAGGCTATCCCTTAGAGATCCTCTTTTTGGAGAGCGACGACAACAGTCTGATCAAGCGGTATAAGGAGACGAGAAGGCTGCATCCGCTGGCGCCCTATGGCCGTGTGGAGGATGGCGTTCAAAAGGAACGAGAGGTTTTGCAGGAGCTTCGGAAGGATGCGGATTACATCCTCGACACCTCGAACCTTTTGACGAGGGAGCTCAAGGCGGAGCTGGAGCGCATCTTTGTGCAGAATGAGTCCTATAATAATCTGATGGTGACCGTGACCTCCTTTGGCTTCAAGTATGGCATTCCCAATGATGCGGACCTCGTGTTCGACGTTCGTTTCCTTCCGAATCCTTATTATATTGACGGGCTTCGGACGAAGACGGGAAATGACAAGGAGGTGCAGGACTTTGTCATGAGTCATCCCGAATCGGGAGAATTCCTTGATAAGCTGACGGACATGGTGCAATTCCTGATCCCGAATTACGTCAAGGAGGGAAAATATCGTCTGGTGATCGCCATCGGGTGCACCGGAGGCAGGCACAGAAGCGTGACGCTGGCCAATGCCCTGTATGACCGAATGAAGAATAAGGGAGATTATGGCATGAAGCTGGATCACAGGGACATCGATAATAAACGCGGATAATTTGGGAATGATAGAGGTACGGAGATGTCTTTTTCAGGGGAAGTAAAGCAGGAACTTGCAAAGCACGTCAGTCCGGCGAGGCATTGTCAGCTCGCGGAATTGGCCGCAATTCTTCATTTCTGCGGAGAGTTTGGCAGGGACGGCGAAGGCCGTTATGCCATAGGGCTTCAGACGGAAAATGAAATGATTGTGAGAAAATGCTTTACATTATTGAAAAAAACATTTAATATAGATACGGACAACTGGATCGACGAGGCTAAGATGCAGGATCTCTTTCATAAGATAGGAAACCCGGAGGACGTGGTCAGCAGTCTTCTTTTGAAAAACTCCTGTTGCCAGAGGGCATTTCTTCGCGGCGCGTTCCTGAGCGTGGGGTCCATCAGTGATCCCAGTAAGGCTTATCACCTGGAATTTGTGTGTCCCACAAAGGAAAAGGCGGAGCAGCTTAGAAGCGTGATGGCGAATTTCGAGGTGGAGGCCAAGATCGTCCTTCGAAAGAAGTATCACGTTGTCTATCTAAAAGAGGGATCGGGAATTGTCGATCTGCTGAATGTCATGGAGGCGCACGTGTCCCTGATGAATCTGGAGAATCTCCGGATCCTAAAGGAGATGCGAAATTCCATCAACCGGCGGGTAAACTGTGAGACGGCCAACATCAGTAAGACCGTGAGCGCGGCATCAAGGCAGATCAGTGACATTGAATTCCTAAGAGATGCCTATGGCTTTTCCAGATTGCCTGCGCAGCTGCGCGAAATGGCTCAGGTGCGACTTGAGAATCCGGATGCGCCGCTGAAGGATCTCGGCCAGCTTTTGGATCCCCCGGTGGGAAAATCTGGCGTGAATCACAGGCTGCGTAAGCTGAGTGAGCTTGCTGAGTCAGTCAGAAACTAGAACTATTTGGTTGGGTTGTTTTGAAAGGAGCAGTATCATGGTAGTAAGGGACATCCTGGTAAATCTTGAACATGGGTTGGAGGCTAGACCGATCGCGCTTCTGGTGCAGGAAGCCAGCAAGTATAACAGCAAGATCTATATCCAGTCCAATGATCGTCGCGTCAATGCGAAGAGCATTATGGGAATGATGACTCTGGCATTGGATAACGGCGAGACGCTGGAGGTATCGGCTGACGGCGATGACGAGCAGGTAGCCGTAAGAGGGATCGAGCATTTCCTGAGCGGCAAGTAAGGGAATTGCGACAGGATGATTGGAGGGTATGGCAGAGCCAATGGGGGAATTGGTTCTGCCATTATATTTTTTGGAGAAGAGTATGAAGAAGAAATTGTTATTTATTTATAACCCGAAGGCGGGGAAGGGAAAGATCTGTGAAAAGCTGGCGGAAGTGCTGGACGTGTTCGCGGAGGCGGACTATGAACTGACGGTGGTTCCCACGCGCCGCAGGGACGAAGCCAGGGAGGTCGTAAAGGACAGGAGCAAGGAGTATGAGCTCGTGGTCTGCTGCGGCGGGGACGGCACGCTGGATGAGACCGTGACGGGCATGATCCAGAGCGGTTTTCGCACGCCTCTTGGCTATATTCCCGCAGGCAGCACCAACGATTACGGCGAGAGCCTTGGACTTTCCAAGAATATGGAGCAGGCGGCGAAGACGGCAGTCTCCGGGCGGGATTTCGCCTGTGACATGGGAACCTTTAATGAGGACGTCTTCGTTTATATCGCGGCGTTTGGGCTCTTTACGGACGTATCCTACGAGACGGATCAGGAGATGAAGAATGTGTTGGGGCATCTGGCCTACGTGCTCGAGGGCGTAAAGCGCCTGTCTGCCATTCGGTCCTTTCCGCTGAAGGTGACCTATGACGGTCGGGTGATCGAGGACGAATTCATCTTTGGCATGATCACGAATTCCAGGTCCGTGGGCGGATTCAAGAATATTACCGGGAAGAACGTGAAGATGGATGACGGTCTGTTCGAGGTGACGCTGATCAAGATGCCAAACAATCCGGCGGAGTTCAACAGCATCATGGCATCCCTGCTCAACAGGGACATTGATTCCGAGATGATGTATTGCTTCCGCACGGCAGAGCTGACGGTGGAAGGGGCGGAGCCCATCGCCTGGACGCTGGACGGGGAAAACGGCGGAATGCACAGGAAGGCAGTCATCAGGAACCTTCATAAGACGGTAAAGGTGCGCATCGATTAGTGGTGAGCATTGTTTTTGAGAAAAGATGACGATAAGCTACGATTTTTCTTTTCTTTTCAAAAGAATTATGCTATATTTGTTAGAAGAAAACGATTCGAATGCAGGTACGGCCCTAAAAATGGCGTAAAACGGCCTGTTTTAGAACGAAATATCACATACGGAGGGTAATCACATGTTAGTTTCTGCAACTGAAATGCTGAAAAAAGCGAAAGCAGGCCATTATGCAGTAGGCCAGTTCAACATCAACAATCTGGAGTGGACGAAGGCGATCCTTCTGACCGCAAAAGAGTTAAAGAGCCCCGTGATCCTTGGCGTGTCCGAGGGCGCAGGCAAGTACATGGGCGGCTATGACGTAGTCGTTGGCATGGTAAACGGTCTCTTAAAGGATCTTGACATTGACGTTCCCGTTGCACTGCATCTGGATCACGGCACCGTGGAAGGCTGCTATAAGTGCATCGAGGCAGGTTTCTCATCCATCATGTTTGACGGATCTCACTATGCACTGGAGGAGAACGTTCAGAAGACCACCGAGCTGGTTGCAAAGGCACACGGCAAGGGAATGTCCATCGAGGCTGAGGTTGGTTCCATCGGCGGCG
>CAMZDG010000005.1 GCA_947305245.1 uncultured Lachnospiraceae bacterium
AGCTTGGCTACATCAAGCGTATGACGGTGGATAATTTCAAGGCCCAGAACCGCGGTGGCAAGGGCATCAAGGGAATGCAGACCATCGAGGATGACTATATCGAAGACCTGCTGATGACGACGAATCATCATTACCTGAATTTCTTCACCAACATGGGACGCGTATATCGTCTGAAGGCTTATGAAATCCCTGAAGCCGGAAGGACGGCCCGCGGCACGGCGATCGTGAACCTCCTCCAGCTCAATCCCGGAGAGAAGATCACCGCCATGATCCCCATCAAGGAATATGAAGAAGAAAAGAACCTCTTCATGGTGACCCGTAAGGGTATTGTGAAGAAGACCTCTTTGGTGGAATATGCGAATGTCAGAAAGAATGGACTCGCAGCCATCAACCTTCGCGACGATGATGAGCTCATCGAAGTGAAGACCACAAAGAATGACGACGAGATCTTCCTTGTGACGAGGTTCGGTCAGTGTATCCGCTTTAAGGAGACGGACGTTCGTCCGACCGGAAGAACCTCCATGGGCGTGATCGGCATGAGCTTAGAGGATCAGGACGAGATCATCGGCATGCAGCTGCAAAGCCAGGGCGACTCCCTCCTCATCGTTTCCGAAAATGGTCTTGGAAAGCGCACCTACCTCTATGAGTTCCACGTGCAAAAGCGCGGCGGCAAGGGCGTGAAGTGCTATAAGATCACCGAAAAGACGGGCTATGTCGTTGGCGTCAAGGCCGTGAATGATGACAATGAGATCATGATGATCACGACCGAGGGCATCATTATCCAGCTGAGAATGCAAGAGATCTCAAAGCTTGGAAGGATCACCTCCGGCGTGAAGATGATGAACGTAAAGGATGGCGTGAAGATCGCACAGATCGCCAAGGTTCGTGAGAAGATCTCTGACGGAAATCAGGAGTTCGACAACATCGAGGATGCCGAAGCCAGCGTGGACGCGGAATATGCTGAGTCTGAGCTGAATGCGGAGCACGGCTTCTTAGAGGACGTCGAGGACGATCCCGACAAGGAGATCAACCTTCCCAAGGAAGAAGAAGACGATTAATCAATCAAAAAGAAAGCCTTTTCTGAGCGAAATGATTCAGAAAAGGCTTTTTTGTTTGATTTTTAATGATTTATGTGTATAATAAATATGCTTACGAAGATAAGCAGAGTTGGTTTATTAGGAAGAGGAAGGAAATGGAAGCATATTCGATATTTAGGGATTTGGCGATCATAGTGATATTCGCGAAGTTTTTTGGGATTGTGGCGAGGAAGTTTAAGGCACCGCAGGTGGTCGGCGAGATCATAGCGGGTCTGCTCATCGGGCCAAGTATCCTGGGACTGGTGGAGCAGACGGAGTTTTTAACGCACATGGCGGAGATCGGCGTGGTGCTCCTGATGTTCTCAGCGGGATTGGAAACGAACTTGAAGGATCTGATGAAGACGGGTCCGATCGCGTTCCTCATCGCCTGCGCCGGCGTGTTTATTCCCCTGGTGGGCGGAACCCTTTTATACATGGGTCTGTATGGCGTGTCGCCCTGGGGCTCGGAGGAATTTTATAAGGCCGTGTTCGTCGGCGTGATCATGACGGCGACGAGTGTTTCGATCACTGTCCAAGCCTTGAAGGAGTTAGGAAAACTAAAGGGGAAGGTCGGCACGACGATCCTGAGCGCCGCCATCATTGACGACGTGATCGGCATTATCGTCCTGACCTTTGTGATCGGATTTAAGAATCCGGATACAGATCCGATGGGCGTTGTGATCTCCACCTTCCTGTTCTTCTTAGCGGCCGTCGGCGTTGGATTTATTCTATATCTGATCTTCCAAAAGCTCGATGCCCGGTATCCGCACACCAGAAGAATCCCGATCCTTGGACTGGCACTTTGCTTCGCGTTCGCGTATGGCGCGGAGAAATGGTTTGGGATCGCAGACATCACCGGCGCTTACGTGGCCGGGATCATCCTCTGTTCCATCCAGGATTCGCAGTACATTGATGAGAAGATTGACATCAATTCCTACATGCTCTTTGGACCGGTCTTCTTTGCCAGCATCGGACTAAAGACCAGCATTGACAACGTTGACGCCGGAATTATCATCTTCTCGATCGGATTCGTGCTGGTGGCACTTGTCGCAAAGATCATTGGCTGCGGACTGATGGCAAAGATCTGCAGATTTAACGTAAAAGACAGCTTAAAGGTTGGCGTTGGCATGATGACCCGCGGCGAGGTGGCCCTGATCGTATCGCAAAAAGGTCTTTCCGTCGGGTTACTTACGCCGGTGTATTTCACCGCCGTGATCCTGCTCATCATCGTATCGAGCATTTCCACGCCGATCATCTTAAAGCTCTTGTATTCCAAGGATAAGGAACCGGAATCGGCAACCGCATAGGCGCTTTCTATGGGAAAGTAGAGGGGTAGGATGTTTCATCTGTTAAAGGCGCAGGATGGCAAACTGGAAGAGGCGGAAAACAAGGAGCTTTTTCTGGACTTAAATATTGATCAGATCATTGAAAAGATCTGTGACGGATGGGGCGAGGACGTAAAAGCGCTTTATTTTTCCATGCCCCTGGACTTAGAGACGCAGGAGTATCGAAGAAGCATTTTTACGGAGATCCGGGAGAAGGCGCTCCTTACGGCATTTGTTGAATTCTTAGAGAGAATGAGAATGCGGAGCACCTGTCTAGAGCGCATGGAAAAGGTGGAAGCTAAGGAGCAAAGACAGACTTGGTTTCTTCGGGGGGCAGCCTGCTACGTGGAAGCCTTAGAGGGCCTGAAGGCAGCACTTTCAAAGCAGGAGCTTATTTCCAAAGGTCTGCTCGGTCTTCGCGAAACCTTGACGGCGCAGACAAAGGAGGCCGGATATTCGGCATTCTTTGAAGAAACCATGCGCCTTTCCAAGGAACTTTTCGGATTTCGCGTGCTGCTGACTTATGAAAAGGATCGTTTTCTTGTCACGGAAGGGACCGGCAAGGGAACCTATGATGCCTATTTGAAAGAACAATTTCCAAAGACGGAGGCTCTGTTTAAGAGTCCGTTTTTGTCTGATTTCGATCTGTCTGATCTGGAGACGGAGATCCTCCATCTCTTCGAAAAGAATCACAAAGAATTCTTTACTCATCTGAAATCCTATGAAAAACAATGGAATGATTATGCGCGGGAAGTGATCCTTGCCCTTCCGCCGGAGATTTCCTTTTACGTGGCATATTTCCGCTTTTTGGAAAAGATGCGCGCGAACGGATTTACGTTTTGCACGCCAAAAATTTCAAAGGGCAGCTTTTCCGTCCTGGGTCTGTATGACCTGGCGCTCGCGATCCACAATATGGAGAGCGACAGAGAGGTCATATCGAATGACGCGGAATATGAAGAAGGGGAAAGATTTTTTGTTCTGACGGGTCCCAACCAGGGCGGAAAAACCACCTTTGCAAGGAGCCTCGGACAGCTTGTATATTTTACGAAAATGGGCCTCGACGTGCCGGCCGCGGAAGCGACGCTGCCCTATTATAAAGAGCTTCTGACACACTTTTCCGTGGAGGAGAGCTCGGATACCGGCCGCGGAAAGCTGATGGATGAGTTAGAGCGACTTAAGCCCATGATGGAAAAGACCAAGGAAGAGGCCTTTGTCGTGATCAATGAGCTCTTTACGACGGCGGCAAATTATGATGCGTGCATCATGGGAAAGCGCGTGCTGGAATACTTTATCGGACAAGGGTTCCAAGGCATTTACGTAACGCATTTAAGTGAGCTTTCCAAGGCATGTGACGGCGTCGTCAGCCTGCGCGCGATGGTGGACGAGAACATGACGCAGACCTATCGGATCGCAAGGAGCGAGGCGAAGGAGCTTGCCGGCGCGATCACACAAGTGGAGAAATATGGCCTGACCTATCTTCAGATAAAGGAGAGATTCTCGTGAACGTAAAGCTATTATATTCCTATAAGGACTGGATGCCCATCAAGCAATATGCTGACTGGCAGGGGATCGTGAAGGATCTCGGCCTGGAGGCTTTGTTTCGTGCGGCCGGCCATGACAGCGTCGTGAATGCCAGCCGGGTCGTCTATGCGGAGCATGCGGATTCCTTTTTGTCCCAGTCCATGCGAAGAGTCGCCTGCGTGCCGCTAAGAACGAGGGAGGAAGTCCTCTATCGACAGGCGATCCTGAAGGACTGCCTTCGAAACGAGACCTTCGTTGGAAAGCTGTACCTGTTAGCGACGAAGGTGCTGGAGGATTGGGAAAAGCTTGGAAAGACAAAGAACCATACCAGCATTCGCGATACAAAGGCAGAGCTCATCACCGACATCGAAGTGTTCCGACTTCTTCTATCCGGCATGGAATCCGTGCGAAATCTGCTGTTGGAAAACATGGACGGATTAACTTCGAAGGGCTTTTCCGATCTGCTGGAGAGGATCCTCGCGGAGTTTTCTCCCGAAAGGCAGGAGGAGCTGGAAAAGATCCTGCAGGACGTGACCTTTTATGCGGATTCCTCCGTAAGGCGCGCCGAGCGGAACGTCTTTCACTTGAATAAGCCCGTGATCCAGATCGACTGCGGCTTGGCGGACGGGTTAAAGCTTGGGGATCTGAAGCTGGAGAAGCTGGAGAATAAGGTGGAAAACTATTCGAATCCCTATGGCATTAAGGCAAAGCTTCAGGGAAGGATCAATACCATGCTGCCGCAGTACGTGGCTCTTTATAAGAACACGGCGCTGCAGGCGGATGCCGCGGAGCTGGAATACCAGACCGTGAGCTATGTCATGGCCTGTTGCGGAGACGTGCTGCAATCCTTTGGAGCCTTCTTTGAGCAGCTTCGGTTTCAGATCGGCTTCTATCTTGGAGCCATTAACATTTATCATCAGATGAAAAGATATCAGCTGGAGGATTGTTTCCCGGAGGTGGGGGAGCAGGATTCCTTAAGCTATAAGGACCTAAAGGAAATGGTCATGGTGATGACGAGCGGGGCGAAGGCCGTGGGTAACACCGGAAGCCTTGACGGGAAGCTCCTGACGGTCATCACGGGAGCAAATCAGGGCGGAAAATCGACCTTCCTTCGCAGCATCGGCATCGCACAGATCATGATGCAGTGCGGCCTGATGGTGGCGGCGAAACGCTATCAGAGCGGATTATATCCGAGCTTTTTTACACACTTTACGAGGCGCGAGGACAGCGCAATGAACAGCGGCAGACTCGACGAAGAGCTAAAGCGAATGCACCTGATCATACAGCGGCTCGAGGAGAACTCCCTGCTTCTCTTAAATGAATCCTTTGCCACCACGACTGAGAAAGAAGGCTCCGCCATCGCCTATGACATTGTGAAGGCGTTAAAGGAAGAAGGCGTTCGGATCCTCACAGTGACGCACCTTCTGTCCTTCGCGCAAAGGCTGTACGAGGAGATGGGGCAGGAGGGAACGGACGCGGCGTTCCTTTGCGCGGAGCGCCTAGAGGACGGAAGCAGAACCTTCCACATGATCCCTCACGCGCCGCAGCAAACCAGCTTCGGACTAGAGCTCTATGATGAGATCTTGAAAGAGTAAGCTAGTTTGCTTATAAAAGTTTTATAAAGTGCTTGTATCTGCTTTGGGGATGTGCTATGCTTTCCTCAAAGCAGATTTTCTTTTGGCATCCTGCCAGTCTAATTCAAGTCTATTTTTCAGAAAATCTATGCTTTCCACACTTACCCAAAACGACAGATTTTCTGAAGGAAGACGAGGGATAAAGGCGTTTTGACCTCCTTAGATTTTTTTCCTAAAGATGATTTGTCGGAAAATCATTGCAAAGGAGGAATCTTATGAAAGAAAAAGAGAAGGGGGCCGCCGCGGTCCCTGAGGCGGGCGTGAATGTTCCCATGGGGAACAGGGAGGTTGTCAGTGACGTGTTTTCCATGCTTATGGAGTATCCGGAGCACGCCCTGGATGTTTATAACGTGCTAAACGGGTCGCACTACGAGGATCCGGGAGTCGTGCAGGTTGAAAGGCTGAAGGCCGGGATCTCCCTGACGGTGAGAAATGACGCGTCCTTTTTGATCGGGGGAGAGATTCATTTCTATGAGCATCAGTCAACCCACAATCCGAACATGCCCCTGCGGGAGGTGATCTATTACACGGATTACCTGAAGATATGGATCAAAAGAAACAACAGGGACGTATATGGAAGAGGTTTGGTGGAGATTCCGACCCCTCACTTCGTGTCGTTTTATAATGGCGAGGAGAAGCGGCCGGCGGTGGAGAGGATGCGCCTTTCCTCGGCCTTTTGCAGGCCGCTGAAAAAGGGGGAGGAAGCCGACCTGGAGGTTCGGTGCGTGCAGTACAACCTGAATGCGGAGGAAAATCGCGAACTGCTGGTGAAATCGTCTACATTGAGGGGGTATGTCTGCTTTGTGGACAAGGTCAGAAGATATCGCGAGGAACAGGAGCTGGGTGTGGCCATAGACCGCGCCATGGAGGAATGCGTCAGGGAAGGCGTGCTGGCGAGGTTCTTTGAGGAGAGAAAGGACGAGGTGAGGAAGAGTATGATACTGGACTGTACCTGGGAAGCAAGGGAAAAACTGATCAAGAGGGACAGCAAGGCGGAAGGCAAGGCGGAAGGTAAAGCGGAAGGCAAGGCAGAATCGGTTATAGAGTTACTCGAAGATCTTGGAGATGTGCCAACTCTCCTGAAGGATGAGATTCGTGCAGAGAGAAGCCTTTCGGTTCTTAGCATGTTAAATAAGATGGCTGCGAGGGCAAATAGTATAGAAGAGTTTATAGAAAACTACGAAAAAATGAAAGTTCATAATTAAGAAAAGCGAACGGTCTGCTGAGGCAGGCCGTTTTTGTATTTAAAATATATAAAAAAAGAGTATATTGAAGTGACGGAGTCACGAATCCCGTGATAAAAAAGGCTAAATTTGTCGATTAATGGCGTAATTATGTTAATTTCAAATAAATCTTTTTCTGAGGGTTAAAATGGAATTGTGAATTCACGTGAGTTCTGAATCCATGGAGTAACCCATAAACGCCGAAAGGCAGCCTACCTAAAGGAGGTGTATTACAATGAAAAGTATGCATATGGTCATTCTTACTGCTTTTGCGGCAGTAGCGGAACTTGTTGTAAAAATGACATTAAACTCTGCCTGCTTTCTTGTTCTTTATGAACCTGAAGTACCAGAGGAATTAGAGTAACATCTTTAACCAAGAAGCGATTAATTAGGTAAAGCAAAGACTTCAGCAAAGCATTAAATTTGCTGAAGTCTTTTATTTTTGCTCATCAAGCGCCTAATTTTGTCAATTAGGGAAAAATACCTTCCTAAGAAATAAGATGAAAATAGGAAAAATAGGAATATTTGTTTTATTTCTTAGAGAGGAAGGATTTAATTACATTCATTAACAAATCGCGAATATCCTCGGAATTGCTACGATATGCTTCAATGAAAATTTGCATGTCTGCAGAATTGATGCCTGACATGGAGGAACGTGAGACATAATCAGGGGTTAATGCGTCCAAAGGAACATCCAGAGAATTAGCGATTTCACAATACACCTGAAAAGATGCAGCCGCACCAGATTCAATATTTTTAATTGTTCCTTCAGCCATGTGAGTGTCTTTCGCCAGTTGCTCGACACTAAGCCCTCTATGTTTCCGAAGTAATTTTATGTTTTTTCCAATATCTTTATGGAGATTACGGTTTTGATCCATCGCGACCCTCCAATTTAGGCTTAAAGCCAAACGATGAAATCCTGTCTATTCTCAATTTTAGTTTATGCGGATAAAAAAATATATCATTATATGGGTGACACAATCACATATACAGTGAAGACTCAACATGATATACTAAGGATGGTTTTTATGAATATTGTAAAACAGATTACAGATGAAATGCAAAAGTATGGGGTCATCCAAGAAAAAGAGTACAATATATACTGTTATGGAGTAGAATTGGTTCTTTTGAAGTGTTGCGCCGGGATGATCGCGCTTTTTGTGAGCTGGATCCTTCATACTACGGTTTTCCTTCTGAGTCTTTTTCTGTTTCTGATTCCGATTCGAAGGTTTGCTGGAGGAGTACATGCCAGAAGCAGGGGCACGTGCATGTTTTTGACAGAACTTATTTTATTGCTCGCGGAGTTGGTTTGGAAATATGACTTATGGCCTGAGATTATACAGCCATATGCTATGGGATTTGGATTGGCAGCAATAATGCAGCTGGCTCCGCTTGAAAGTGAAAAAAGAAGGTTGAGTGATAAGAAGAGAAAAAGATTTCGTCGCATGGCAATATTGTTTGGATTCGTTAATTTAGGATGTTATCTTATTGCAGGATATGGTGACTTTTGGGTTTTAAGAACATCTGCCAGCATCGCAATGTTTATAGAAGCTATGTTGTTAATTGTTGCCATACCTGCTAAGATAAAAAAGGATACTACAAATTCTTCGTGACCCAATCACGGATTTAGGGATCACTCTTGGTAAATTTGTCAATTAAGAGCGAAATTATGTTAATTCCAAAAATGTTTATTAGTAAGCATTACAATAAAAACTAAGAACATGAATTACACAAGGTTCCTCCTGAGTGTGTTCATGTCGGATCCGTACTTTTAAACATATAATTTCCTCTTAGTTTCAAAAATCAAAAAGGAGTGATGCCTATGAGATCAAAAGAGAAGTAACGAGAAAAAATGGTCAAAAAAAGGAGGTGTATGGAATGAAGAGAGTAAAGAAAAATTATTTAGCAATTCTATTAGCTATGGTGATGGTTTTGGGCGGTTTTTGCTCAAATCAAGTGTTGGCTGCAGATGATTGGTGTCCGTATTCACCGACAGAATCTCATGTATATCAGGATCATCATTTACTTGGAGCTGGGTATAGTGAAATCTTTGGACCGCACATGCATTATATACCAGAGATAGGTGAATATGTACATTGCGACCGCACAAAAAATTATGAATACTGCGAAACTAGGTGCGTGTATTGCCATTCGCCAGAACAAGGATCGATTCATACGCACTGTTATCTACGACATGCCGCAACAAATACGAATGAACCATGGACTGGCGGAGACTGATATGTGTAAAGGAGTCAATCTGTGAAGAAAAAGCTTGGGAAAAAATTTGTCATATGGGCGATAATTCTGCTTTTGTTGTCGGGATGTGATAGTGCACTAAAGGCTCAAAAAGATCTCCAGGCATCCGAAGAGAACTTTACAGAAAAGCCCTTGGAAGAACTTGAGATCCTTGAAGAAGTCGGGAATGCGGCCGCTGATAATACATTGGATGCTTACATGGCAATTGCAAGGCATTCGCTGATTATTACGGCAGATGACAAGGCAGGGGGCGAGAATTATGTCTGGCCTGTGGGATGCGCCATTGGACAATCTCAGGGTGTTTACTGCGGACGGCATGCATACGATACCTTTGAGAAATGCTGGAATGAATTGTGTATTGCCAAGAATTCAGGAGCCGACGTTAGGGAAAAGTTTACATATTCCGATGAGAAAAGTATGATTGTCTGGAGGATCGGATCCGTATGGGAATCAAACGACATTCTCCTTTTTGTGGCGGAGACAACTGCTGACGACAGTCACAGGTTAAGCTTTTTGGAAACTGACGAAACGATGCAAATTAAGCGTGAAACGGAAGTGAAATTTTTTGTTAACGATGAGATCAGGTATCAGTTCGCAGACCGATGCAAAAAAGACTCGGACGGACGCATCCACATAATAACAAACATGGCGACCAAGAATCCTAACGACGAATTCATTCCCTGGCAATACTATGTCATGGACGAGGAAGGAAACAGGTTGTTTACATGGCAGGACGAAGGCTTGTTTTCGCCAGAGCTGTCCTTTGACGCAGACGGTAATGTGATTCTTCATGCAAGGACTTATCATTTGGGCAGATTACTCCCGGAAGACAGGCACTATTTGCTCCGATGGGATGAGGACGAAGGCAGTATGAAAACCTTGGTGGAAATTCCCATGACAGACGAAAACATGGAATGGTTCATTTCCTTGGCAGAGGAAGGAACTGTCTTAACGGCGAACCAAAAGGGAATCTGCCGAACGACCGATGGGATTGAAGAAGAACTCTATGTATGGTCAAAACACGGGATCAGCGTCAGCTACATACATGAACTGCAGCAGACAAAGGACGGCCGGATGCAGGTAATCTATGAAAGCAACGGAGTGTACTGGTACCTTTCCCTCGAGGAAACGGGCGAGAAGAGTGAGATCACGGAGCTTGAGCTTGCCGTTTCATCCAATATGAAGGATGTGTACCAGAGCGCGGCTAACGAGTTTAACAAGAGGTTTCCTTCGTATCATGTTTCCGTAAGGGACGATTACGACGAGAAGCTTCTTTTGACAAAGCTGATTACTGGGGACGGTCCTGTGCTGATTGACACGTATCTTACGGGATTTGAGGAGCAAGAGAAGCTTTGGATGCCGTTGGACAACCTGTTTACCCAGCTTGGCTTGGACGGGGAGCTTGTGGAAGATGCCATGAAGGCTGGGGAAATAAACGGGCGGCTGTATGGCGTCGTAAGCAATTTCTGGATTCAAACCGTAATAACTAAGGAAAAAAATTCTGGGCATTGGGACTATGAGGAATTTTTAAGTCTCGTCAGGGAAAAGCCTGTCAGTGCAATTGCAAATTATCAGTCTGGGGACTGCGGGTTGACGCTGTTTTCTGACATCTTGAACCACGGCATGGAGGATAATTATTTCCTGAGTACCGAGCTCGGAGGCGGAAGTTTTGAGACAAGGGAGTTTCAGGAGCTTTTGGATCTGGCGGGCAGGTATTATGCAAGCAGCGAGCTGAGACCGGAGGACGAAATGCTGTGGCCAGAGGGAGGCGCGCTTTGTCACCGAGTTACGATCACAAAACCAGAGGAATTGGAAGCATACAGACTTTTTTACGGGGAAGACGCGTATTTTGTAGGATACCCTTCGAAGGAGGGAAGCGGGCACTATCTATGTTCCGTTTCCCCCCTGACCATAAGGAATACGGCGAGCGTCAAGGAAAAAGCCGCCGCACTGGCTTTTTTGAAGTACCTTTTGTCCGAGGAAGTGCAGAAGCTTGCAAGTAAAGCCCTTAACTTTAATTTTAGCGTCAGAAAGGACATACTAAAGGCACAGATACGGGGAATGGACGGGGGCACGGTATTATATATGTCTGGTTATCCCACCATAAAGATTCCGGACAAGCCAGATTATGCAAAGGACGAGCAAATCTTTTATGATCTCCTGGAAAGAGCAACTCCGCAAAAGCCGATGCCCAAAGAATTACGGAGCATTCTTTACGAGGAACTTCGGGAGTATTTAGACGGAACCATTACACGGGATGCATTGGTTGATCACTTAAAAAAGCGAGTTGGATTATGGCTGGATGAAAATATGCGATGATGCAAAAAAAAGACAAGCATATTTATAGGTAGTAAGGCCAGAAACTGCCATATGAATACACAGTATTAACAATAAAAGGTGCTCCTAAGATCACGCTTTAAGGAACTGAGAGATCAGTTCCTTTTAGTTTAATGGTTCTTCATTGGATTTTGGGCCAGGAAAATGTTTAAAAAGTATTAATGGTTATGTATATGTTTCTCTTCCTAATGATTTTTGATATAATTATTTCGGAGAGAACAGCTTTTGGATCATCTGCAAAAGCGCATTGGTTTATATTTAAATGAGATGGAGTAGTTGTTTTTTTAGGAGGAAGGAAAAAAGATGGTTTCAATAGCCGTAGTGGATGATGATTATCAGCTGCTTGCGAGGTTTTCCGCGTTATTAGGGCGATATTATGGGACGGGGAATTATATACAGCAGGATTATACAAACGGTCTGGAATTTGTCGAAAGCTTGTCTGAAGGGCTTCCAAACATCGTGTTCATGGATATTGAAATGCAGATAATGAATGGCGAAGAAGCAGTCCGTGAGCTGCGAGCGAAAGACATAAACGAAAGCTCCTTTGTGATTTATGTCTCTTCTCATACGGATCAGCTGGTACCCTTTTTCGCATTGCACCCCTTTGATTTTCTGGTGAAACCATTTTCTGATCAGGCAGTTTTCGATATTTTGGATAAAATCAGAGAACGCATGGAAGCAGAAAAGAAAACGCTTACGCTCACCATAGAACGAAAAGAAATCAGTATTCCCATACGGGACATTATGTGGTTACAGTCGCAGGCACATCGCGTAGAAGTAAAAACATGTACCAGGGAAGCGCCATTTTACAGCTATGGTAAATTGAATGATTTATTTCAGCAATTGGAGGGGATATGCGATGATTTTCTTCGGATCCATTCTTCTTTTGTGGTAAACAGACGTTATATCACGAAATTTACCCAGAGTGATGTATTCATAGAGAATCAAGTTTTTTCCATCAGTTATAAATTTAAGGCAGATGTGATAATGAAGCTTCATGAGAGGTTATAAAAACTATGTGGCTTAGACAAAGCATTTATATTGCCTGCAATATTATTATAGCATACGGAATGCATTTATTTTATGCGAAGTTTTTTTCGCGAAAAGAGAGGAATTGGGTAGGCCGCGTTGCGCTACTTCTTTACATAATCATGGATTCGGCGTTTTATTTTACGATATCGAATTCATATCTGTTTCCGTTGCTTAGTTTTATCCTCTGCTTTGGCGTTACGCTGGCCTATCAGCGGAAGTTTAATTTCAGAAACTTTATGGCCACGTTCCTGATCATTGCATTCGGGATCTGTGGAGAATTGTTGGCGTCTTATTTGGTTTCGTATACAATGGGAAGCATTGGAGCGACGGAGACGGAAAATGCATATGTTGCGGCTCTTGTTTCGGCAAGGCTTATTTTCTTTATCATGGTTTTAATGGCGACTAGTTTAATGCAACATCAAAAAGAAGGAGACCCCATGCGGTATGTTTCTGCGTTGGCCACGTTACTTCCCGTTGTCTCCATAGGGTTGGTCATTTATATTTTCAGCCTGGCTGAATTTGATCAGAACACGATCCTGGGTGCGGGTTCCTTCGGTGCAGTCACTTCCGTAGTAGCGATTGTATGGATCAATTTGATCACGGTATGGCTGTTTGACAGACAATCGCATGCCTATCAGATGGAGCGGGAGACGCAGCTTTTAAGAAAGACCATACTTGTACAGCAGGAGCACTATAATGGCGAAATAGAGAAAAGAGAAGCGATAAGAAAAATCCGTCATGATTACAAAAATTTTCTGTTGGGCATTCAAACGGAATTGGCGCAGGGAAAAACAGAAGAGGCGCAGCGGATCATCGACGGAGAGCTGGGAAAGGAAGCGGTTTCCGTTTTGCCACAGAGTAATTGGTATGCGCTGGATGCAATCGTGAGTTATAAAGAGGCAGAGGCCAAGAAGCAGGGAATCAATATTCTTCCTGATTATTATTTGGAAGCAGAGCCCAAGGTGGCCAGCGAAGATATATGCGTCATGATTGGAAATGCATTAGATAATGCGGTTGAGTATTTGGTTGCCAAACCCAATCTTAGCAGGCAAATTAAACTGAGGGTGAGATATTCGAAGGGTGTTCTTGACATAAAAATATCGAATGAAGTAGATGGCCCCGTACCCATTCGGGAACAGAGATATTGTGAATCCTCAAAAGCCGGAAAAGAAAATGGTTATGGATTAAAATCCATAGATTACATTGCTGAAAAATACCACGGGAGGCTTATTTTACTGGGAGATGAGAAACGTTTCGAATGTGGCATGATTTTATATTGTTAAGAAAAACCGGCGGGGGATCATTCCTCCGCCGTTTTAGATTCCTGAACGGTTTCCGTCTGGGTCTGCTTTTCGTTTTGCAGGCTTTCCTGCTTTTGCTGGGCGAAGAAATCCACCCAGGTCATGATGCCATAGATGATGATCAACATGACGACCAAAAGGATCATGTCCTTTCCGTCAAAGTGATTTCGCTCCTTGAGATGGCCGGGACCGGTCTGCTTCTTTTTTTTCTTAGAGTTTTCTTCCTGAACAGATTCGTTTCCCCGCGTTTCCTTTTCCTGATCCATAGATTCCGTCATTCCTTTCCGCATCTCCAGTTTCCAATTACATGTTTCATCACTGGTTCAAACGCGATCCGCATAAATCATTATATCCATCTTTTCATTTCCTGACAATATTTTTTCAGACTTTTTGCTTTTCGTATTGAATTTTATCGCTTTAAAGTGTATATTTATATATGATTTTATAAAAATTTTAGAATTTGCCTTACGATTTTTCCCGAAGCGTTCAAAGGACGAAAAATCAGGAAAAATGGCAGGATCGCGAGACGAGATTTCATGGAGTATACTGTTGAAAGTGCCGCAGAAAAGCTTCTTTCCAGTTTTCATGCATATTACAACGTAAAAGAGTATACGGAGGAGGAAAAAGAGGCGAAGAGCCTTGGTCTTCCGCTGCGCGCACTTTGTGAATATTATGAAAAATCCCAGAAATACGTGGTGTCCCAAAAGGCGGAGCTTTGGTCCGAAAATTCGGAAGAGTTTTTGTTTTTGTTCCAGACGGACAGGCTGACGCAGGAGCTTTTTGAACGGTGTAAGGAGTATGCCTGGGAGGAAGGCAGTAAGCTTGCGCATATCGGTCCGGGCCACATGTACACCTATGTCACGCCAATGTTCGTTTGTAATGCGTGTGACGAGGCTGCCAAAAAGGCATTGAAGAAATGCCGCAAATTCAAAAGTTTTCGTTTCTCTTTCCACGGTTGGATGGATCTTCACGCAGCCGTGTTAGAGGTTCAAAATAATCAAATTTCATCTAACGCTGGTGGCAGAAGCGTGGAAAAGGTAATGAAAAGCGTGTTGTTCAATTCTAAAAAGAAAAGGAGATGGTTTTTGAAATGAACACATTGTTACTGCTCATCATTTGTATCGCCGTTCTCGCATGTGGATATATTTTCTACGGCGGATGGCTTTGCAAGCAGTGGGGCGTAGGGGAGAATAAGGAAGAAACTCCCGCACATACGCTGCAGGACGGCGTTGACTACGTACCCGCGAAGGCTCCCGTGTTGATGGGTCATCACTTTTCATCCATCGCAGGTGCAGGTCCCATTACCGGTCCTATCGGCGCAGCCATGTTTGGTTGGTTGCCGGTTACCCTTTGGGTTCTGATCGGTGGTATTTTCTTTGGAGGCGTTCATGATTTCGGCGCCCTGTTCGCATCCGTGCGTCATAAGGGCCAGTCCATCGGAGAGATTATCTCCGCGAACATGAGCCGTCGCGCAAAGAGGCTTTTCATCATTTTCTCGTATCTGACCCTGATCCTCGTGGTTGCAGCATTCGCATCCATCGTGGCATCTACCTTCGGCGCAACCGTAAAGGATGGTGTCATTGACAAGGCTGCCAGCTCGGCAAACGCATCCGTTGCCATGGTATCCCTGCTCTTCATCTTGATCGCCATTGCATTTGGTTTTGCAGTATATCGTCGTAATACGCCCATGCTGATATCTTCCATCCTGGGTGTCGTTGCGATCATCATCTGTATGGTCATTGGTATGAACTTCCATCCCATTTACCTGACCAGCAAGACTTGGATGATCATCGTAGGTATTTATATTGCCATTGCATCTGTAACACCTGTCTGGATCTTACTCCAGCCTCGTGATTACTTAAGTTCCTTCCTTCTTTACTCCATGTTGATCATCGCCGCTTTCGGCGTGATCGGAGCTCATCCTTCCATGGATGCGTTCCCTGCATTCGCAGGCTTCGCAGTAGACAATGGAAACGGAACGCAGCTTCTGTTCCCCATCCTGTTCACCACCGTTGCCTGTGGTGCAATTTCCGGATTCCACTCCCTGGTTTCCTCCGGAACCACCTCCAAGCAGCTGGATAAGGAAAAGGACGCAAGACCCATCGCATACGGCGGCATGCTCCTTGAGTGCGTACTTGCAGTTCTGACTCTGTGCGCGATCGCTTATGCATTTAAGTGGAATGCAGCAAATCCTGATGCGAAGCTCGCAGGCGCAACCGCGATCTTTGCAGGCGGTATTTCCAAGATGGTTGCTTCCATTCCTGGCCTGGCAGGCGCAGAGAAGACCCTGTACACCTTACTGGTGCTGACCTACTCCGCATTCTGTCTGACCTCCCTGGATACCGCAACCCGTCTTGCAAGATTCATGTTCCAGGAGTTCTGGCTGGAGCCCGGACAGACCCCGAAGGACATCAAGTCCGGTTATAAGAAGCTGATGGTAAATCCTTACTTTGCAACAGTCCTGACCGTAATCCTCGGCATTGCCCTTGGCATGACTGGTTACGCGAAGATCTGGGGCCTCTTCGGTGCGGCAAACCAGCTGCTCGCAGGTCTTGGCCTCCTGGCAGTTGCAACCTGGCTCGGTAACATTGGAAAGAACAATAAGATGTTCCTGATCCCCATGGGCTTCATGATGGTTGTTACTATCTGCTCACTGATCCTGACCGTGAAGAACCAGATCACCATCATCGCAAATGGTGGCGCTGACTGGGGTCCTTACGCTCAGACCATTCTTGGCATCCTGCTCATCGTCCTCGCCGTCATCCTCGTGATCGAAGGCATCCAGACCCTGACCGGAAAGAACAAGAAGGCCACGGCATAATTCTAAATAACGAGACAGGGAAGCGAATCCGCTTCCCTGTTTTTTTTGTGGGTAGAGTCGGGGGCTTGGGCGCAGATATGGTTTGTGAACGGCTCGGACGGTTCTAAATTCATTGTTCGCCCCATGACGGCGACGCTTATAAGGGATGGCGTCGCCATGGGTCTCCAATTCATTAAGAACCGCCGGCTAATTGTTCACAAACCATATCTGCGCCCAAGCCCCCTCGTATGTGCATAAAAAACAGGGTAGCCGATGTTCGTCTTCCCTGTCTCCATATTATAAAAAAATACACTCCCTGCCATGGCCATAAGCATTGTAATATAATAGCAACAGTTGACTTTACAACTATTGTGGCAAATATCGGTAGCATTTTTTCACCAGGGAATGTGCAAGGAATGACTTTAGTTAAATGGTTTTCTGCAAAATAGAAAATATCTAGTAATATTAATCGAACACTTGTTCTTTTTCCGGCTTTGTGCTATAATATATTTGGGTGCTACCATACACGGTAGGCGGTTAGCCCTCTGCGGAGGGACTGTGACCCTCCGATCAAATAGAAACCCGAAAGGGAATCCAAAGAAAGGAGGGCATGAGACATGCTGACGATTGAAGGGCTGATAGCGGTTCTGGCTTTTGCTGGAACCTGCTTCGCCATCGGATATACGATAGGCTTTCATCATGGAAAGACACAAAAATAACCGCCCCCGAGCAAGGAATGCGGTTATTTTTTGAGTAATCAACACTTGATCGGGCTAACCGTCTATCGGTAGCACCTTTTCAATAGAATTATAGCATTAGACATGCGTTCTGTCAAATGAAGAAAAATGCCGAATGGATTATATGTGCCAAGGGGGTATGGGTGACCAACTCCTGAACAATAAGCCGACGGTTCTTAATGAATCGGAGCTGCGTGGCAGCGCCATCTTTTATAGCGCTGCCTGACACGCTGCGAACGATGAATTTAGAACCGTTCGAGCCGTTCAGGAGTTGGTCACCCATACCCCCTGGCACATGAATATATCACTCCCCTTATTCTTCCTTCTGGTGCTTGGACATTGGCAGGGAGAAGACGAACTCGGTGCCGACGCCCTCGGTGCTGATGACGTTGATGTTTTCGTTGTGGGAGTTGATGATCTCCTTCACGATGGAAAGCCCCAGTCCGGTACCCTTCTTGTCCTTGCCGCGGGATAGATCCGATTTATAAAACCGATCCCAGATCAGCTTCAGGTCATCCTTCGGGATGCCAATGCCCGTATCCTTTACGGAGACGAAAATCTTGTTTTTCTTCTCGGTGGTCTCGATGGTGATCACGCTGTCATGATGACTGAACTTGATGGCATTGTCGAGCAGGTTGTAGATCACCTGCTTGATCTTTTCCATGTCCGCGTTCACGTACATCTCTTCCCCGGTCAGAATGACCTCGATCGCAATCTTTTTCTTTAGGCAGGAACCCTCAAACGACGCCGCGATGCCGCGGATAACATTGTTGATGTCAAAGTCCGTTTTCTCTAACAGCAGGCCCTTGGTATTTAAGTTATTCAGGGTGAGCAGGCTGTTGGTCAGCTTGGTGAGTCGCTCCGTCTCGTTGAGCACGATCCCGAGATATTTCTCATGCATCTCCGGCGGGATAGTGCCGTCCAGCATGGCCTCCAGATAGCCCTTGATGGAGGTTAGCGGAGAGCGGAAGTCGTGAGATACGTTTGCCACAAATTTCTTCTGATCATCCTCGGAACGGGCGATCTCGCTTGCCATATAGTTCAGGCAGGCGGCAAGATACCCGATCTCGTCGTCGCTGTCCACCTGAAATTCATAATGCATGTTGCCGGAGGCATATTGCTCCGTCGCGTGCGTGATCTTTCGAAGCGGCACGTAAACGATCTCCGTAAAGAAGATCAAAATGATCATGGACAGGAGGAACAAGATTAGGAAGGTGAGAAGGAAGATGCCTGTCAGGCGGTTGCTCATCTGCTCAATCTCCCGCATGCCATAATGGATGACTACGTAACCCTTGACCTTAAAGTCAGAGGTGATGGGAGCGATGACCGTCAGGTGCTGCTTCTCAAAGGTGTTGAAAAACCGGTCTACCACGTAATACGAATTTCCGGTGACGGTGGGATCGAAATTCTCGATCACGACCACCTCTTCCACGTTCAGTGCCCTTTGGCTGTCCAGGATCACGCGGCCGGAAGGGTTGATGATCTGAATGGACGCGTTCATGTAGAGCGCCAGGGCATCGAGCTGATCCTTCACGGTTTCCAGGTCGATCTCGCTGTTATATAGTTCGCTGGCGTAAGTTCTAGCGATCAATAGGGCTTCGGAATTGAGCCTCTCCGCGCTCTCCTTCACGAAATGGTCCCGTACCATGCCGGGGCTGAAGGTGGAGACGACGATGAATCCAAAGATCCCAAAGATCAGGTAAGCCAGCAGGAATTTTAGATACAGTGTTTTTTTCATGACTTCTTATGATTCCCCTAGTGACTTATCTCTTGACTTCAAACTTATATCCGACGCTGTGGACCGTGGTGATCTTCCAGTTGTCATGGTCCTTGATCTTTTCGCGAAGTCTCTTGATGTGTACGTCCACGGTTCTCGAGTCACCGATATATTCATACCCCCAGACCTGGTCGAGGAGCTGTTCCCTTGTATATACGCGGTTTGGCGACGCGGCAAGGCAGTAGAGGAGCTCCAGCTCCTTGGGCGGCATGTCCACGTTATTTCCCATGTAGGTCACGGAGTAGTTGGTGAGATTGATGATCAGGTCGGGATATTCGACCTTCTTTTCCACAAAGGTTTCCTTCGGCGTCTCCGGCTGCGCCGTCTGAAGGGACTTATAACGGCGGAGCACTGCCTTGACGCGGGCCACCATCTCCTTGGAATCGAAGGGCTTTTCGATATAATCATCCGCGCCGAGCTCCAGGCCCAGCACCTTGTCAAAGACCTCACCCTTGGCGGAGAGCATGATGATGGGGATTTCGTGCTTTGCCCGCACCTCCCTGCAGACCTGGTATCCGTCCATGCCGGGAAGCATGAGGTCCAAAAGGATCAGGTTCGGCGGATCCTTTTCCACGATGGGAAGCACGGATTCCCCGTCATTTACGATGGTGGTGTCGAAGCATTCCTTCGTCAGATACAAAGAGATCAGCTCCGCAATGTTATTGTCATCATCCACGATCAAGATTTTCTGTTTCGAAGTCATGAGAGCCTCCTTTTTTTCTGTCTTTTTCCTATGGATATGGCGTCAGGCAAGGCCTGACGGATGCATTATTTGAAGGTGGCGATCGTCACGCCCGCATCACCTTCCCCGAACTCGCCCAGGCGGAATTCCTTGATGGTCCTTAGCTTCTTTAAATGCGCGTGCACGGCGTTTCGAAGCGCGCCAGTTCCCTTGCCGTGAACGATCCTGACGCTCGAAAGGTGCGCGAGATAAGCGTCGTCCAGATACTTATCCAACTCGGACAATGCCTCGTCCACGGTCTTTCCGAGGAGATTGATCTCCGGGGAGACGGACAGGGATTTCGACATCTTGATCTTTCCGATGCCGGAGGTGCTCGTTCGCGTGCTCTTCGGATCGGAGAGGTCCTCCTCCTTGATCATCACAAGGTCGGAGAGGTTCGTCTGCATGCGCATGATGCCGCATTGCACGAACAGGTTTCCCTTGGCGTCGGGAAGGGAACTCACGGTGCCCTTGAGATTCATGGAGACGATCTTGACCGCGTCTCCCTTCATAAGCTTTTTCGGGTCGATCCCCTTCACGCCGTTACTGGTCATGGGGGCTTTCTGTCCAATGGAAAGCTTGTCGTTCTTTTCCTTGATCCGATCGCGGACCTGCTGGCGCTTCTGCTCGAGCTCCTTCATGTCAATGCCCATGGTGCTGGCCTTATGGAAATCCCGGATGGTCTCGTCGGCGACGTCCTTCGCCTCCTGCAGGATCTCCCGGGCCTTTTCATTGGCCTCGCGAAGGATCTTGTCCTTCGCCTTGTCGATCTTTTCATTCTTCTGCTTTAACTGCTCTTCGAGCAGGCGGATGTTTTCCTTCTTCTTTTCGATCTCCTGGCGCTCCCGCTCCATGGTCACGCGGCTACTCTCGAGGTCTGCGATCACGTCCTCAAAGCTCGTTGCCTCCTTGCTGATCTGCTCCTTCGCGGCCTCAATGATATGATCGGGCAGCCCAAGCTTTGAAGAGATGGCGAAGGCATTGCTCTTTCCAGGAATGCCGATGAGCAGGCGGTAGGTGGGCTGCAGGGTCTCCACGTTGAACTCACAGCAGGCGTTCTGCACGAAGTCCGTGGAGAGGGCGTAGATCTTTAGCTCGCTGTAATGCGTGGTCGCCATGGTGCGAATGCCGCGGTCATGCAGGTAATTCAGGATCGAGATGGCGAGCGCCGCGCCCTCCGTGGGATCTGTTCCGGCTCCCAGCTCGTCGAAAAGGCACAGGGAATGCTCGTCCGCGTTGGCGAGAATGTGGACAATGCTGGTCATGTGCGAGGAGAACGTGGACAGGCTCTGTTCAATGCTCTGCTCGTCCCCGATGTCCGCGAAGACCTCCGTGAAGACGGAGAGCTCCGAGCGATCGCCCGCCGGAATGTGCAGGCCGGCCTGACCCATCAGCGTAAAGAGGCCGACGGTCTTTAAGGATACCGTCTTACCGCCGGTGTTGGGCCCCGTGATGACCAGGAGGTCAAAATCCTGGCCCAGGTGAATGTCGATGGGTACGACCTTTTTCTTATCCAGCAAGGGATGGCGGCCCTTTCGTATGTTGATGATATGCTTTCTGTTAAATTGCGGCTCCGTGGCGTTCTGCTCTAATGCGAGCTTCGCCTTCGCGAAGATGAAGTCGAGCCTTGTCATGGTGCGCTGGTTCGTTGCGAGCTCCTCCGTATGGTCTGCGCACATATAGCTTAATTCCGCAAGAATGCGCTCGATCTCGGCCTTCTCCTGGAGATCCAGCTCCTTTAGCTGGTTATTTAGGTTCACGATGGCAGCAGGCTCGATGAAGAAGGTGGAACCGCTCGAGGACTGGTCGTGCACCATGCCGGAGACCTGCCCCTTATATTCGGACTTCACGGGGATGCAGTAGCGATTGTTGCGCATGGTGATCACCGCATCCTGAAGATAGGTGCGGTAGGATCCCGTGAGCATGGAATTCAGTTGATTGTGGATCTTCTCGCCGGTGACCTGAATGCTGCGGCGGATGCTCTTTAGCTTGGGACTTGCGTCGTCCGCGAATTCATCCTCTCCGAGGATGCAGCGGTTGATCTCATTCGCCACTTGCGAAAGGGGCGAAAGCGCCTCAAAATAAGCATCCAGCGTATCCTCCGGCGCGTCCTCCCGCTCCTTCTTCCCGTAGGTCTTGATGCGATTTACGTTGTCCAGAAGACCCGCGATCTTTAAGAGCTCCGAGGAGGAAAGCGTGCTTCCGATCTCTAAGGAGCGGATGGAGAAGCCAAGGTCCTTATTGCTTCCAAAGGAGGTGCTTCCCTTTTTAAAGATCCGTGAGATCGCATCCCGCGTCTCCGCCTGATTTGCGCGGATCTCGGCGATGTCAACGGAGGGAAGGAGCTCCTTGCAGAGCTTCTTTCCGGGCTCGGAATCCGCCTTCTGCACGAGCAGGTCGATGATTTTGTTATATTCCAGGGTTCTTAATACTTTCTCGTTCATGATGACTCCATTTTTGTATATACTTTCACTAATCTACATCATAGCATAAATAAGGAAAAAAATACAGATTAAATTGACCGAACTATGCCTCTTTGATATACTAAAATTGGTTAAATATCTTCATAAAAAGGAATGAAATGAGAGATGAAAAAAGGGAAAAATGGATTACTTGTTTTGATATTAGTGATATTGCTCTTAGCGTGCTGCTTTGCGGCAGTCTGTTATTTTTATCCGGAGATGATCGGATTAGAAAAGCGTGGTGGAGAGACTGACGCAACGGACGTGGTGTCCGGTGAGAGCATAGAGGAGATTTCCGTCGCCGCATCGAGTGTCATGGAGAACGAGACCTCTGAAGCCATAAAGGAGACGGTGGAAGCATCCTCGGAAGCCTTGACGGAGAGCTCAGAAGCTGCGACGGCAAGCTCCGAGGCTTCGGAAGCTAGTTCCGAGGCCTCAAAGGCAAGCTCTACAGAGGCCACGAAGGCAAGCTCCTCGGAAGCTTCGATGGCAAGCTCCGAGGCCTCAAAGGCAAGCTCGGAAGCCTCAAAGGCAAGTTCCGAAGCTTCGACGGCAAGCTCGGAAGCCTCTTCCTCGGCAGGGAATCCGACGGACCTTGCGCAGGACAAGTCCGCGCCGGTATTCCTTTATTTTCAGTCCTCCCCGCAGGTGAAGATTGGTTCGACGTTCGACGTGCATAAGTATGTCGGCTATGCGGATGATTTAGACAGGGACGTGGACCTTGAGGTGTCCGGAGCGGTGGACACGTCCAAGGAAGGCACCTATTCGCTCAAGCTGACGCTGACGGATGATGCGGGAAAGAAGACCTCAAAGAATATGGACGTTAAGGTTGCCGCTTCGTTCCCCGGCGGCTCCGGGAGCAGCAAAAAGGAAGAGTTCTCGGATTTTATCAGTAAGTATAAAACGGAAAATACGAGCGTTGGGATCGACGTATCCCGCTGGCAGGAGTCGATCGATTTCGATAAGCTGAAAGCCGCCGGGTGTGAATTCGTCTATATGAGACTGGGCGGATATGACAATGGAGAGCATTACACGGACCGTTATTTCCCCGCAAATCTCGCCGGCGCGAAGGCGGCCGGGATGCAGATCGGCATCTATTGGCATTCGGAGGATTGCAATGCGGCTGAGATCAAGGCGAGCGTTGAGTATCTGACGGGTGTCCTAAACGGAGAAAAGCTCGATTTCCCCGTTGCCTTTGACTGGGAGGATTATAAGAATTTTGAGCAGTATGGAATGAATCTGCAGGATCTCAATAACCTCTTTGTCTATTTCCAAAATGAACTGGAGGCGAGAGGCTATACGGCTTGCCTCTATGGAAGCAAAAACGCCCTGCAGACAATCTGGACCATGCCGAGGAAGGGTCCGTCCTGGCTGGCACATTATACCTCCGCAACGAACTATGAGGGAGAGTACTTTATGTGGCAGCATTCCTGTACGGGAAGAGTGGACGGCATCAACGGCGACGTTGATCTCGACATATTATATCACGGCAGATTAAGCGAATGACGGGAGATACAAAGAACATGAAAAAGCAAGAGTTCTTAGCGCAGCTTAGAAGTAGGCTGGCGTGGCTTCCTTCAGAGGACGCGGAAGAGCGAGTACAATTTTTTGAAGAAATGATCGATGATTACGTCGAGGACGGCGTGCCGGAGGAGGAAGCGATCGAAAAGATCGGGAGCGTTGATGAGATCGTTGCGGTGGTGACCTCCGAGATCCCGCTGACGAAGATCGTCAGGGAAAAGATCAAGCCGAAGGAGTCCGTCAGCACGGGCAAGGTGATCTTTTTGATCCTGGGATTTCCGATCTGGTTCCCGCTTGTGATCGCATTGTTTTCGATCATCCTGGCGCTGTTTATCGTTCTGTGGAGCATCGTGATCTGCTTTGTGGCGGTTGACGTTGCACTATTTGCGGGAGTCCTTGCCAGCATTGTCGCCATGATCTACTGCTTTGCGGTGGGGGATTGGGCGACTGGCTTATTGATGGGCGGGTGTGCGCTGCTTTGCGCCGGATTTACCTTCCTGACCTTTGCGCTGTGCGGCCTTCTGGCCAAGGGAAGCCTGAAGCTGATGAAGGGCTTTGGGCACGCGATGAAGGCCCTGTTCATCGGGAAAGAACATCGTCAATAAAGTACGAAAAGAGGTAAGGGAAATTGGCTCAGATCTATTATATCAGCATGTTATTTGTAGCCCTGGTCTTTTCAGGGGTCTATATATATATGTGGCACAAACATTTTGACGTAAACCTTACCATGGTGTTTGTGCTGGTTCCGGTGTCATGCCTTGGGTATCTTTTTCACCAGGCGGCGGACTCGCTGAATGCGGAGATTTTCGCGCAGAAGGTGATCTATATCGGCGGATGCTACCTGCAGCTCTTTATTCTGCTTGGCATATTCACGCTCTGCGGGATCCAGGTCAGCAGATGGGTGCGGATGCTCCTGTTTTCCATCTGTTCCATCCTGTATCTGTCCGTTATGACCATCGGATACACGGATCTGTTTTACCGGAGCATTTCCGTTGAGAACGTAAATGGCACGATCGTCATCACCAAGGAATATGGATGGATGCACACGGTGTTCTACGCGGCGCTGGTTCTGTCCTTCGTGTCGGCCCTGATCGTGATCGCTTATTCCTGGATCAAGAAGCGCCAGGTACCGCGTACGGTCATCTCGCTCCTGGTCATTCCGGACCTGGTCTGCATGGTAAGCTTCTTTGTCGGGCGGAAATTGCCGCTTCCGGTGGATCTGGTTCCCCTTGGCTACGTGCTGTCCCAGCTGGTCTTCCTTTTGATCGCCTATCGGCTGAACCTTTATGACGTCAGCGACACCGTGATCGATTCCATGGTACAGGAAAAGTCCATCGGCTATATCTCCTTCGATTTCCAGTATAGATACCTTGGAAGCAATGAGCTGGCAAGGACGCTGGTGCCGGAGCTGAACCATCTCGCGGTGGATGAGATCCTTGGATATAAGCCCTCCGAGCGCAAGATCCGTCATTTCCTGGACAGCTTTAAGGAGAGCCAAAAGGAAAAGCTGGAAAAGGAGCAGGAGGGGAAACAGGAGAAGGATCAAACAGAGGATCAGAAAGAAGATAAAAAGAACAACTTATTTGTCTATACGCTGCATGACAAGGATGGCAACGAAGAAAACGATAAGATTTATATCGTAAACGTTAGTTTCCTCTACGGAGGGAACCATCAGCGCGGCTACATGGTCACCTTCACGGATGACACGCAGAACAGAAAATACATCAACCTGCTCGACAGCTATAATGAAAACCTTCGGCTGGAGGTGGAAAAGAAAACCCAGCACATCGTTGAGATGCATGACAACCTGATCATGAGTCTTGCAATGATGGTAGAAAGTCGTGACAATTCCACGGGCGGTCACATCAAGCGGACAAGCGAGGGCGTTCGGATCCTTGTGGATGAGATCAAGAAGGAAGGCGTGCTTTCCCTGTCTCCGGAGTTCTGTCAGGACGTGATCAAGGCCGCGCCCATGCATGATCTCGGAAAGATCGCCGTCGACGACGAAGTGCTCAGAAAGCCTGGAAGATTTACGCCGGAAGAATATGAGATCATGAAAAATCACGCGGCGGAGGGCGCACGCGTGATTCACGAGATTCTCGCGCACACGGACGATGAGTCGTTCAAGCTCGTTGCGGAAAACGTGGCACATTATCATCATGAACGGTGGGACGGCTCCGGATATCCGGAAGGACTGGCCGGGGAGGCGATCCCGATCGAGGCGCGGATCATGGCGATCGCGGACGTATATGACGCGCTTGTGAGCAAGCGTGTTTATAAGGATGCCTTCGATTTCTCCAAGGCGGATCAGATCATCATGGAGGGGATGGGAACACAGTTCGATCCCGGCTTAAAGACCGCTTATGAAAAGGCGAAGCCACGGCTGGAGGCTTATTATCAGGCGAGCGGCAACGCGTCCTAATAATATTGAAAAAGCGAAGATATTTTTATGTAGATTTAAGGTTCCCAAGATACACTGTTCCTATAGGATGAAAAATCGTCATTCATTTTTGGGAAGGAGGGGGACAGATGAGACTATTGTTGGCAGAGGATGAGGAGGAGCTGAGCCAGGCGCTGGCAGCAGTCCTTCGACATAATAATTATTCCGTGGACACGGTCTACGACGGGCAGGAAGCGCTGGACTATCTGGAGGGACAGGAGTATGACGGCGTGATCCTTGACATCATGATGCCGAAAAAGAGCGGCCTCGAGGTCCTAAAGATCATACGGGCGCATAAAAATCAGGTTCCGGTGCTTCTCCTCACCGCGAAGACGCAGGTGGATGACAAGGTGGAGGGGCTCGACGCGGGCGCGGACGACTATCTTGGAAAGCCCTTCGTGATGAAGGAGTTGCTCGCGCGGGTGCGTGCCATGACGAGGCGCCAGAGTGCGCTCACGGACAACGTGCTGACGGTGGGGAACTTGAGTCTGAACCGTTCGACGTATGAAATGGCCGTGGGAGAGGAAAAGGTGCGCCTTGCCAATAAGGATTTTCAGATGATGGAGATGCTGATGGTGAATCCCGGGCAGATCATCTCCACGGAGCGCTTCATGGAAAAGATCTGGGGCTATGATTCCGAAACGGAGATCAGCGTCGTCTGGGTTTACGTCTCCAACCTTAGAAAGAAGCTTGCCGCGCTGGAGGCAGACTTGGAGATCAAGGCCGTGCGAAATCAGGGCTATTCGCTGGAGAAGAAAAGCAAGTAAGAACCAAAGAAGAGGGGTTAAAGATCCATGATCTTAAAGCTGCGAAGACAATTTATCATTGTGGCCACCTGTTCCGTCCTGGCGGTTCTGGTCGTGATCATCAGCGCGCTGAACATCATCAATTATCATTCCGTGACGAAGCGGAAGGATGACGTGTTGCAGCTCCTTTCCAGCAATGACGGCAGATTCCCGGAGGCGATGAATCAAAGAAGGGCGAACAAGGAAGACTTTCCCAAGGAATTTCCGTCGGGCGACTTTGATCCGGAGAGGGATTTCTTTGCATTTCGTGAATTCGATCGGATGAATTTCTCGAGGGAGATGGCGTATGAGACGAGATTCTTTACCATCTCGGTGAGTGCTGACGGCGAGGTGACTTCGGTGGACCTCGGAAGGATCGCTTCCGTGGAAGAGGATCTGGCGAAGGAATATGCGAAGTCCGTGATAAAAAAGCACCAAAAGGGAAAGACCACGAAAGGATATCTGGACGGATACCGTTATCAGATCACGGAGGACGGAGGCGGATACTTCCTCGTGTTCGTCGATTGTTCCTCGGACCTGCAGAACGTACGAAACACGCTGATCGCCAGCATTTCCGTGTCTTTGCTTGGATTTCTGGCGGTGTTTGTCCTGGTGCTGATCTTCTCGAAAAAGGTGTTCCGTCCCGTGGAAGAATCCTATCAAAAGCAGAAGCGCTTTATCACGGATGCCAGTCATGAATTAAAGACGCCGCTCACCATCATCTCCGCGAACGTCGAGGTCATGGAGATGGAGTCGGAGGAATCTCACTGGAGCAAGAGCATCAAGAAGCAGATCGACCGCATGATCTCGCTGGTGGAGCAGATGGTGACGCTGTCGCGCTTAGATGAACAGATTGAGACGGTGAAGGAGAAATTTTCCTTAAGCGAGGCGCTGGAAAATACGGCGCAGGCTTATGCGCCGGTTGCGGAGAGCAACAAGAAGGATTTAGAGATCGACCTGGCGGAAAACATATCCATGCTGGGAGATGAGAAGCAGATCCGTCAGATGACGGGACTGCTCCTGGACAATGCGATGAAATATGCCTCCGTAAAGAGTGATCCAATGAGAGACGGCGAAGAGGAAAAGCGGCCGAAGATCCGTCTGACCCTGAGACAGAAGGGGAAAAAGGCGGAGATCGTGCTGTGGAATACGGTGGATGAGATCCCGCCCGGGGATCTGAATGAGCTATTTGAGCGCTTCTATCGTCCGGACCGCTCGCGCAGCGCGAAGACCGGCGGATCCGGCATCGGACTATCCATCGTAAGGTCCATCGTGGAGGCGCATCACGGAAAGATCACCGCCGTCAGCAAGGAGGAGGGCTCCATCGAATTCAAGGCAACGCTCCCGCTGAGCTAAAATGCTCAGGCAGGGTTAAAATAGATTTATCTGCGTGCCACCTGGAAGAAATTTCTTCCCAGGTGGCTTTTTTATGGGAAAAAACCTCATTTTTGTCAAAAAAACAGGAAAAAACTTAAAATTTATGGTTGATTTAAGGCTTTGTTTAAGCTTTGTTTTAGGTTGGGCGGATACAATGGGAACCAGAAAAGGAGGAAAAGTCATGAGTTATCAGGATACCTTCAAAAGACATGAATTAAAATACATGCTCACAAAACAGCAAAAGCAAGGCCTTCTTAAGATCATGGAGCAGCATATGGCACTGGATCAGTACGGAAGAACGACGATCATGAATATCTATTATGACACGCCGGAGTATCTCCTCATCCAAAGATCGCTGGAAAAGCCTGCTTATAAAGAAAAGCTTCGGCTTCGAAGCTATGGCGTGACCACAAGGGACGGAGAGGTTTTCGTGGAGCTGAAAAAGAAATACGATGGCATCGTGTATAAGAGAAGGACCAGCGCCACGGAGAGAGAGGCGGAGGAATACTTCCAAAACAACAAGCCCTTGTCCAAGTCGGATCAGATCACGGAAGAGATCGATTATTTCAAATCCTTCTACCAGAACCTGATCCCGGCCATGGTGATCTCTTATGAAAGGGAAGCTTATTATGATCTGGACGGATCGGATCTTCGGATCACCTTCGATGAGAACATTTTATGGCGGGAGACGGAGCTGAACCTAAGGAGCGAGCCCTATGGACAGGCGCTCCTTCAAAAGGATCAGACGCTGGCGGAGATCAAGGTCGGCGGCGCGATGCCCCTCTGGCTGGCCCGGGGCCTGTCGGAACTAAGCATCTTTCAGACTTCCTTCTCCAAGTATGGAAGCGCATTTTTACAAAAAAGAAAGGTAGGGTGAAGCTATGAATACATTATTTCAGGGAGTTTTTGACAGTGCGTCAAGCACGGCCGCCTTGCAGGTGGGAGATTTCATCCTCTGCCTTGGCGCGGCACTACTCATCGGATTCTTTCTGGCGATGGTCTCCACATATCAGACCAGCCACACGCAAAGCTTTTTCCTCTCCCTTGCGATCCTGCCCGCCGTTGTCTGCGTCGTCATTATGATGGTGAATGGCAACGTCGGGGCCGGCATCGCGGTAGCCGGAGCGTTCAGTCTCGTGAGATTCCGCTCAGCGCCGGGGAATGCCAAGGAAATCTGCGCCATCTTCCTTGCCATGGGCGCGGGACTGATCCTGGGGATGGGCTATATCGGATATGCCGTTTTATTTACGGTTGTCATGAGCGTGATCATGCTCGCTTACGTAAAGCTCGGCGTTGGAAAAACAAAGCTGTTGCCGTTAGAAAAGACATTGCACGTGACTATCCCGGAGAACCTGGATTATGAGACGGTCTTTGAGGAATTTATGGAAGCCTATACGACGGAGCATGAGCTGACCAACGTAAAGACGACCAACATGGGGAGCCTTTTTAAGCTTACCTACAGCATTACCCTAAAAGAAGTCGGAAAAGAAAAAGAGTTTTTAGACAAGCTTCGCACGCGGAACGGAAATCTGGAACTCTCGTTATCGAAGAGAGACAAGACCCAGCAGGCAGAGCTATAATAGGGATCGAAGTTTTTGGAACAGGGAATCGTTAGAAACCCGCTAAGCAGGAGGGAATAGTATGAAGAAAAAATATCTGATGCATAAATTTTCAAAGGTGTTTGCAGTGATGCTCCTTTCCGCAGCGCTGGCGCTCGGCGGATGCACTTCCGCGAACACCTCAGAAGGGACGACGGACGCGGCGGCCAGCCAGACGGAGAGTTCGGTGCAGGCCGGGCAGACAACCTACAGCGCGGCGGCCAGTGCGGGAGTGGTGACCACCATTGATATCACGGACATGTTTTCCAAACGGGACATGGAGACCGAGTATCAAGAGGAGGAATGCGTTCTGATCACCTTAAACGGGACGGAGGCGCAGTGCAGTAGCTCCGGCGTGACTATAGAGGACGGTACCGTCATCATTAAGGAGGCAGGGAGCTATCTGCTTCGGGGCAGCTTTAACGGATCCATCCGCGTTGAGGCGCCGGAGGATGCGAAGGTGCAAGTGATCCTGGACGGCGTGACGCTCCGGCAATCCGGAACTGCCGCAATCTATGGGAAGACGGCTGATAAGATCTTTCTTACCATGGCTGAGGGCAGCAGCAATCAGATCATCAATGAGGGTGACTTCCAGGCCATCGACGAGAATAACATCGATGGCGCCATCTACTCGAAATGTGACCTGACGCTGAACGGCAACGGAACGCTGACCGTCAGCTCCGAAAAGGGTCATGGCATTGTCTCCAAGGATGACCTAAAGATCACCAGTGGCACTTATGTCATCACGGCAGGGGATCACGGCATATCCGGGAAGGACAGCATCCGGATCGCTGACGGCGACCTGACCATCACTTCGACGGAGGATGGCCTGCATTCCGGCAATGACGAAGACGCGGACAAGGGTTATGTTTATGTCGCAGGCGGCAAGATCACCATCTCTGCGGGAGATGACGCCATTCACGGCGAGACAAAGGTCGTGATCGCGGACGGCAAGATCAATATTACGAAGAGCAAGGAAGGCATCGAGGGAGCCATCGTGGAGATTGCAGGCGGCGATATCACGGTTGTTGCAAGCGACGACGGACTGAACTGTACGGACGGCAGCAGTACGGAAGGCTTTGGCGGCCGCGGCTTTGGGCAGCAGGGCGCTTCGGGAGGAAATACGGCGAAATCTTCGGTGTATCTTCTGATCTCCGGGGGCAAGATCCTGGTGGATTCTCAGGGAGACGGCATTGATTCGAACGGCGACGTCTATGTGACGGGCGGTGAGATTTACGTCTCCGGGCCCGAGAATAACGGAAATGGCGCGTTGGATTATGATTCCAAGGGAGAGATCACCGGAGGAAGCTTCATTGCGATTGGATCCACGGGAATGGCCATGAATTTCAGCAGTGCGACCCAGGGCAGCGCCCTGATCACCTTATCCTCAACCCATAAGGCGGGAGAGGAGATCTTGCTGAAGGACAGTGACGGAAATCTGATCCTGAGCTTTACTTCGACACGGAGCTTTGCCAGCGTAGTTGTCAGCAGCCCTCTGATGAAGCAGGGCGGTACCTATACTCTGACGGTCGGGAGCGAAACGCAGACCATTACCTTAGATCAGCTGATCTATGGCCAGTCGAACGGCTTCGGCGGCATGGGCGGCTTCGGCGGCGGCCGCGGTGGTTTCGGCGGACAGAGACCTGACGGATCGGATGGCCAGATGCCTAATTTTGGAGATGGGCAGATGCCAAGTTGGGGAGACGGGCAGATGCCGGAAGGATTCGACGGTCAAATGCCGAGTTGGGGAGACGGCCAGATGCCGAAAGGATTCGACGGTCAGATGCCTAATTTTGGAGATGGGCAGATGCCGAGTTGGGGCGACGGTCAGATGCCCGGAGGTTCCGGCGGACAAAAGCCTGGCGGCTTTAATGGACAGAAGCCCGGGAACGCTGACGGGAAGTCGGATAAGCAAAGCAGCGGAACCTGATCAGATAAAACTAAGTAGGATCCTTTCGATCCCAGGGGCTTTCCGGGCAGACGGAAAGCCCTTTACTTTTGCCCATTCTTTCGATATACTTGTGTATAGATTTGGAGGGTTGCCTATGTCAGAGAAAGATCCAAACGTCCAAAGCGATTTTATGATCGAGAGAATCAAGGAACGCCCCGTAAATAAGGGCAAGCTGATCCGTCGCATGCTGCTCACCGCAGCCATGGCCGTGATCTTTGGTTTGGTTGCCTGTTTTACTTTCCTGGCGCTCGAGCCAGTGCTGAACGGCTGGATGAATCCGGAAAAAGATCTTCCGAAGATTTACTTCCCTGAGGAGACGGAGGAGATGTTGCCGGAGGAAATGCTGCTGGAGAATATTCCGGATACCTCCCTGACGGGAAATTCCGAGATCGAAGCAGATCCTTCCGAACAGGGCACCGAGACGGGGGAAGTGGAGCTGGAAGAAGAGCAGATCCAAAAGATCCTTTCTGAGATCAACCTGAGCGTTGTCAACTACAGACAGATGTATTCCGCGTTGTCCGAGTATACCAAGACACTTCAAAAATCCATGGTCACGCTGACGGGCGTTACTTCCAGAACGGACTGGCTGAATGACGTCAACGAAAGCACCAATCGTGCCTCCGGGATCATCATTTATAATAATACCGTAGACCTCTTTATTCTCACGGATTATTCCGCGCTCGAGAATGCGCAGCGGCTGAACGTGACCTTCTGTAACGGTGCGGAGACGACGGCCGTGCTAAAGCGCAAGGATCCGGGCACTGGACTTGCCGTGGTGACCGTTCCGATCGAGGCGCTTCCGGAGAACTTTTTGCAGGAGACCATTGCCGTTGCGAAGCCTGGTTCCTCCAACTATACGAATCTTGTCGGAATGCCTGTGATCGCCCTGGGAAGTCCCATGGGCACCGTGAATTCCGCGGGATATGGCGTGATCAATTCCGTTTCGGGAGTGGTGTTCGATGAGGACGTCAATTATAAGCTCCTTCAGACGGACATTGTCGGGAGTCCTTTGGCGGACGGCGTTCTTTTCAATCTCTATGGACAATTCATTGGTATTATCACGCATGATCATTCTGCCGCAGGCATGGAAAACCTGATCACCGCATATGGTATCACGGACCTGAAAAAGAGGATGGAAAAGATGTCCAATGATCAGCCCTTCTCCTACGCGGGCATCTACGGGACTTCCGTTAGCCTGAGCGCACATGAAGAGCTTTACGTTCCCTATGGAGCCTACGTCAAGGACATTGCGCTGGACTCTCCTGCCATGCGCGCGGGCATCCAAAAGGGCGACGTGATCACCCAGATGGATGAATATGCGATCACGAATTTTTCGGATTACGTATCCTTCCTGAATATTAAAAATCCGGAGACGGAGGTTCTAGTGACCGTACTTCGCCTGGCCCAGAACGGATATAAGGAAATGCAGGTGGAAATGACGCTGGGCGAACTGAAATAATCATCATGACTAGACGGAAAGGAAAACGACATGAAGTTTTTAGCAGAATTAAAAGAGGGAGACCGCATCTTTGACGTATATCTTTGCAAGCATAAGCAGTCCGCCGTGACAAAGAACGGGAAGGCGTATGAAAACGTGATCCTGCAGGATAAGACCGGAACCATCGACGCGAAGGTCTGGGATCCCAACAACCCCGGAATTTCGGAATTTGACGCCATGGACTACATCGAGGTGGTCGGTGAGGTCAACAGCTTTATGGGCGCGCTGCAGGTGAACGTGAAGCGGATCCGTGTCTGCCAGGAGGGGGAGTATGAGCCGTCGAACTATCTTCCCGTGAGCGAAAAGAATATCGATCAGATGTATCAGGAGCTCCTGGGGCTGATCGGCGGCATCCAGAACCAGTATCTCAAGGCGCTTTTGGAAAGCTTTTTTGTGAAGGATCCGGAGTTCGCGAAGGCATTTCGATCTTCTTCCGCGGCGAAGGCCGTGCATCACGGTTTCGTGGGAGGCCTCCTAGAGCACACCTTGAGCGTGACAAAGCTTTGTGATTATTATTGTACGGCGTATCCCATTTTGAAAAGAGACCTGCTGCTGACTGCGGCCATGTGTCATGACATCGGCAAAGTGAAGGAGCTCTCCGCATTCCCGATCAATGATTATACGGATGACGGACAATTCCTCGGACACATTGTGATGGGTGCGCAGATGGTGGCGGAGAGAGCCGCTCAGATCCCGAATTTCCCGCACCAGTTGCTTGTCCAGGTGCAGCACTGCATTCTCGCGCATCACGGGAAATATGAGTATGGTTCTCCGAAATTGCCTGCCCTTGTGGAAGCCGTGGCGCTCAATTATGCAGATGACACGGATGCAAAGATGGAAACCTTTAAGGAGATCCTTGCCAGCAGCGGCGGGAATATGGACTGGCTGGGGTATAATCGCTTGTTTGAGTCCAATCTGAAGGCGACAAAGATCGATTTCTAGAGGGATGACGCCGCTGATCAAAGGGATGGATCGGCGGAATATGATAAAGGATAAAGCATGAAAGAATATCAGAAAAATGATCTGGTCACGGTGACGATCGATGACATTGGTACGGAAGGAGAAGGCATCGGCAAAGTCGATGGATTCACTCTTTTCGTGAAGGATGCAGTGCCCGGTGACGTCGTGACGGCAAAGATCATGAAGAGCAAAAAGACCTATGCCTATGCAAGATTAGAGAAGGTGGAAACACCTTCTCCTTTTCGTGTGACGCCTCCCTGCAAATTTTACAGACAGTGCGGCGGATGTCAGATCCAGACGATCCGTTATGAGAAGCAACTGGAGTTCAAACAGCAAAAGATCCGCAATAACCTTATTCGCATCGGCGGCTTCGCGCCGGAAGAGGTGGATGCAAAGATGGATCCGATCGTTGGCATGGAGGAGCCCTTACATTATCGCAACAAGGCACAGTACCCCGTGGGAACGGACCGGGAAGGGAATCTCATCACCGGATTTTATGCAGGACGCACCCACAGCATAATCGCGAACACGGATTGCCTTCTCGGAGCGCCGGAAAATCAAGTGATCCTGGAGACGATCCTGAAATATATGCGGGATAATAAGGTGAGCGCCTATGATGAGACGACGGGAAAGGGCCTGGTGCGCCATGTGTTGATCCGCATGGGATTTACCAGCGGCGAGCTCATGGTCTGCATCGTGATCAATCATAAGCATGAAAAAGAAATCCTGCCGGCGCAGAAAGTCCTTGTAGAAATGCTTGCAAGGATTCCCGGCATGAAGAGCATCTCCGTGAATTTCAACGCGGAAAATACCAATGTCATTCTTGGCCGCGAGGTGCAAACTATTTGGGGTGAGCCGACCATTTTTGACGTGATCCACGTGCGCGACATGAAATTGGAGGGATATCCCTTTACGGGGGATGAACTGACCTTTAAGATATCGCCCCTTAGCTTTTACCAGGTGAATCCCGTGCAAACGGAGAAGCTGTACAGTCTCGCGCTGGAATATGCAGGGCTTACGGGTAAAGAAACTGTTTGGGATTTATACTGTGGCATCGGCACCATTTCGTTATTCCTAGCCCGAAAAGCAAAGCAGGTTTATGGCGTGGAGATCGTGGAGCAGGCCATTTTGGACGCGCGGGAGAATGCCGTGCGAAATGGGATCGAGAATGCGAAGTTCTTTGTGGGGAAGGCGGAGGAAGTGCTGCCGGCATATTATGAAGGAAGGCTGGATACGGAAGCTCTGGATGGAAAGATGCCAGGCACGCAGGAGCAGCTTCTTGAAGATCAGGACATGCGTCATCCCGATGTCATCGTGGTCGATCCGCCTCGCAAGGGCTGCGACGACGCCTGCCTTGCCACCATGCTGAAGATGCAACCTTCCCGCATCGTCTATGTCAGCTGCGACAGCGCCACCCTCGCCCGGGACTTAAAAATCCTGTGCGACGGCGGCTATGAAATTCAAAAAATCCGCGGCGTGGACCAGTTCGCGCAGACGGTCCATGTCGAGACGGTAGTTTTGCTGAACAACAAAAATGCGAAGCCGAAAGATTATGTTGAAATAGGCATAGATGCTGAAGATTACTATAAAATCAAGGATTCGGAGAAGGAGAAGTAAATGGCAACGCATAAACTCACCCGAGCCGGGTTGTGACTATTGAAATAATGTGATCAGATTGACAATTGGTATTTGCAGAAAGGAAACAAATGATAATTCGAGACTTTGAACCAAAATATACAGAGGAAGCAGCGGAAATTGCTCTTGACGTATATGATCATGAGAGAGCATTTACACAGGAACTTCCGGAAATATCAGACATTCCGATACTGAAACATTTATCCGGAAACGGCTTCGGTGTTGCAGCATTTGAAGGCGGAAAAATGGTCGGATTTCTTTGCAGTGTGGAACCATTTGAGAATGCTTTTCGTTCCACTGATGTGAGAGGAGTTTTTTCGCCCATGGGTGCGAATGGCGCAGTTATGGAAAATCACGGCATGATTTATGCGGCATTGTATCAGGCTGCTGCAAAAAAGTGGGTAAAAGCCGGAGCGGTGTCACATGCAATTTGTTTATATGAACATGATGAGGAAGCTGCGCAGCAGCTTTTTCGGTATGGATTTGGCATGAGGTGTGTTGATGCCATTCGTCCGATGGAAACAATCGATTGCGTTGTATGCAGCGGATATGAGTTTTTGGAATTGCCCAAGGAAGATTATGCATATGTTTATCCGTTGCATTTGGCACTGAATGAGCATTACTGCTCCAGCCCCTTTTTTATGAACCGAAAACCAGACACACTGGAAGAGTTTTTGGATTTTTCGGAAAGGAATAAGGAACGTTACTTTGCAGCGAAGATAGGCGGAGAATTATGCGCTTATTTGGAAGTGTCAGATCAGGGTGAAACCTTCATTGCATCAGGGAATCTTTATCGTCATATCATGGGGGCATATTGTATGCCGGAACACAGGGGCAGGGGAGTATATCAGAACCTGTTGAATTTTGTGGTAAATACTTTGAAAACGGAAGGATATACCAGACTTGGAGTGGATTTTGAAAGTATCAATCCGTCAGGCAGCGGGTTTTGGCTTAAGTTTTTTCATGCCTATACCAATAGCGTTGTGCGCAGGATAGATGATCGGATTATGCAGAGAGCTTCTCTGATATAATCCCATGAATGAAGAAGCAGCGGCTTATTTTTCGGGAGACAAAACCAAACAAGAAGTGATTGACGTGATTCAAAAGAGAGTACAATTGTATTTGGCTGAGGATTAGAGAACAGGTAAAATCTACTGCTTAGGGTATTGTACTCTTGATAAGAAAGACCAGGAGAAATAGGCATGATGGAATTATTGACCAGAGATCTTATCCTCAGATCGCTTACCTCAGATGATCTAGACGAAATTGTCAGAATGTGGAATTATCCTGCGGGCGTGACACCGGAAGAGGCAGCTGGGGTCCTGAAAGGCATGCAGGATAATCTGAAAAAGAACAAGTCCGGAGCGATCTATCATTTATGCCTTGGCGTATTTGAAAAGAGCGATCCGAAGCGTGTGATCGGTTGGTGCGGGCTTGACGGGATCGCAGCCCCGGGGCAGACAGTTTTGTTTTACGTCATGGATGAAAAATATCGATGCAAAGGTTATGCGACGCAATGCGCCAAAGAGCTGCTCCGATACGCGTTTGAAGACATGGATTGTAGCAGCGTAGAAAGCGCGTGCGCCAAGGATAACATGGCTTCTTACCGCGTTATGGAAAAAGCAGGGATGAGACTGATCTCAAGGACAAAGCACGGCGGGTATAATTTTACGATGGCGAAAGAGGATTTTAAGAGCTGAGGAATTGTCAGAGGGGGCTTGAGCATGGACATGAAAACATATTTGGCAGGATTTGATAAGGCGGAAAAGATAAAGCGTGGCATGGCCGGAGATGAGAAATATTACTGCCTGCGCGGCGGGGAGGAGTTTCTTCTGCGGATCGCTGACGGCGAAGACTATGAGGAAAAGAAAAGAGAATTTGAGCATTTGAAAAGGCTTGGCGATAAAGGCCTTCCGGTTCCGAAATGCATAGAATTTGCAAAGAGCGATGACAGCAGCAAGGTATTTACGTTACTGTCCTGGATCCCAGGAGAAGAAGCGGAAAAATTGATCCCGCAACTGAGTCCCAAAGAGCAATACGAACTTGGAAAGCAGGCAGGAGTTATTCTTCGGAAGATTCATGAGGCAGCGCCGATAACGGAGGATTCAAAGGGATGGTATGAAAGATACTTTGAAGTGATCACACCAAGGCTGGATGCCTATAAGAGCGAAGGAATCCCTTTCGACGGGTCGGATAAGATACGAAACTTTATTGAAGAAAACAAACACTTGATAAAGTCTCGCCCGCTTTGTCACCACCACGGGGATTATCATACGGGAAATCTGATCGTAAATGATGGAAAACTATGGGTGATCGATTGGCATACCATGGACTTTGACAGCATCGGAGATCCCTGGTATGAGTTTAACAGGCTCGATACGAAATATCCGGAATTTGCAAAAGGACAGATTGACGCATATTTTGACGGCAAGGTGCCCGATGAGTTCTGGCGTTTGTTCGCTTTATATTTTTCCACAAGTGCGATCACTTCGATCGTCTGGGCAAAGTATTGGGCACCGGATAAGCTCGATGAGATCATGGGATTAAACCGAAGCGTTCTTAAACTGTTTGACAATATGGAGAATCCGATTCCAGCGTGGTATCGGAAATGAGAGAGTATGAGGGAGCGGCGACGAACTAATAATATATTTATGGGGGTATCACATGGAAAATACTATTTTGGAGTGGTTACTTGAGGAAGGGACGCCAGAGGTGAGACTTCGCACGTTAAAAGAGTTTCAAAAGCTTTCGGATCATGATGAGCGCATCAAGGATTGCAAGCAAAAGCTCCTGCAAAGCAAGACCTATGAGAGGGCTCTGAAAAAGCTGAAGAAGGACAAGCCCTGGGACAAATATGACGCCATCATGGCCTTTGCGGAATGGGGACTGACAAGGGACGATATCGGAAAAGAAATTGATGATGAAGTGTTTGGCTTGATCGAGAGCACGGGATTTAAGATGCTGTGCGGAGAGCCTCTTTTGCTAAGAAATCTGGTCAAGCTGGGGTATTATTCCGAAGAAATCGTTAAGAATGAAATTGATTCCGTCCTGAAACTGATCAAGGAAGACGGCGGGTTTGGATGCATCAGCACCAACAAAAAGACGAACGATCCGAAAAAGCCTCATAAGAGCTGCGCCAGGCTCACGGTAGAATACCTGTTGTTGGCTGCGGAACTGTCGCTTCAGGGGCACAGACCGGAATGCGCGGATGCCCTGGTTCATTATTTCACCAAGCGAAACATCTTCTACCGAACGGATGACATGAAAACACCCATGGTGGACGTGATGCTTAGCACGTTCTATCCACCTGATCCCATCAAGATAGGCGCGCACATGATTGTTTATGCTCTAAGAGTACTGGGATGCGACCCTGGCTTAGATGCCATGCAGGCCGGGTACAAAGCATTGGATCAGCACAGGCTGACTAACGGCAGGTTCGTGCTGACCGCGTCCAAAAGCGTACCCGCATTCAAGGCCGGGAACATTGGCGAAGAGAACAAATGGGTAACGCTTTACGCCTATATGGCGCAAGAATCATGAAAAATCATATTATACATCCTATTCCGCCGTTTTATGATGAGAATTCAAACATACTGATCCTGGGGAGTTTTCCTTCCGTGAAATCGCGTGAGCAACTGTTTTTTTACGGACATCCGCAAAACAGGTTTTGGAAGGTGATCGCTTCGGTTTTTGAGACGGACAAGCCGGAAACGATCCCTGAAAAGAAGGCTTTTCTTACGGAGCATCACATTGCGCTGTGGGACGTGATCGGATCCTGTGACATTGAGGGTTCGTCGGATTCCAGTATTGAGAACGTCGTGGCAAATGATATCTCGCCCATCCTGAAAAAGGCCAAGATCAGAGGTGTCTTTGTGAATGGGAAAACGGCGGAGAAATATTATATCAAATATATGGAACCGAAAACAGGCATCAAAGCAATCTGCTTGCCGTCCACCAGTCCCGCCAACGCTGCCTGGAGCGTGGAAAGGCTGGTAAAGCAATGGGGCAAGGAGATCGCCGGAGTGCTTTCGGATAGAAAATTCCTTTAGAGCGGGAAAGGGGGCGTGGCCTTGAAATCGTTATATGTTTCGGACTTAGACGGTACGCTCCTCCGGAGTGATCAGAGAATTTCAGAATATACCAATCGCGTGATCAATGACCTGACGGAGCGGGGCATGTTTTTTTCCTATGCGACCGCGCGTTCCCTGATCACGGCGAAAAAGGTGACGAAGGGCTTAAATGCAAAGATCCCGCTGATCCTTTATAACGGTGCATTCATTATTGACAATGCCACCGGGGAGATCTTAAAGGCGAATTATTTCGAGAAGGCTTCCGTGAAAGAGCTCTTGGATCGGTTGTTTGATCATCAGATTTATCCCATCGTTTATGCCTATTTAGACGGTGCGGAGAAGTTTTCTTACGTGCCGGAGCTTAGCACCTCCGGCATGAAAAAGTTTACGGACAGCCGCGCGGGCGACGTCAGGGAGCATGCAGTCCCTGCGGCTGACGATCTTCGAAACGGTGACATTTTCTATCTGACCTGCATTGACGAGCCGGAAAAGCTGTACCCAATTTACGAACGCTACAAGGATCAATTTCACTGCGTCTATCAGAAAGACGTTTACACGGGAGACCAGTGGCTTGAGATCATGCCTAAGGAGGCATCCAAGGCGAATGCCATCCGGCAGCTAAAGGAACTGTTTTCCTGCGACAGGGTGATCGCCTTTGGCGACGGGAAAAACGACATAGACATGTTCGAGATCGCCGATGAGACCTATGCCGTTTCCAACGCGCATGAGGCGCTGAAGGAGAAGGCCACGGGGATCATTGGTTCCAATAATGAGGACGGCGTTGCAAAATGGCTGGAAGAACATGGAAAGGTATAGTTTTGTTATAACGATTCTCTCTATATCACAATGCGTTTCATGCTGTTATGATAAAATCGTAAAGCGCTTTACGAAAGAAATCACTTGAAAACATTAGCATGGAAAAGGAGGATTGTTTTATGAACAGAGATATTTTTATCAGAAATTTGACGAAAGACAAAATAGAGATGAGCCCGAAAGGTAGGAATTCCAATGAGCTGACGCCGGAGGAATTTGAACAGTGCTATGAGAACTTCTTTGACATGATCTATGAGATCGCGGCCACGGATATTTCTTCATTATCTGGGTACGGGGAGTTTGACGAGAATAATCAGGCGCCGTATGAGACGCTGGAGGACTTCATTCGCGACGAGATCATTCATGAGAAGACGGAAGGATATTGGAAGAACTGGACCCAGATGTTCGGAACCACGTTCCTTGAGAAGGAGTATTATTATGAGATCGCGGAAAAGGCACTAAAATATGCGCCCTTCTGCGAAGGGAAGAGATTCCTTGTCAACAATAATACCTTCTTTTGCAACATGATCGTGGACGAGGCGGGCAAGGTACATCCTGCAGACTGGGGAAGAGCCGGGATCATGGATTATCTGATGGATTTTGCGATCCTTGACCTGAATAAGCCTTATCTCCTGGTACCTGAAAAGTTGTGGGACTACGCGAAAAAGAGAGGCATTCAGATTGAGAATTTCAAGGAGCGCTTCCTGTGCATGGCGTATTTTAAGGGAATTGCAACCTTAAGGTGGCATGCCTCCATCGATGATCTGGAATCCTGCGAGTCCATTGTCAGGTCCATCAATGCATTGGAAGGACGCATGTCGAAGCTGGCTTAAGAAAGCAGGGAATGGCGCGATGAAATATGAAAATGCAAAGGACGTGCTTCCTGCGAGGCTTTTGGAGGAAGTGCAGAAATATGCGGAGGGCAAAGTGATCTATATCCCCAGAACCGAAAAAGGAAGGGGCTGGGGAGAGGCCTCCGGATATCGGGAAAAATTAAGGAAACGAAATGCGTTGATCTGCAGCCGTTACTTGGCTGGGCAGTCCATTATGGAAATCGCGGAAGAATTTTTTCTTTCGCCGGAAACCATAAAAAAGCTCGTTTATGGAAAGAAAATGGAGCTGCCTGCTTTCTCGCCGTCGGTTATGTCCGCGCGGCAGTATGCGGAAGCAGGCATGGGAGAAGAATGGGTGCGCAGTTACCTAAGCCTGTACCAGAAGACCGTGCCGGATACGGAGGAATACTTTATGTCGGAGCTGGTACGGATCCCGCTTCGGCTGATCGAGGCAGGTACTATTCACGCGATGGCCAAGGCGGGAGATCCCGGCGAAGCGGCAGAGTCAGATGAGAGCTTTTATGAGGTCCCGCTGATCGTGGTTTATGAGCAGGGACATTTTATGGTGCCGTTTCAACCATCCTACCTGGAAGGGCTGGTGAAAGAAAAAAGAAACGCGCATTATGCCTTCGTCTTTGCCCAAAATGAAGATTACGGGTATTTTTGGAATCATTACGGAAAACATTTTTCAAAGTGGTAAAGCAGGTTTATGGTTATTTTTTTGAAAAAATTTGCATAAAACTATTGACTGTAAACCTTGTTGATACTGTATGGTTGCCCTATCAAGCAAAACAAGGAGGTATTTGCCATGACAATCAAAGAAGTGGAAAAGCTCCTGGAGATTCCCAGGGCAACTGTAAGGTTTTATGAAAAAGAAGGATTGATCGATCCTGGCAGGGAAGAAAACGGATATCGGGATTATTCGGAAGAAGACGTGGAAAAGCTGCGGAAGGTCATAATCCTTCGGAAAATTGGAATGTCGGTGGATGATGTCAGTGATATTTTTGACGGGGCAAAAACCATGAGTGATGCGCTCGAGATCAACATCCTAAAGCTCCGTCAGCAAATGGAGGAATTAAAGGGCGCCATCAGGCTAAGTCAAAGGATGAAGGAAGACGCGGCCACGATTTCTTCCATGGATGCCATCGCTTATTGGAATGTCATTGCGGAGGAAGAAAAGCAGGGAAATTCCTTTATGGACGTCGCGAAGGATATCGCCATGGTGGAAAAAGAGGTCGTAAAGGGCTATTTTGGAAAGCCCGAGGATTCTCCGGCCCGCTTTTTCAGAAACGTTGTAATCAATGTTTTCATGAGCGGCATCGTTGTGTGCATTTTGAAACGCTCGTGGGAGCTCAAGAATTTTAAGGATGGTCTGCTGGGCGTCGGAATCATCATGCTCCTTGAGATCGTGCTATCTGTTCCCTTGTATTATCTTGGGAAGAGATACGAATTTATCCGGAAACATAGAACGGCCATCCTGATCATGATGGCGTTTATTCTGGTAGGCATATTATTGATAATAGATCAATTTTTGGCCCATGGGGACGGGGTAATAGGTTCAAAATAGTGACCCACAAACCCCGTCCCCAAAGGTCCCAGGCTACCCTTGGCGGGGTAGTCTTTTTTTTTGTCAATTGATATCACGGGCGGCAGTCTTCAATCTTTGCAGAAAATGAAATTTGTGATAGAATGATAAATGTAGATTTATGCGGCGCAGGCCGATGGAATACATAAGACCTATGGAAAGAGGATCGAGGATATGAAAAAGAGATTCATTTCATTCATGATCGCATGCATGATGACGACATTGTTATGCGCATGCGAAACAAATACGCGGGAGGAAAGTACAATGACGGAAAACATTGCGACGGAAAGTAGTGAGCAGGAAGAAAATGTTGGAGGGGTAAGCGAGGAGGACAAGGGCTCGTTCGCGACCGGCATCGCGACGGAGGATAGTTCGGAAAACTCTTCCGCCACGGAAGAGACGAGTGCGGAAGAAGCATTTGTCCTGACGGACGAGATCGAGGAGCGTTGTCCCATTGCCTTTACGGCGACACGCAAGGACGTAACATACGGGGAGTATACTCACGGGACATATCAGTCGACGACCTGCGGGATGGAGCGAGGGTACTGTATTCTTCTTCCGGCAGATTATAGCATGGAAAAGAAGTATCCCGTGCTGTATCTCCTGCACGGGATCTTTGGAAATGAATATTCCTTCTCGGGCGATTCGAGCAATAAGATCAAGGAAATTGTGGGGAACATGGCCGCGGAGGGTCTGATCGAGGAGACGATCATCGTTTGTCCCAACATGTATGCGACCACAGATCCCAAGCAACAGCCGGGGTTTGATGCGGAGAGCTGTCTGCCGTATGATAATTTTATCAATGATCTGGTAACCGATCTGATGCCGCATATCGAGAAGGAATACTCGGTCCTTACCGGAAGGGAGAATACCTATTTGGGCGGTTTCTCCATGGGCGGGCGTGAGACGATCTTTATCGCACTGCAAAAGCCTGAGCTGTTCGGCTATGTGTGTGCGATCTCTGCGGCGCCCGGGATCGTGGCGACGACGGACAAGTTTATGACGCATCCGGGACAGCTTGCGGAGGACGAAGTGAAGTTCGCGGAGGATGCAACCGTTCCCAACGTATTTATCCTTTGCTGTGGTACCAGGGATTCCGTCGTGGGAACCTATCCCAAGTCCTATCATGAATTGCTTGAGGCAAATGGCACGGACCATATTTGGTATGAGATCACGGGAGCGGATCATGACAACAATGCGATCAAGAGCGGACTGTATAATCTGTTCAAGCAGATCGCATATGACAAGGCAACGGATAAGTAAGATAAAGTTTCATCAAACCAGGATTTTCTTGTGTTAAGGGAGGGCGACATATGGCTTATACGGCACTGGAAAAAATGAGAAGTAAGAATCTGGAAACCTATGGAAAGAACGTGGGCCCCGCGCAGCCAATGCTATATGGCAGCGGCTTGGAGCGGGCGGACTTAAAGTCTGCGGCGCTTCGATTTTTGCATGAGCGGTGCGAGGAACTAAAGTTTGACGCGAAAATAGAGGCAAAGGAAGAGGCCACGGGCATGCTTTGCGGAACCAGCCTTATGCCGAATCAGATTCCTTACAACATGCAGATGGACTTAAACCGCTTATGTCTGGAGAAGGCCCTGGAGCGATTTATTGATTCCGGCGTCGCCGAGGATGCGTATGACGTCTATTATTGTTATCTGGAAATCTTTTTTGGACGCTACGGAAAGTCCAAGAAGATGGTAGAGCTGCTCTCGGAATTTGAGGCGAATGGCAGTTCCCTTTTGATGAAGCATCGAGATCACTATTCTCACTCCGTTTATGTCTTTGCACTGGGTCTTGCGATTTATGAGACCAATGCAATCTTTCGCAGAGTTTTTCAGGAGTATTATGGGATCCGCTCCAAAAATGAAAAGCAGCAGGAAAGAAAGGCGGCTAATCTGTTCCTGGAGTTTTGGGGACTGACTTCCCTGTTCCATGACATTGGTTATCCGTTTGAGCTTCCCTTCGAGCAGGTGATGTCCTATTTCGAAGTGAATAAGCAGGATCGCGGGCAGGGCAGCCTGTACATTGCATATCGCGACGTCGACGTGTTCACGAAACTTGGAGCGGCGGCGAAGAAGCAATTTCAAAAGCTTTACAAAAAAGACTTTGACACGATCACGGCCCTGCTTGCCTTCGACGTTACCGATAAGCTGGGCGCACAGTATGACTTTACGGAAGAGAAGATGCTGGACGTCTTAAACCGCAAACCCGTGGAGCCGGATGATTTTGGCTACTTTATGGATCATGCCTTCTTTAGCGCCGTGAGGCTCTTTCATGAGTTGGAGGAGTCCGTCAAGGCGCCCGGGATCACGAAGATGCACGTGGACGCGCTCTCGGCGATCATTATGCATAACAGCCTGTTTAAGTTTTCAATCTCCTTCTACAAAGCAAGGGATAAGGCAAAGAGGAAAAGACCACTTCGCATGGAGGATCATCCGCTGGCATTCATGCTGATGCTTTGTGATGAACTGCAGTGCTGGGACAGAACGGCGTATGGCCGCAATTCCAGGACGGAGCTGCATCCCATGGCCGTGGACTTTGATTTCAGCGGCAATGCCATTCGCGCCTGCTATTATTATGATGAGGCCGAGCAGGAGAAGATCAATGAATTCCGCAAGGATTACAAGGCATGGGAGAAGGGCGGAGAAAAGGGAGACGCTCCCCGGCTGAAGGCGTACAGCGACATGGCGGAGAAGGAGCAGCGCTTCACTTCCGACATCAAAAAGATCGTGGATCTGACGGAGATCCCGCTGCACGTGGTGCCTGACACAAGGCGCAATGACCGTACGAACAAGCATGTGTTCCTCTCGAGCAGCAACTTCCTGCACCTGTATGATTTCGCGGTTGCCATTCACGGCAAGGACAGAAGTCAGGACACGCCGACGGCGGAATTGGAGCGGCAGTTCGAGATGCTCTCCCTGGAGTATCAGCTCTCTACGCTGAACAGGGCAAAGAATTTTAGCAGATATCTGGATGCCATCGACTGCTTCTATACGGATAAGCCCGTGGATTATGAAATGGTGACGGAGTTTACGCCGCAGCAGGCGGCGATCTTTGCACCCCTCGAGCATGAGCGCTGGATTCGGGAGCATCAGGCGATGGGCTGGGTCTATGGAAAAGACTATGAAGTGGTTCCTCTGCCCAAGGGGATCAAATCCGATTCCCCGGAGGGAGTCGAGATGCGAAAGACGCTTCGGGAACAGATGCGATGCCACCACATTGCCATGGACGGAAGCGTCACCACGGAGGACATTAGGGATCATTATCTTGCCCTTCCGGAGGAGTTTCAGGACAAGGACTGGAAGCCGATCAACAGCATGTTAAAGCTCTTAAAGAAATTCGACGGACTGAGGATTTATAAATTAGACTAAGGAATTCGTAAGAGAGTGTTATAAAAAGTGACAAACGTCACTTTTGAACTCCCCAAAAAGTGACGAACGTTCCATGGTGCGATCCGATACCATGCGGTATTCTAGAATTGGAAGGAAATCTGGATCGCGCGCGGCGCAGGGAGGAAGAGAAATGCAAAGCGAAAAAGAAAAATATGTCACTTTATATAACATGTTATTTCCCATCTGGATCTTGGTATGGCTGCCGACGCCTTTATGGCTCCTCATCATTCCGGGGAATTATCTGATCGATCGGCTGGTGTTTACCATCAATGCGAGGAAACAAAAGCCGGAGCTGGAGAAGAAATTCTTTCGGAAGCACACCTGGAAGCTTTTTCTGTTTGGGTTCCTGGCGGATTTCATCGGGTCCATTCTTCTTCTGATCCCGCTATTTATTCCGGTACCGGATGGGGTTGCGAAGCATTATAATCAGACTTTCTTTGGCAAGTTTATGAACGCGTTGCAGTTTAATGCCTTTAGCAATTTTGGGGCGTTTATGTATACGCTCTTTGCCATTGCGGTCGCAGGGCTTCTCATCTATGTCTTTGACAGGGGCGTTTTGATGAGAACGAAGGAGTTCACTGCGGAGCAGGCAAAAAGAATTGCATTTTGGATGGCAGTCATCACTGCGCCGTATCTGTACCTAGTCCCAGGGCAATTATTCTTTTAATCCAGGAAAGATCCTATGGGCCTTCTTCCTTCGGGGAGAGGGCCTTTTTTCGACCATTCATCTGTCAGAACAGACCATTCACGTCAAATCTATTTTCTTTTTTTGCGAAACAAGATATGGTGGATTCACAAGAGGAAAACACCCCAAAAGAAAAGAGGAGACATGGAATGAAACAAGAGATTGCCATTCGGACGGAGAGTCTGACGAAAAGATATGGAGAGAAATTAGCCGTGGATCATTTGGATCTGACGGTGGCGGAAGGAGAGATGCTGGCGCTGCTTGGCGTCAATGGGGCAGGAAAGACGACGACCATACGCATGCTGTCGGGACTTTCCGTGCCGACGGAAGGGACGGCATGGATCCTTGGGAAAGAAGTGAAAAAGGAAAAGGATGCCGTAAAGCGTCTTGTGGGCATTTCGCCGCAGGACACGGCAGTTGCGGATAATCTGACCGTGGAAGAAAATCTGAAGTTCATGGCGGGGATCTGTCTGGGAGAGAAGACGCGGATCCGGGATAGAGTGGAGGAGGTCCTAAAAAGCTTCCACCTGGAGGAGGTTCGCACGAAACGCGCGAAGACGCTCTCCGGCGGATGGAAGAGAAAGCTTTCGATCGCCATGGCGATCATCGGTGAGCCCAAGGTTTTATTCTTGGATGAGCCGACGCTCGGCCTGGACGTTCTGGCGAGGAGGGAGCTTTGGCGGGAGATCGAGGCGTTAAAGAGTCGGATGACCATTATTCTTACCACGCATTATATGGAAGAAGCGCAGGCGCTGGCGGATCGCATTGCCATTATGATAGACGGCAGGTTAGAGGAGATCGGGACGCTCGCGCAGCTGGAAGAAAAGACGGGAAAGCAAGGCCTGGAGGAAGTGTTCGTGTATGTGGCGGAGCAGGCAGGAAATCAGAACGGATCGGTGAAGAGAGGGTAGAAACATGAATAGAACTTTAGTGTTTAGTAAAAGAAATTTGATCGAGATTTCAAGGGATGTGCTGAGTTATATCTTTTGCGTCGGATTTCCATTGGTGATGCTTTTTGTGATGACGCTGGTCAATGAGAGCATCCCCAAGGAGGCGGGCATGACGATCTTTCGGATCGATAATCTCGCGGGCGGCATCGGGATCTTTGGACTGACCTTTGTCATGCTGTTCACCGCCCTGGCAGTTTCGAAAGACCGCACGAGCTCCTTTTTGGTGCGCCTTTATGCATCTCCCATGAAGAGCAGTGACTTCACGAACGGATATCTTCTTCCCATGTTGATCGTGGCCGTGGTGCAAGCGCTCCTTTCCTTCCTGGTATCCCTGGTGATCTCCTGGATCGTGGGATATTCCTTAAATCCCCTGGGTCTTCTCCTTGGGATCCTTGCCCTTCTCCCGTCTGCGGTATTTTTGATCTCCGTCGGGATCCTGTTCGGGACGCTCTTTAATGAAAAGGCGGCGCCGGGGCTTTGCTCCATTATTATATCGCTGGGCTCCTTTCTTGGAGGCATCTGGTTTGACGCGGAGAGCACCGGCGGCGTGATGCTGAAGATCTGTAAGGCATTGCCTTTCTATTACTGTACGAAGGCAGTCAGGGCTGCCATCCACCTGGACTTTCAGGCGGAGAGCTTTTGGATCCCGACGCTGATCGTGGCGGCAGTCGCCATCTTGATCACCGTGATTGCATCCCTGGTCTTCCGCACGAAGATGAAGGCAGACCTGGCCTGACTTTACTTTCCCTCGCGTATTCGCTATACTGATACTGTCAGGGAACATGCAACGTAAGGCGAGGTGAGACTATGCAGATCAAAGCATTGATCGATTCGAAATATGAGGAAATAGAGTTGCACGTCTGCAAGGACAGACAGGATGAAGAGGTGGCAAATGTCATAAGCGAGCTACATGCCTGGTTTGATGAGTCCTTAAAGGCGGTGGATGAAAGGGGCAATCAACTTATGTTGCCCCTTTCTGACGTGCTATCTTTTTATGCGCAGGGGCAACGGGTGTATGCCTTGGATGAATCCGGCAGGTACGTGATCTCAAAAAAGCTCTATGAGCTGGAACAGCAATACGGGGACAGCAGCTTCGTCCGGATCTCGAAATCCGAGCTCGTGAACCTGAAAAAGATCAAGAGTATTGACTTAAGTCTGACGGGAACCGTCAAGATCCTTATGAAAAATGGTTATGAAACCTATTCTTCCCGAAGGAGCGTTGCAAAGATCCGGGAGCGCCTGGACTTAAACAAGAAGCAAAAGGGAAACAGGGCAGAGGCCTAAGGAGGAGTAAAATGAGAACAGTATTAGAACGCGGGGGGATCAGCTTTGCCATTTCTTCCTTTGCCGGAACCCTCATCAATTTCATCATAGATCTGATCGGCAATGCCTGCGGGATTTTCGGGTTTATCTCCATCTCGCCGGATTTCAGGTGCCTTTTTCCGACGCCGGTCATGGCGGCGTACGTCAATATCTTTCTATACGGACTGATCGGCGCAACCTTTGCCATGATGACGGTGATCTTTGAATGCAACCGGATCGGATTTCTCATTCAGGGGCTGATCTATTTCATCGTCACGGCCATTGTCTCCGTCGGGATCACGGTCCTGTTCTGGCAGCTGCACCACCATCCGGCGGCACTGATCTGCACGCTTCTTGGCTATGGGGTGACCTACGTGATCATGGGCTTTGTGCAGTATCGCAGGCTGAAGCAGGACGTGCAGTACATCAACGAGGAATTGGCATAGATAAGAAAGGGAATCAAAGGGAAAGAAAGACGGAAGTTTCTTAAGATTTCCTATAGTTTTCCGCGGAGTTCTTTACAAACGAAGGGTTTGGTGTCAGAATAAGATTGTTGAGAATTCTTTCATAAGGGGAAACAAAATGGGAAGCGTAAATTATCAAAATGCGACCGCCGTGATCCGTGAAGTTTCCAAGGCTGTCACGGGAAAGGACGATTGCATCAGAAAGGCATTTGCCGCAGTGATCGCGGGGGGACATATATTGATCGAGGACGTGCCGGGCGTGGGAAAGACGACCCTGGCGCTCTCGCTTTCGCGCGCCATGAAGCTAAAGGGAAACCGCGTACAGTTCACGCCGGACGTCATGCCGTCGGACATTCTCGGGTTTTCCATGTATAAAAAGGAATTGGATTGCTTTGAGTATCATCCGGGCGCCATTGCCTGCAATCTGTTCCTTGCCGATGAGATCAACCGCACTTCGCCGAAGACGCAGTCTGCCCTTTTGGAAGTCATGGAGGAAGGCGCCTGGACGGTGGACGGCGTGACGAGAAAGGTGGAAGATCCCTTTATCGTGATCGCGACGCAGAACCCAAAGGGCAGCGCGGGAACGCAGCTTCTTCCCGATTCACAGCTGGACCGCTTTATGATCTGCATGAGTATGGGATATCCGGACTTAAAGGATGAGATCGCCATTGCAAAGGGGCGAAATAACGGTGTTTCCGTGGACAGCCTCCAGGAGGTGATCGACGCGCGGGGACTGATCGCCATCAAGGAGGAAGTATCCAACGTCTTTGTGCATAATCACGTGTACGCTTATATCGTGAAGCTGGTGCAGGCGACCAGGGAGAATCCGTACGTGGAGCTTGGCATCAGTCCGAGAGGAACCATTGCGTGCAGCCGCATGGCCATGGCGTGGGCCTTTCTGCAGGGAAGGGATTATTGCATTCCGGAGGACGTGGAGAATGTATTTCGGGACGTGGCCACGCACCGCATCGTCATGAACACGAAGGCGAGGGTGGCGAAGATCCGCCGGGAGGACGTACTTACGGAGATCCTTGGCAGCGTGCGTCAGCCGGCTTCCTTCCTGGAAAGGAGCTAGACGTGCTGGGCTTTGTTTGGGTGATACCTTTTGCGTTTTTGTTATTCTATCTGGCATTGATATTTGAAAGCACTGGAATTGCACTGCTGGGCTATGCCGCAGTGGCTTTTGCCGTGCTTTCTTTTCTTTCGCTCCTTTTTACGAATCGTCTGGTAAAAATACGGCTGGACGTCCCCGCGAGGGTGGCGGAAAAAGACCAGGTCTTTGGCCTTCGGATGGAGATCGAGGATCAATCTCCCCTGCCCGTGGGAAGGGTCAAGGCATATGTTTCCTACGGGGAGGACGCAGGGATGGAGCGGCAAAGGATCGTCCTTTCAGCGGAGGATCTACGAAGGGGCGAAAGCAGTGAGACGAGAAGACTTTCGGTCAGCAGCTCGGGGTATTATGAGTTTCAGCTAAAGAGGTATCGGGTGTATGACGCCTTCGGCGTATTTTATCTTTCGAGAAAGGGAAAGAGCATCGCGCACGTCATGATCCTGCCAAAGCTGGAGGTGGTTCCCGTCAAGCTGGGCGAGGCCGTCAGGAATTTTTACGGGGAGACCGTGGATTATGACGAGAATCAGTCGGGCGCAGATTCCAGCGAAACCTTTGGGATCCGGGAATTTCATGACGGGGATAAGCTTCAGAGGATCCATTGGAAGCTGAGTGCAAGGACGGAGGAGCTGATGGTCAAGGAGGATTCCCTTCCGAAATCCTGCGCCGTCGTGCTGTTCCTGCCGGAAGGGATCCTGAGCGAAAGTAAGAGTCTGGATTATATGGCGTCCCTTTCTTTTACGCTGACGGATGAAAAATGTGCACATTACGTGGCATGGTTTTCCCAGAGCCGAAATGACGTGCTTCGCGCGCGGGTGGAGGACGAGGAGAGCTTTTACCTGGCGCTCACGACATATATGAAGGACTGCAGCGCAAAGCCCGTGGAAGACCGCGTTCTGAGATATAAGGAGAAATATAAGGGAGAGCAGTTCCTGCATTCCGTCAGCGCGAACAAGGAAGGGGAACTCTGGGTGGACGAAGAGAAGGTTGGCAAGATCGGGAGCTTTAGCGAGGAGCTGTTTTTAAGATAGACATGAAGAAGAGAAAGCTTGTAAATTGGGAAAAACCGCAGAAGAACCCAAGGATGGGTTGGAAGCATTGGTTTGCGGAAGCCGCGTGGGAATGCGCCGCGCTGCTTTTGCTGATCTTTGCTGCCGTTTCCATGCTTTCCAAATTGAACCCCAGGGACGGGGTTAGCGGTTCACATGCTTTCTGGATGGTGCTTAGCGTGATCTTTGCGGTACTCCTTCGGGAGGGGGGGCTTTATGGGATCCTGTGCCTTTCCAAGGACGTAAAAAGGGAAACATTGATCTGGCTTCTTTGCAGGCTTATGCCCGTGCTTGTCGTGATCCCTTTGTTCCTTCGCGCGTGGAGCAGGCATGCGGAGGAGATCCGCGACGGCCTTCTTGCCGTCGCGGTGGACGTGATCACTGCTTATAACGGTGCATTTCATCGAAACATCGCCGTCAGCGGCGGAAACGAGGCGTGGATTTCGGCGGCCTTACAGTTTACGATCCTTGGGGTGTTCTTTTTGCTCCTTTTGAGCCCCGGCATCGGAAAGCGAAAATGGCAGTTTGTCCTACTGCCCGCAGCGACGACGGTTCTATTGATGTACCTGGGACTTGCGCCGGAATGGAAAGAGATCCTGTGGATGCTTGCCGGAATCCTTATGGTGCACTGCAGCCGAAGAGCGGGCGGGATCAGACCCGGCAAGGCTGTGGCCGTAGCGCTTTGCCTGGCGGGGATCTCCTTGCTTGGGCTTGCGATGGGAGCCTCCGCCGCAAGGCTTTTGGAGCGCTCTGAAGAGACCAAGCTGTTTGAGAAAGAGCTGGAGACAAACCTCAAGAATCTTTCGACTTTTTCCTTTTCCTTTGGCAGGGCGACTGTGTCGAACAAAGCGCCAAAGTACCGTGACAAGAAGATCATGACGGTACGGATGGATCAGAAACCGCAGACCAATCTGTATTTTCAGGAGGTTGGCGCCGCCGAGTATGACCATGGGGAATGGACCTCTCCTGGCAATGAGTTCTCTGCTTTTTGCGCGGAAAACGGCTTTGACGAGAAGTGGGCGGCGGAGCTCCTGTCCAGTTCCCTGTTTCAATCCATCAATCTCGAGCTGTATCAATATGAGCTGGAGTGGGCTTATTACGGCGAAAGTCAGGAAAAAGATTATGCAGTGACGCAGTATCAGGTGAAGTATCACCGTTTTAGGAATCCGTTCATGCTTCTTCCCTATGGAGTGAATACGGAAAAAACGGAAGGCATCCGCTTTGACGGAAAAGCCATCGCGCGAAAGGATCCAGGCAGGAAAACCATTTCTTTTGAGGGCTGGAACGGCAATGAATTGGAGCAAAATTCGCTGATCTATGACTGGTCCGGAAGAAATATGGAGCGCGGATCCAAAGAGAAAGCCTTCTGGGAGAAATACAATGAATTCGCGCAAGAACACTATCTGTCCTATCCCGATTACATAAAGACGCTGGATTCTTATCCCTATTATCGGGCCGTCATGGATGCCGAGAATAGCTCCTACAAGCGCGTGGAATATGTGATCCTGGACAAGGATGCGATGGATTCGCTTTGGGAGTTTGTGGATGAAAACGGCGCGCTGCAGGGATTTGATGCAGACTGGCTCAATGAAATTATGGTTCCGGTCGAGTATAACGAGATGTCAAATACCGGGCGGGTTCAGGTGACGCTGAATCTGAGCGAGGTCATGACGGGGACAAATTCCATTTACAGCTGGGCCTTGGATGAGCTCGGGCCCGACCAGGATCCAGTGGAATATTTCCTGAGAAACAGGAGAAAGGGATATTGCACGCATTATGCCTCGGCAGCAGTTTTCCTCCTTCGCAGCGTGGGCATCCCCGCGAGATTTGCTTCCGGATATATGTTAAAGCCTTATGCCTTTGTCGAGCAGTCGGACGGGAGCTATGCGGCGGAGGTGATCGACCGGAACGGGCATGCCTGGGTGGAGATTTATTTGAACGACATCGGCTGGATCCCCGTTGAAATGACGCCAGGCTATGGAGCGGATCAGACGACCATGCCGACGGATAAGGACATGGAGGAGCTTCGGCGCGCGCAGGAGAAAACGCAGGAGGCACAGGCGACGCCTTCGCCAACGCCGGAAGTGACGCCCTCGCCGACGCCTGAGGCGACGAACAAGCCAGAGGAGACGACGGCGCCCAAGGAGACCAAGGCACCGAAAAATCCGGAAGGGAAGGAAGGAAAGCACTCAGAAGGGACGGATACAAAAGTCTATGCCTGGATCGCGGCCGCAGTCTTGGCGCTTGCCATCCTATTTGTCATTCTTGAGCGCAGGAGAGCCGCGAAAAAAAGGCTCCAGATGGCACTGAAGCGGAAGTATTATAAAGCGGCGGTGGTGATGATGAACCGGCGCGTCTACCGAAAATTGCGGAAAAAAAGCAAGATCAGGAAGAGAAATCTCACGGACAGGGATTTCGAAGAGATGCTCATTTCGGCGTTTGGAGAAGAAAAAAGGAGTAGGATCGCAGAGTATATGCGCGTGGTGAAGGCGGCGGCCTTTTCCGACGGAAAGCTTTCCAAAGAGGACTGCAAGCTTGTCTGGCGGATTTATAAAACGGTCACCTGAGGCAAGTTTCCGCGCAGGGCGGGCATTTGACGACGGTGCATGGACATTTTCGAAAGTCGATGTTATAATAGAATCAGGAATCTGTTTCTGAAAGAAAAGTTTCGATTGATTCTATGGGAGGTTACGGCTATGGTTGGTTTTCTGGCAAAGTACATGAACTGGATCATTATTCTCGGCGGCTTGATCGTGCTCTTTTTCCTGATCAAGAATTATATCAAGCTGTATAACAAAAAGAGCTTTATTCATGACGCCATGAACAGGAAGAATAAAGAATCCTATCTCAACGCCGCAACGGGTGAGGTAGAGGAGAGGGAGATCTCTGAGGCGGTGACGCCGGACACGATCCGTGATTATGAGAAATCCTTTAATGAGGTGGTCTCCGGATATAATGCCTGCACGCAGTTTATTCCGCTGTTCCCGCTTCTTGGTATTCTTGGCACCGTTTCCGGTCTCGTGGAACAGCTGAAGGCGCAGAACCTTGATGAGATGTTCAAGTCTTTGGACGTGGCGCTGACCTCCACCTTCTGGGGCCTGATCGTTACCATTATCCTGAAGATCTTTGCCACCGTGTCCGCAAAGCTGATCGAGGATACGGAGATTGTTCTGGATGACTATGACAAGAAGTTTGATAACTCCGTGAAGCTCGGAAATATCACTTCCGAGTAAGTAACGAAACAAGGCATAACATCGCTATTCATTTTGGAGGGAATATGAAAAAGAGGAGACATCGGGCGAAAGCAGATATCCTGATCGACCTGACTTCCTTACTCGACGTCATATTCATTGTACTGCTCGTCGTGATCGGACGGCAGATGAATCTGACGGAGAGGCAGGCGGAGCAGGTGCAGGCCGCCGTGGCAGTGGAAGAAGCCATGGCCAAGGCGCAGGAAGCTCAGGCGGAATATGAACTGTACATGGATCAGGTGGACACGGCGGAGACGATCGGACAATATGTCTGCGTGATCTCTGTGTATGCCTATTATGATGAGGCGGACATTACGGAACGGCACATAAAGGTCTTTCGGAAGGGGGATGCGGATCCCTTTGCCACCATTGACCTCAAGGGGGAGAACGTAGAAACGCCTTTAAATCAGCTGAAATCCGTGATCGAAGAGTATGCAACGAAGAATGACGATCTTCCCGTGATACTGACCTTGAACGAGAATGACGAGAAGATCCTGTATCGAGATGAGAAAGCCATCAGGGGTATTTTTCAGGATTTAGCAGATATGGACACATTACCTAATGTTTTTTTGAAGTAGGAGAAGGGCTTATGATAGCAATCCTGTTAATGGTGGTGGGAGGGATCCTCGCCATCGCCGGTTTTCTGGGACTAATGGCACTCATGATCGAACCGGTGCACACGATGTACATGGTCATCTTCAAGCGAAAGGATGACTATGTCTACTATGAGACCAAGCCCGGAAAAGCCCTGCTGCAGAGAAATAAAAAGAGCCTTGGGGGTTCCTGTCTGTTTTTCATGATCGTCGGGATCCTTCTGTTCGCGTTGGGCTTTTTCCTGAAATTTAGTCCGAGAGGCCTGGATTCCCTGTTCTCCAAGCAGGTGGACAGCGGGACTGGCGTCGGGGATGCGGAGTCCGACAAGGGCATCAAAGAGGCGGTGAACGCTGCCGGAAATTACGTGGATGAGGCAGGGGAAGAGTACTATGATTATCTGATCATTCACCAGACTTCCATTCAGTATCGGGATCAAAAGAAGATGACGATCGGGGAATTCGAGGAATTCTTAGAGGGCCTTAGGAAGCAAAACGGAAAGAGAACCTTTTATCTGGTAGATGACTTCGCCTCCGCGCAGACCTTTCATCGGGTGGAGCAGCTGATCGAAGCGGGCGGCATGGACTATCTGGGAGGAGGCGGCAAATGACAAGAAAAACGAAAAGAATCCTTCTTGTACTGAGCGTTCTTTGCCTGACCTTTCTGGCCGGATTTGCAGTAAAGACGGTGCAGCTCCTCAACGAGAATCCGCCTCTGATCGACTTAAATACCGCCATTGTGGAAGCAAAGTTTGGAAAGAACGGCAATGAAGCCCATGCGGATGGAGAGGAACCGGACAAGAACTCCGAGAAACCGGGGAAAACCATTAAGATCAGGGTTTGCGGCGAAGCGGTCTGGATGGAAGAGCACAGATATTTCTCATTGGACAATCTGAACACAAGGATCATCAGCAATTATAAGGAGGGCGACGAGATCCTGCTGATCGATGATTATGCGGAAGCACATTTTTACAGGGAAGTCCTTGCCATTCTTGAAAAGCTGAATGCGGAGAGTGGCTTCGCATACGCGGCGGATTAGGAGGTGGAAGCATGAAGAGTAAGAGAAAAATCGCTTTCCTTATGTGCCTCCTGATGATGGCAACCTTTCTCTTTGCCGGCTTCTTAAAGCCCAAGGAGATGGCCCTGGATGCAGAGAAGGTGATCGTTTATAAAAATGAGTCCGCAGAGAATTTCCTGATCCTGATCTATTCCAACCCCGCAGCGGCGAAGGAGCGTTATAAGGATCAGTATTTCATGATGTATGGAAAGGTTCGGTCCAAGGACAGATCCAACAAGCAGTTAAAGCTTGCCATGGTTTCCGGTCTCTCGAAAGAGACGCTGCAGTGCAATGCCAGTCAGGAGGACGTGATCGAATCCGTGTCGGAGCTTCGGGCAGGGGACGTCGTCAGAGTCTATGGAAAGCTGAGCTTAAGCCTGCTTGGAAAATGGAGCATGTCCATCGATAAGATTGAGGCGACCTCCGAGAAGACGGTCTCCCGAACGGCGTATTCCGTGATCGGCGGAAAGACCATAGATCAGACGCAGACGCAGGAAAGAACCCTAAACCAGGGGCGGATCCATCTTTATATCCCGAAGGAATGGGTCTCCGTGGAGTATGACATGATCGATTCCGGTCTCGGGACCATGGAGGGCTTCCAATACCGCTTAAATGAGATCAATCATCAGTCCGTTCAACCGGAGAGCCTCTTTGTCTGCTATTTTGACAATGAAAAATTCCTGCTCCACTCCAGCGATAAAACGGAGACGGAAGGCATCGAGAGAGCCATCGTGAACAATATCATCAAGATGGATCCCGGGAAGCCGGAAAAAAAGAAGGTCACCCATTACGGAGCGGAGTACCATTATTATCAGGAAGCATATAAAACGGCGCTCGGTCAAAACTATCACGCAGAGTTTATCTTCCAGCCGGTTGGCACGCAGGGATTCATCGTCTACTTGTATGTTTATCTGGAAAAGAGCCATTTGGACGACGTCATGATGTTTCTTCGGATGGTGGAGCAGTAACATAAAACCTTCGGGAGGCTGTTGCAAAGGCAGCAGCCTTTCCTAGTAAATGAAAGGAAAAAAATGAAACAGAAAATATTTGGTTTACTTCTAGCGCTGATGTTAGCCGTCAGCGCTACGGCTTGTACGGATACGGGTACGCTTGAGACCTCTAAGGGGGAGTCCGTCAGCAAGGAAAGCCAGACGGGGAAGGAATCTGACGACGCGGGAGCCAGTCAGGAATCCAATGGCACAGAAACGGTGCAGGGATCCGAAATGAGTCTGCCGGTCGCCAAGATCTCGTCGGAAGATAATAGGTATATCTTCCGAAGCTATTATACAAATCATTATACGATCACTGACAATCACTGCAAAATCATCGCAGAGTATGATTTTATGGCCCTTTGCAGAAAACTATATGACGCCGGAAAGGGTAATTTCGAATACGCGTCAATCCGCGCCGTCGGGGAGGACGTCCTGTACGTGGAGAAGCAGGATCAGGTTGGAGACGCCTATGTCAGACAGGCGTATGCCATTGATCCAAAGACGCTGGATACGTTTTTGCTTTATACCCCGGAAGAGGGCTGGTGGTGGTCTGAAACAGATGTTTATCAGGGAAAGGTTTACGTAACGGCATTCGCATATGATGCAATGAGGAGCAAAGAGCTCGTCTTTGTCAAGGATCCGAATGGTTTTACGTATCACGAGGAAAAGAATCCGAACGAAGCACTGATCGAAAACTTAAACGGATATAGGCCCATTCCATTTTCTCCCAGTTTGAACGCGCAGTGCAGCATCACTCGCGCGATGGATGAAGTAGGTTTTGTCATCGCAGAAAAGGATAATAAATACTATTCCTTGATCACGAGGGACGGGAAGGTCATCGAAGTTCCGGAGCTTCCCCAAGGGCCACTTCGCATTTCGGCCTACGACAATAAGGGCATCGTATATTATGCCAACGATGAGTCCGGACTTTACGGAATGTACTGCCTGAACCTGGAGACCAGACAGAGCAGACCCATTGTCAAGGATGATGAGAGATATGAAGCGTTCCTTGCCTATGCGGACGGGAAAATATACTATTACACGCAGTCAGAAGGGTTCATTCACGTAACGAATACGGTTTGGCAATATGACGTTACCACGGGAAGTGAAAAGAAGCTTTATGCGATGGAATCGACGCCTGGCATAGCCTATATCGATCCCGGCGTAGAGGAGTTTCGGCTGATCGACGGCGAAATCTATTTCGTCGGGCTCAATGGAACTACGGACGTGTGGCTTCGCGCTACGCCAAATGGAGAGACGGTAAGCTTATGGAGTACGGGGATCTATTGGTCAGACCTCAGTGAAAATCTTTTCGTCCGGGGCACCGTGATCTATGATACATATTCTTTCAATTGTCCATACTGTGGTATTCCGCTGGAGAAGTATTACGGCGAGGCTTTCCAGGTGAAGGAGCATCTGTCCGCCTATGCGGATAAGATCAATGAGCAGCTTCGCGCGGATCTGCAGCAGAAGATCAACGACTATCAGAAAAACGAAACGCAGGAGTGGACGGACGAAGAGTGTGAGGAACACCTGGAGATGCCGATCATCTATTGTGTGACCGTGGAAGAGTACGTAGATGATGCGTACATATTAAGTGATCAATATCTGGCGGTGGAATATAGCGGTTATTGGTATGGCGGCGGCGCGCATGGCATGCCATATATGTCACAGGACTTGTTTGACCTAAAGACTGGAGAGAGAAAGACGTTCAAGGATTTTTATGACGGTTCGAACGAAAGCTTTAAGAAGCTTGCCGCTGAATATACCAAGAAGGATTTCTTAAGCTATCCGGAGGGCTCTTCTCCTTATTTTGCGGAGGACGCGGAGACGGTTTATCAGCAGGCTTATGATGCGGCGTCCATTGAATACTCCCATATTTCATTCCAGACCTATGGCATTTACCTGATCTATGATCCCTATGAGATGGGGCCGTATGCATCCGGATTCATTGAGATCTACATTCCTTATGAAGAACTGTTGGGAAGATATTCTTTATAAGATAAATATGTTTTAGGAGGGTTATCAGATGAAAAAGATTTGGCCATTGGACACTGCAGTATCATTCGATCCCTATTTCGGGGAGCCGAACCGCGACGGAGATCAGGGATATGAGATCCTTCCCGACGGGAAGGTGAAATTCCGCATCAAGGCACCCTTTGCGAAGGAAGTTGCCATCGATCAGTTTGGGACAGTCACGAAGCTGGAGAAGGTGACGGAGGAGGAATGGGAAGGCGCCGTGGATCTGGGAAGAGGCTTTAAGTATTTCTTCTTAAAGATCGACGGAAATGAGGTTTTGAATCCCTATCTGCCCATCGGTTATGGGTGCTGCCGCCCCATGAACTTTGTGGACGTGCCCGTGCCCGGAGAGGAGGACTGGGACGTACTTCCCGGCATTCCGCACGGTGCAGTGACCAGAAGATATTTCCCTTCTTCCGTGAGCGGAAAGCTCGAGATCTGCATGATCTATACGCCTGCAAATTATGATCCCGCGAAGAAATATCCCGTGCTTTACCTGCAGCATGGCTACGGTGAGAATGAGACGGGCTGGATCTATCAGGGCCATGCGGGAAGGATTGCGGACAAGCTGATCTATGAGGGGAAGATGACGGAGATGATCATCGTCATGGGAAATGGCATGACCCAGTGCGACGATCCCGCGAAGAGATTTGGCCTCTTTATCGAGGTGTTCCTAAAGGATCTGATCCCGTTCATTGAGAGCACCTACAACGTATATACGGACAAGTGGCATCGCGCCATGGCAGGCCTTAGCATGGGCAGCTATCAGACCAGCATGATCACCATGACGAATCCTGACATGTTCAGCCATGTCGGCGTGTTCAGCGGCTTTATGAGCTTCCCTCGCCCGGATGGTTCGAAGGAGGCACACCTGGAGATCCTCGAGGATGCAGAGAAATTCAACTCCAGCTTCAAGGTATTCTACCGCGCGATGGGCACGGAGGATAATTACTTTGACAGCTTCGCAAGGGATGATGAAATGTTAAAGGGAAAGCCCCTGAACATTACCAGAAAGACTTTCCCCGGCGGCCACGACTGGAGCGTGTGGAGAAGATGCATCCACGACTTCCTGCCGATGATCTTTCAAGACTGATTATTCGAACTGACTCGCGTATAATTTGTAATAGAAACCACGGCGGGTCATGAGGTCGTCGTGGGTACCCTGTTCCACGACGTCGCCGGCGTTCACGACGAGGATCTGGTCGGCGTTCTGGATGGTACTTAATCTGTGGGCGATCACGAAGCTTGTTTTCCCTTTCATCAAGCTTCGGATCGCCTTTTGTACTTGGCGCTCCGTGTTGGTGTCGACGTTGCTGGTCGCCTCGTCGAGGATCAGCATATTGGTATTATAAAGCATGGCGCGGGCGATGGTGAGGAGCTGCTTCTGGCCCTTGGAAATATTGCCGCCGTCCTCATAAATGATGGTGTTATAGCCTTTGGGAAGGCGCAGTACGTAGTCGTGGATCTTCGCTGCTTTGGCGGCGGCCACGACTTCTTCTTTGGTCGCATTTTCCTTGCCATAGGCGATGTTGTCGAAGATGGTGCCCTGAAAGAGCCAGGTGTCCTGCAGCACCATGGCGTAATTCTTTCGAAGGCTCTCCATGGTATAGGAGCGATATTCCTTGTCATCCACGGTGATCTCACCGGAATTTACGTCATAAAACCGCATGAGCAGGTTAATGATGGTGGTCTTTCCGGCGCCGGTGGGGCCTACGATGGCGATGGTCTGTCCAGGCTTCGCCTCGAAGTTTAAGTCCTTCAGGATCGTCTTTTCCGGCACGTAACCAAAGGCGACGTGCTTTGCGCCGACCTCACCCTGACAGTTTTCGAGCGTTTCCGCGCCATAGAGGTCTGCGGCCTCCTCGGGCTGATCTAACAGGTGGAAGACTCTCTCGCCGGCCGCGAGCGCGCTGAAGATCTCGTTGATGATGTTGGAGATCTCGTTGATGGGGCCGGAGAACTTACGGCTGTAGAGGATAAAGCTGGAGATCTGCTCCAGGCCGACGATCGCCTTCATGTACAGCACGGCGCCGCCCATGCCGATGGCGGCAAGGCCGAGGTTCGAGATCATGCCGATGGTGGGGCCCATTTTCATGCCCATGCCGTCCGCGTTCCGATACGCCTCCGCGGCATTTCGATTGATCTCGCTGAAGCGCTCGGACATCTTGTCCTCGCAGGCGTAGGCCAGGATGGTCTTTTGGCCCGTGAACATTTCCTCGGCGTACCCATTCATGACGCCGTAGGCCGCGCTCCGCTTGGAATACAAGGGGCGCGTGATCTTTCCCATCCGCTTGGTGTACCAGATGGACAGCGGGATGGTGAAGATCATGCAGAGCACCAGGGGAACCGAAATGGTGCACATGATGACGAAGCTTCCGACCACGGTGATGGTGCTCGTAAGGATTTGGATCACGTCCGTGGAGAGGCAGGTGGAGACCACGTCGATGTCGTAGGAGACGCGGCTGATGATGTCGCCGGCCTGATTTCGGTCAAAGTAACTCACGGGGAGCTTCATGAGCTTCTCGAACACGTCCTGACGCAGGTTTTGCGCGACGCGCTTGCCCACGCGGGTCATGCAGACGCTCACGGTAAAGCCGAGGATATTCGAGCAGACGTACGCGAGGAGCATCAGGATCGTATAATGCAGCACTTGATCCATGTCCACCTGTCCGATGCCCTTCTTATATCCTTCCTCGGCCACGCCGATGGCCTTTCCGGCAAAGCGGGGGCCAAGAAGGTTCCCCACGTTGCTGACAATGGCACAAAGGAATAGGAGCGCAATGATCCATTTATATTTTTCCAGATAGCGAAGGATCCTAAGAAGCGTCCCCTTCGCGTCCTTCGGTTTTTCTTTTTTTCCGCCTCGATCTCCAGGTCCCGGCATGTCTAAATTTCTCCTTTTTGCTAGATTTAAGCCATGGCGCCCATCTGCACTTCGTAGGTCTCAAGGTAGTCCTTGCAGGTGAGCAGCAGCTCCTCGTGCGTGCCATATCCGATGCACTTTCCATTGTCCAAAACCAGGATCTTATCCATGTTCATGACGCTGGAAACGCGCTGTGCGATGAGGATCAGCGTGCAGTCCGGATGATGCGCAAGGATCGCCTTACGCATGGCCGCGTCCGTCTTATAATCGAGCGCCGACGAGCTGTCGTCCAGGATCAGGATCTCCGGATTTCCGGCGAGCGCCCTTGCAACGAACATGCGCTGCTTTTGGCCGCCGGAGAGGTTTGCTCCCTTGATGGTGGCCTCATATTGTAAGCCCTGTGCCAGGCCGTCCACGTATTCCGCGGCGCAGGCATCCTCCACGGCGCTTCGAATGGCCGCGGGGTCTAGCTTTCTCTCAAAATCAATGTTTTCATAGAGGGTATTTTGAAAGATCATGTCATTTTGGAAGACCGTGCCGAATTTCCTGCGAAGGTCATCCTTTCCATAGGCCGAAACAGGCTTTCCGTCAATGACGATGCTTCCCTCATCCGCCTCATAAAAGCGCATCAGGAGGTTCACGATCGTGGATTTCCCACAACCCGTAGGCCCGATGATGCCAAGGGTTTCGCCCTTTTTCATGGTAAAGGAAATCTCAGACAGTGCCTTCTCACGGCCTTCTCCGCCAAAGTCCGCAGTGGTCTGCGCCACTTCCTCTTGCGAAGCAGGGCGTTTCTTCTTTTGATCTGTGGCAGCAGGCGTTCCATCCGCTTCCAGTTTTCCATAACTAAAGGAGACATTTTCAAATCGGATGAAGGGCTCGTCCGCCGAAAGATTTTCCGCGTTGGAGGAGGGCGCCTCCTCACCTGCGGCAATGCGTTCCGCTTTGGCCACAAGCTCCTCCGTATCCATGGCGAGGACCTCCGCGATGCGGTTTGCACTGGCGCTGGCCTTACTCATGGTGGTAAAGATGCGGGAGAGGCCCATGACGCCCATGGTGATCATGTTAAAGTAGGTGAGGAACGCGAGGATCACGCCGGGCTTGATCTCTCCGATATTCACGCGATAGGCGCCGACGAAGACAACGATGGAAAGGCCGATGTTTAGGAGGAACTGGATCACGGGTCCGGGCATGGCCATGACGGTCGCTGCCGCCACGTCACTCTTTGTCAGCTCCTGATTGGACTCGGCGAAACGCCGCTTTTCGTAGGCTTCCTTGCTCAGCGCCTTCACCACGCGGATGCCGGTAATGTTCTCGCGCATTACGCGCACCACGACGTCGAGCTTCTTTTGCACCTTGGTATACATGGGGATACCGCGGGAAGAAATAAAGTAGATGACAAGGATCAGAAGCGGCATCATGAGCAGCAAGATCAGCGAGAGCTTGAAATCCATGAGCATGGTCATGATCAGGCCGCCAAGGAGCATCATGGGCGCGCGCACGCAAAGGCTCTGGAGCTGCGCCACCGCGGCTTGAACGTTGTAGCTGTCGCTTGTCATGCGCGAGATCAGGCTCGGGAGCGTGAGCGCGTCAAATTGTGTCCCCGACAGGTTCATGGTTTTTTCGAACAGCTTTTGACGGATCTCATAGCTGATCACGTGCGCATTGTTGATGGCGCGCTTATTCGCAATGACGTTCAGCGCGCGAAAGACGATGGCCGTGACGAACATGAGCGAACCCCAAAGGAGCACCCGGGTAAGGTTCCCGGAGGGCACGATCTCATCGATGATGTACTCCAAAATATACGGAAGCGATAGTTCGCTGACCGATCCGAGGAACTTGATCAGGATGGCCAGGGCGACCAGCTTCCAATGCATTTTCATGTGCTTGAAGATTAATTTCATGATACTTGTTTCCTGTCTTAGACAAAAATAATTAGACCGCTAACAATTCTAACACGTTTGCCTTCCCCTTAAAAGAGCCAAAGGCATTTTCGCAAATAATGGGCATAATTCCATAAAACTGAGAGTTTTCTGTCATTAGACAAGCATGTCTAATGGAAAAAATGAATGGCAAAAGGAAAAATCCTATTCCATGTCCTGTTCAATTGGGGAGGAAGCGATTAGGATGAAACTCAAGAACTGCGAAATGCAGAAAATAGGAGGAAACAAAAATGAGTTCAATCGCACCGATGTTATTATTAAAGAAAAAAAGAGAAGAAAACCAGGGAGGCAAAAAAATGAAGAAATGGGTGAAAGCCGTTTTGGTTGGACTGACTATGATCGTGATCTTTTTGATCGTGATCGGGATCATGATTGTTCGTTTCTAGGAGAGAATTCGGTTATTGGGATCGATTTTGGAGCATGAGGTTGACCTTTCTGAGCAGGCAAGATACCCCCCAGCTGGTCAGCACGATGCCTGCGAAGATCATCGCGGCGGGCCCGTAGCCCCAGTTCATAAAGCCGTACCAGTCATTGGTATGGGGCCACTCGCCCTTGCCGTTGATCAAAATATTTCCCAGATAGACGCACCCATAGAGCAGGGCAGGAGCGCCTGCCAGGAAGGTATTGCGGAAGGGAAGGTCGCCGTCAAGCAGGCAAAATTCAACCATGCCAAGCAGCGGAATGATCAGATGGAAAAAGAGGTTGGAACCCAGATATAACATGCTATAGCCGTAGATCGGACCGAAAAAGCAGGCAACCACCAGAAAGGTCACCGAAACGGCGGCTGTCGCGGCAAGCTTTAACGTCATGATCCAAGCGGGAAGTGTCGAAGGGTTCTTGACGGGCGAAACGGTTTCAGTCGCTATTTTGCGAGAAGGAAGAACTTGCGTGATCATGAAGATCGCTGCAACGATCCCGCAAAAAATGTTAGAAAGCACGGTAAAATACTTTAGGTTTGCCCAGCCAGAGGAGGTCAGAAGTTCCCCTTCGGCACCGTTTCGATACAGCATGATCCCAAGACCCAATAAAGTAAATGCCACGATCAGTATGTTGAGAACAAATACGCAGTTTTTCTTCATAAGTGATATCTCCTTTATATGAGAAGTCCGTGAATGTACCAGCCCAATTTTATATTCGTCAACCGGCGCTGATCATCAACAGGGGGAGTACGGCGAGCAACAGGGCAAAGCCGCCGATCACAATGAGCAGGATGGGCAGAAGGTTTTTCCGAAGCTTTTGTTTATACTTTCTCTGAAGGATCTGCAGGCGATCCGTCGTATACAGAATGCTGGCGGACAGGGCAAGATAGACGAAGAGAACGCAAAGCTTTTTTATCAAGTTGACCGGGAGGCTGTCCGCCGGGCCAAAATTGGTAAGACAAACATTGCAGATGACTGCGATCAGGCCTGCAATGGCATAGATCCTTGTTTTCGTCGCCATTTTTTCTTTGTCGGAATCTACATAGGCGGCTACTTCCTGCAACTTTGCATGATCCTCCACTTTGGCGTTACTTTCTTCTTTCGTAGGAGCATTTCGCTCTCCGTTTAGGATCTCGCGAACGTCCAATTGATAATACTCTGCGATCTCCAGAAGGAGACTAATGTCAGGCATGTTACTTCCGGTTTCCCATCTTGAGACGGTGCGGTTTGTCACTTGGAAGATTTCCGCGAGCTGCTCCTGCGTCAGATTTTTTTCTTTTCGAAGCTCTCTTAAAAAAGAACCTACTTTGATCATATCCATGATAATATCTCTCCCATCACGACCAAGGCAGAAATCCTGCCGAATACTCTCTTAGAAATAAAACGACCTCTTTAGGTATCTTATCATGTTTGGACAAGCTTGTCCAATCCTGTTAAATAAAGGAATTCCCGCGATATGTCCTGTATTCTTTCTCGGATCACAGGTATGCTTTTTTCAGAGGCCGCGGGAAAGCGGTGATAAAGATCACTCAAGAGGAAGAAATCAAATCTTCATTATGGAAGAAGAAAGAAGAGGAAAGTAGAATGGAAAAGAGAAGTTTAGTGAAAAAAGAAATCCCTGTGACGGGAAAGGAAGGTTTGGTAAAGGGTGCACTGATTCTGTTTGCCATCCTGTTTGGGGTTGGAGGCAGTATCGTGTTATCCTTTCTGTTTGGGAAGCAACTAAAGGAGATGTTTTCGAATTACTTTGTTTTGCGATTTGTGTCAGAGTCGATCTCTGCCATACTCGGGTTGCTCCTGGTTTTTGCATTTCGTAAGCAAAAAGTGCTAAAAGCATCTTCAAAGGGGATGAAGGAAGGACTGATTTGCGGTGCGGCATGGGTCCTCCTTCCAATCCTGGTTCTTGCGAATATGACCATGGACCTGCGAGATATGCCAGATCTTCAGTTCGTTCGCGGGTGGGAGATCTTGCTGCTCCTTCTTCAATGCGTACTGATCGGTTTCTATGAGGAATGCATATTCCGTGGCATTGCACTGGAGCTTTCTTTTGAATTGTTTGGCGCGGAGACGAAAAAGCAGGCGAAGCGGGCCATATTCGTTGTGGCGAGCCTATTCGGGGCGACGCACTTGATCAATGCCTTTCACTCGGAAATCACCCTTACGGCAGCGATCATGCAAGCCATCTCAGCCATGGGGCTCGGACTTGTCTTTGGCGCGATTTTTTATCGCTCCGAGAGAAACATTTGGCCCTGCGTGATCTTCCACGCCATCCAGGATGCATCCGCATTCATCATGAGCGGCGCGCTTTACGGAGTGTCACAGGAGTCAGCGATCGGGAAGACGAACGTATCACAGGTGCTTTATTCCCTGCTTTTTGTCGCATGGTTTTTCTATCTGATGCGGGAGCAGACGGACGAGAAATCAGTTTAATGCATCTCACATGCGAAAAATGCATCTCACCTTCGGAAATCTTGCCGTGCCTGGAAGGCCTTTTTATAATGGCATCAACAGGGAAATCAAAGGCAATGGATTTCAGATGAAAAAGGAGAAAATGAGATGGGAATCGCAGCATTGATCATTTTAATTGGTTTAGAGATAGGGCTTTGCGTATGGACGATGGCAAAGCATAGGGAGGGGCTTACGCGGAAGCGGGATCGCCTGGCGGTGAGCCTCGTTCAGTGGGGCGTGATCGCTATGATCATGCTCCTGCCGATTGGGAATAAGGGCCTTCGGTTCGCGGCGTGCTTTGCGCTCCTGAGCATTCGACTGCTTATCTTCCTGATCCGGCTCTTCTTGATGAGAAAGCAGGGAAAGGTGCGCGGGGTTTTTGCAACGGTTTTAAGTTGCCTTCTGATCATGTTTTCGCTGTTCCCGGCATTTCTGTTCACGGGATATCAGAGCCTGCCGACGACGGGGGAATATGAGGTACAGATGGTAAGTGCGATCCTCACGGATGAGGCGAGAATTGAGAGCTTTGAGACGGATCAAAGTCACAGAGAGGTGCCGATTTACGTGTTTTATCCGGTGGAAGCTAAGGCGAAAGGCGGCGCGGCGGATGTGCTTCCGGACGGGAAATTTCCGCTGGTGTTATTCTCTCACGGAGCGTTCGGATTTTATGCAAGCAACCTGTCCACCTATCAGGAGCTGGCCAGCCATGGATATATCGTGATCAGCATGGACCATCCTTATCATTCCTTTTATACGAAGGATACGAGCGGGAAGATCATTACCGTCAATCGTGATTTCATGCAGTCCGTCATGAACGCTAATGCGACGGGGGAAGATGCGCTCTCGGAGGAAAAGATTTTTGAGACTTCCAGAGAGTGGATGAAGCTGCGCATCGAGGACGTATCCTTTGTGCTGGATGAGGTGGAGCGACAGATCGGCGGGGAAAGCGCGGTTGATGGCGGGAAAGGAGTTTATGCACTTGGCGAGGCATGGCACGTGGAGAAGGATGCCGATGCGCAGCAGCTCGGTCAGATCCTTGCGCGGACCGATGCGGACAAGATCGGCGTGATGGGGCATTCCCTTGGCGGCGCGACCAGCGTGACGATCGGGCGGACGAGGAGCGACGTAAAGGCTGTGATCGACCTGGACGGGACGATGCTCGGCGAAGAGCTTAGCTTTGAAAATGGAGAGTATCAATATTATGATGAGGCGTATCCGATCCCGCTCCTTGCGATCAACAATGAGGAGCATCAGGAAGAGATGGAGCGGTATGGCACGCTGTACGTGAATGGCACAGTGCTTGCAAATGCAAAGGACGCAAGTTATACTTATTTCAAGGGAAGCGCGCATATGAACTTTACGGATCTGCCGCTGTTTTCACCTGTCCTTGCTTCCATGCTTGGAACGGGGAGCGTGGATGCGAAGGAATGCGTTATGACCATGAATGAGCTTGTGCTACAGTTCTTTGATCATTATCTGAAGGGCCAAGGGGAGTTTCAGGTGGAGGAATTCTACTAGAAGATGGAGATTAAGATATTTAAGGTGGGAAAAGATAAGCCGGAAGAGGTGGAGATCCACTGCCACGAGATGACGGAGGAGGTGCGTGAGATCGTAGCCTTCGTGAAGACGAGGCAGGGACAGCTCACCGGCATGCAGGAGGGAAAGCAGTTTGAGATCGCCGTGACGGACCTTGCGTACGTGGAGGCGGTCGACAATAAGGTCTTTCTTTATACGCAAAAGCAGGTGTATGAGACGAAGCAAAAGCTCTATGAGCTCGAGGAGCTTTTGCGGGAGAAGTACTTTCTGCGCGTGTCGAAATCGATGCTGCTAAACCTGATGAAGGTGGGATCGATCAAGCCTGCGATGAACGGGCGAATGCTGGCCGTGCTTAAGAGCGGGGAAGAGATCCTCATCACGAGAAAGTACGTGGCTGACCTGAAGAGGGCGCTTCGGGGTGAGAGGGCGGACTGATTACAGGATAAGGTCTGAGCGGAATGGCTTTAGGAAGAGTGCCAGGTTTCGGCAAAGGGATTGGAAAGGATCGGAAAGAATGAGCGGGAAAGATTTTTGGATAGATTTTATCAGAACTTATTTCATGATCGTGACCTTGATCACGATCGTAATGTGCATTGTCGGGAAGGTGGTCATGCCGGAGCAGACCTTCGGATATGAGGCGTTTACCGCGCCGCTGATCGACGGTTTCGTGGGCACGGTGCCAAATTTCGTGCTGTATTCAAAGCGGGAACTCAGGGTGAAGGAACTCCTTGTGCGCAAGGTGGCGCAGCTTATTTTGATCGAGGCGGCCGTCCTCTTTCTTTCCTTATATGGCGCGGATCAGAGTTGGAGAGAGCCAAGGATTGTCGGTATACTGATCGGTTCCGTGTTCACCGTTTACATGGTCGGAACATTGATCTCATGGATCGTAGATCTCCTGTCGGCAAAGTCGCTGACGAAGGAGCTGCAGGAATTCCAAAGAGCGAATGAAGGATGAGTGATTCTTCGCCATCGGATTTCGATACAAACATGACCTTTCAAAAGTAGAAAGAAAGGGTTGACACGCTAAATTATATTTGATACAATATAATCGCAACAAAGATAAAACATCGTACATATATGCATGAACGAGAAGCAGGTAAAGAGTAGATAAGGAGGATGAACCATGGGATTTTATGATTATAGCGTGACGGCACCGGATGGAAAAGAGGTTTCCATGAAGGAATATGAGGGTAAGGTGGTTTTGGTGGTGAATACGGCGACGGGCTGTGGATTTACGCCGCATTATAAGGATTTGGAAGAAATGTATGAGCAGTTTCATGAAAAGGGATTTGAGATCGTGGACGTTCCCTGCAATCAGTTCGCGGGTCAGACGCCAGGCACGGATGAGGAAATCCATGAGTTTTGTTCGTTGAAGTATCACACGCAGTTCCCGCAGATGAAGAAATCGGACGTCAATGGTGAGAACGAGCTGCCTCTGTTCCGTTTCTTAAAAGAGCAGAAGGGCTTTGAGGGCTTTGGAAAGGGTCCCGTGGCGCTGGCCATGAGCGCGATGCTCGGAAAGATCGACAAGAATTACAAGGAAAACCCGGACGTTAAGTGGAATTTCACGAAGTTTGTGGTCGACCGCGCGGGGAACGTGGTAGCGAGATTTGAGCCGACGGCGAAGATGGCAGACGTTGCAAAGTGTGTGGAAGGGCTGCTGTAAAATAAAAAAGGCAGTCGCAAGGGGCTGCTTTGACGGAAAAGAAGTGGCCACGTGACGGTGGTAGGGCTCCTTTGACGAAATAAGTGGAGGGATGAGTCATGTCGCAACCATATGAACAGCTGAAGTTAGATAATCAATTGTGTTTTCCGCTTTATGCCTGTGCAAGAAAGATCACGGGTCTTTATACGCCGCTGCTAAAGCCGCTGGGGCTGACGTATACGCAGTATATCGTGTTCCTGGTGCTTTGGGAGAAGGAAAAGGCGACGGTCGGCGAGCTCGGGAGGGAGCTTCTTCTCGACGCAGGAACGCTGACACCGCTCCTGAAAAACCTGGAAAAGCAAGGCTTTGTCACCAGGGAGCGCAGCAAGGAAGACGAGCGCGTGACGCAAATCTGCATCACAAAAAAAGGGATGGATCTGATGGAAGATTGCAAAGACATTCCCTTCAAGATCGCATCAAATTGCGCGCAGCTTGGCGAGAAGGATGCCAGGGAACTCTACCGGATCCTGCATAAGATGCTTGACAAAGAGGACGAGAGTGTGTTAGCCTTAACGAGTAGCAAGGAATTAAGTAACCAAATAAAATAATACCGCAGGAGGTGATCAACATGAACAAGAAAAATAGAATGAAGTTTGTTGAAATGTCAGATACAATGTTGATCACGAAAACTGCTTTTTAAGTTTAGATGATCTTAGGGCGCATCCGGCATGGATGCGCCTTTCTTATTTCATAGGCTTCATTCTTTCTTGTTTGGTTACGGTTTTGGGAAGCTGTATCCCGTAGGTAAGAAAGGATGATGTGAAGATGAAAAGATTTAAGAACATTATTTTAGGATTGCAGGCACAGAGTAAAGCTTCTTTAAGCTGGCTATACGTGGATTCCTATACAAAGGATCCCAATCTGACGGAAGACGAGAAAGTGTTTTCGCACGGCTCCCTGGATTTTTGGTTTCAGGGGACAGGAAGGCGCAATGCGGAAAGGGTTTTGATGATGGTGGCTATTCCCATGAAGGCGCCGGGAAACGATGCGATCCCGATGGGGACATACCTGCTAACTTGTTTGGAGCCTGTGATCCGGGCTTGGAGTGAAGATAACAAAAATGACAACAAGGCGCGGGAGAAAGCGCAGTTTTTCGTGCAGGCTTCAGGGAACCGAATGCTTCGAAGAAGCGGGATGTCTTATAATGCGGCTTGCGAAAGGTTCGTGCTAAGAATGCTGTTTCAAGTGCCACTGATCAATGCCGTTTCCGTGAATGGAAAGGCAGCATATCGCGGTGTCGCGGAGATCTTGGAGCTGATCGAGGGGTGCGTAGCTCATATAGATGGGAAGGAGATGGAAAACTATATTCGCACCTACCGCTGGCAGTGTGAGATCCGAAGATATTTAAGGGAGCACGGGCTGTGCGCGTTCGTGGCCAACGGAAGCATTCTCCCGCGGGAGAAGGATAGCAACAACCCCATGCAGAGTGCGATCCCGTTCGTCTCGCCGAAGGAATGCGAGGTTACCATTGAGCTTGAGGGTGCTGGGAAAACTGTGATCACGGGCATGGGGATCCCCTGTGGCATTACCGTGATCACGGGCGGCGGTTACTCCGGAAAATCAACGCTTCTCGATGCCCTGGAGGCGGGCATATATGACCACGTGCCTGGGGACGGGCGCGAATTCGTGCTCGCGGACAGGAGTGCGCTCAAGGTGTATGCGGAGGACGGAAGACCCGTTTCTATGCTGGATCTCTCGGCATTTTTCAAATTCCTTCCGGGGAAGCCGCTGGAGGAATTTTGCACGCCGCATGCGAGCGGCAGCGTTTCGCAGGCCAGCAATATCATCGAGGCGGTCGGCGGCGGGTCAAAGCTTCTTCTCATCGATGAGGATAAGAGTGCGACCAACTTTATGATCCGTGACCAGATCATGCGGCTTATTGTGGAGGACGAACCGATCATTCCGTTTACGGAGCGCGTGAAGGAGCTTTGGAAGGAAAAAGGCGTTTCGACCATCCTTGTCATCGGAGGGTCGAGTGAATATCTGCACTTGGCGGATCAGGTGATCCTGATGAAGGATTTTTGCCCGCGGATGATCACGGGAGCGGTGAAGAAGTTGGTAGAGGCGCAGGAAGAGAGCAGTCTGCCCAGTGCAAGCTGGCAGTTCTCGAGAAGGCTCCTAGTCAAGGAGACGTCGCAGCCGTTTTTGTTCTTCCGCACCGTGGAGACGGAGAATGAGAAGAAGGTGATCCTGGATGAGTATTCCGCAGACGTCACAATGCTGACGGCTCTTTCCACGCATGAGCAGCTCTGCACGGTGACCGTTGCCATGGAGCGGCTGCTCACGGATCCGAGTGGAAAAAACCGTGAGGTTTTGGAGAACGTAAGGGAGTTCTTGGAGGATCTTTTTGTAAAAGGGAAGACAGGCTCTATTATGCCGGAGACGCAAAGCTGGTTCTATGAGGAGATCCGGCCGTTGGACGCGCTGTGCTGCATCAACCGCATGCGCGGTGCAACCTTTTTAAGCCGGAAGGATCCAGCAAACTCTGTAGGCAATGCGGCGATACCACTTGTCGCCGTCGTCCTCTAAGTCAACGCCGTTGGATGCACTGTTATAAATGGAGCGGAAGATTTTCTGCTCTCTTAAAAACTTAGGAACAAGCCTAAAGTTTTGAAAAATATACGCATGCGCGAAGATCTCGCAGGAGAGCTGACTGAGGGTCATGCCAGTGATCTTTTCTTCTTTCACGATCTCTTCTGCGAGCTTTTTGCAGTATGCTCTGTCATAAAGCTCCTTCGTCATGGGAATGCTCATATATTTCTTTGCGTCATTTGTCTTCATGGTTTTCTCCTCCAATTGTTTTGGATTTCCTGTCTGTGATCTTAGCATAGCATTTGGGGGACGCGGATTCCATCGAATCTCCTTACGGAATCCTTACGTTTACGTAAGAATCTTTGGACGGTGAGGCATGGCCTTGGTGAGTCGTTGGCACCGGGAGCATGCCGGGTGGCGCGCGTATTCCGTACTAGACATAGAGGCTGTGACGCGGTATAATAAAATGTAAGACAATTTATGGGATCGCGGCATATTTTCAGTAATTTTCGAGCCGTTCTTCAATAAGGAGTTTTTGCCTATGGAGTGGGAACGGGATATTTGATCCAAAGAGATAGTTGATGTCAGGAGGCAGTCTATGAGAATTGGCGGAGGAATTGAAAAACCTTATCGAAACCCGGAGGAATGGGTGAAGCTGGCAAAGGACCTGCGGTACAGCGCAGTGCTGTCGCCGATCGATTGCAGCAGTGATCATAATACCAGGCGGGAATATATGCGGGCGGCGAGGGACGCGGATCTTCTGATCGGCGAGGTGGGCGTATGGCGTAATTGCCTTTCCAAGAATGACAAGGAGCGCAAGGCGAACATGGAATATGCCAAGGCGCAGCTTGCGCTGGCGGATGAGCTTGGTGCAAACTGCTGCGTGAATATCATCGGAAGCCATAGCGACACGGCGTGGGACGGGTTCTGCGCCGAGAATTATTCGAAGGATTTTTATGCCATGGCCGTGGACAGCATCCGAGAGATCATTGACGACGTAAAGCCGCGGCATACTTATTATACCATTGAGCCTATGCCCTGGATGGCGCCGGATTCGCCGGAAGCTTATCTTCGGCTGATCAGGGACGTGGCGCGGGACGGGTTTGCGGTGCATCTCGACTTCGTGAATATGATCAATTGTCCGGAGAGATATTGCAAGAGCACGGAATTCATCAAGCATTGCTTTGAGCTCTTAGGACCCTTTATTTGCAGCATTCATGCGAAGGACGTATCGATGGAGCAGGCCTATACCACGCTGATCCATGAGACCATGCCGGGCAATGGTACGCTGGATTATCCGAAGATCCTGGCGATGGTGGATAAGCTTGGCCCGGAGATCCCGGTATTCGTAGAGCACCTCCCCGATTATGAGACCTATCGTGAGGCTGCCGCATATGTGCGAAGCCAGGCCGAGATCGCAGGGGTCGGCGTTTTGGGCTGATCAGGAATAGAGATTATTCGTTCCATGGAAGAATGGCCGAGTCTTCATGCGGGGATTCGGCCATTTCCCGTGGGAATTTTTGGGCGAAAAAAATTTTTAAAAAAAGTTTGTAACGAAATCTAAGCTTCTCCGTCTAATCGATGAGATCACAGAAAGGAAAGCACGGCGATACATGGATAAGAACACCGCGGAAAAACTTTATGAAGCTTTTTACATGAAGGTGTTTTCTTACGTAATGACGCTCACAAGAGATCAGAACGACGCCATGGAGATCACACAGGAAACCTTTTTCCGGGCCATCTCCACGGAGCGGGAGTTCCGAGGCGAAAGCGAAAGTTTTACTTGGCTATGTGCCATCGCGAAGAACCTCTTTATTGACGAGAAAAGGCGAAATGCCAGATTTGACGACGTACCTCTTGATGAGCAGCCAGACACGCAGAAAAGCATTGAGAAGAGCCTGATGGACGCAGAGACGTCCATACGGATCCACCGAATCCTTCATGCGTTGGAGGAACCCTATAAGGAAGTCTTCCAGCTTCGCATCTTCGGAGAATTATCCTTCAAGGAGATAGGTTCTATCTTCGGAAAGACCGAAACCTGGGCCCGGGTAACGTTCCACCGTGCAAGAATTATGATCAAAGAAAGGATGGACGAACAATGAAATACGATTGTGACGTAATAGAAGATCTCCTTCCGTTATATCAGGACGGCGCATGTACGAACGCGACGAAGCGCACCGTGGAAGAGCACCTGGCGGAATGCCCCAAGTGTGCGGAATTGGTGAAGAAGCTGAAGGACATGTCGATCGATGACATGATCCTAAAGGAAAAAGAGGACGTGATCAGTTCTCAGTCAAAGTATTTTAAGAGAAAAAGTGCTTTGGCAGGAAGCATTGTCGGAGGCATCTTTGCACTGCCGATCCTGATCTGCCTGATCGTGAATCTGGCGACGGGACATGGGCTTACCTGGTTCTTTATCGTGCTGGCTGCAATGCTGATCCCGACCTCCCTCTTCGTCGTGCCACTGGTGGCACCGAAGAATCGGATGTTCCTGACGATGACCTCCCTGACGGGAAGTATCATTTTGCTCCTTGCGGTTTGCTGCATTTATTCCAAAGGGAATTGGTTCTTTGTGGCGGCGTCGGCAGTGCTGTTTGGCCTGACGGTTTGCTTCGGACCCTTTATCGCCTGCAGAAGGCCCGTGAACGCCTACTTAAAGAACTGCAAGGGACTCGCCGTGATGATCGCGTGCACCGTTACGTTCTTTTTGATGATGCTTTGCATCGGGATTTACGCATATTATCCCGGAATCTTTGCAGAAATTTTTGGAGTTTTCCTTCCCTTGACTTTGGTGGCATGGGTGCTGTTCCTGATCATCCGTTACCTTCCTGCAAACGGCTTGGTGAAGGCTGGCGTTTGCATCGCAGCCATGAGTGCGCTGTGTTACCTTGCAAATGAGGCAGGGACCTGGCTGACGACAAAGCATTTAGAGCCTGGAGTCGTAATCGTGAGAGCAACGCCTTCTCTGGCCATGACGTTTGTCGGCATCGGGATCGGCGTGGCATTTGCGCTGATCGGACTGCTTGTGAAAAAGAATGGAGGGAAAAAGCAATGAGAAGATTCGGTAAATTCATGATCGGGGCCGTGAGCCTGGCGTTGGCGTTGTGCCTTAGCGGTTGCAATTTTGGCTGGAAGATAAGTTATACCTACGCGGATGCGGAAAAATATACTGCCGGAGACAGACAGATCACGGAAAAGATCGAGACCATCGACATTGATTATCTGTCGGGAGACATAACGCTGAGCGGTACGGATGGGAACGCCGTGACCGTGAAGGAAACTTCCGGGAAGGAGTTAGATGACAAAAGAAAGGTTCACACCTGGGTGGATGGCACGACGCTGTACGTCAGATATTGCGCCTCGGCAAAGGGCCTGGACTTAGATCACCTCAATAAGAAGCTTGAGATCCAGATCCCTGCGGACTGCCAGCTGGAGAAGCTCAAAGTGGATGTTTCCTCCGGGGATTTCACCGGGAAAGATTTTGAGGCGAATGGCGTAAACGTATACGCATCCTCCGGCGACGTGGAAGTGTCCTGCGGTGCGAAAGACATAGAGCTTAGGACGTCTTCCGGGGACATTACCCTGACCCAGCACGGGGAAAGCGACTCCATAAAATTGCATGCCTCTTCCGGGCACGTGAATGCCACGGTGGAGACGGCCGGTAAGGTTGACAGCTACGTAAGCTCCGGAAAGCTTTTGATCCAGGGTCATTTCATTAAGGAGCTGGAATCCAAGGTTTCCAGCGGAGAGGGAGAATACCGTTTCGCCGTGACGCCGGAAAAGTCAAAGATCGATCATTCCTCCGGAACCGTGACCATTTTCCTTCCTAAGGACGCCGACCTGACGGGTGAATTCAAGAGCTCGAGCGGCAAGGTTCTTTATGATCTTGCATTCTCCAAGGCGGATAACAAGTATGTCTGCGGAAGCGGCGCGAATGAGATGAACGTGCACGTGTCCTCCGGAAACATTGAGATCAAAGAAATGAATAAATAAACGAATAAATGAGCAGAAAGAAAGAACCGCCTTGTGACATGCGTGTCATCATAGGTGGTTCTTTTTGTGATTCTTTTCTGCGGTACTTTTTCTGCGGAAAGACTTTCATCAGGCAAGCGTAAGGGTGGCTGATTGATCGGAAGTCAGCTCCAGGGCGGCCTTGAGATCGCCGCTCGAAAGCTCGTAGTTCCCCTTGAAGCCTTCCAAAGTAAGCATGCCGTTTTCATCCGTTTGCAGGGTAAGGTTCGTTGACCAGTCCTCGTGGATGAGCTTTTGCAGCGCGAGATAAGAGGGCTTTATGGTATTGTCGCTGTGAAGGAAGCCGGACGGCGCATGAAGCCAGCAGTCGTCCGTGAAATCCCAGGTCGTGATGGCCTGCACTAAGGGATGCTCGAAGAGGATCGAATACATCTCGCAGATCTCTTTCGCCTGACGCGCCTCGCCCTCCGGCGTGGAAGGCCAGCTGTCCACCTGGAAATCATTGAGGTCCACAATATGCGCAGGCATGATCTCGCCGGAAATCAGCGTGTTTTCCGTAAAGTGGATGGGCAGGCCAAAACGAGAAAAGCGCGAAAGGACGTTGCGAAGCTTTTCCTCACCCCAGTAGCCCTGATGCTGATGGGACTGGATGCCGATGGCACTGATCGGAACACCGGCCTCTAGGAGGCCCTCCAGCAGTATTTCATAAGATACACTCGTGTTAAAGTCATTGATCAGAAGCGTTGCATTCGGGTTCATGGCCTTCGCCTCGTCGAACACCGCCTTGACAAGCTGAATGCGTCCCTTTTCCTGACAGATGCGCGTGATGGCGTTATCATACTTATCGAATATTGGCATGATCACGACTTCGTTGATCACGTCCCACATGTCGATCACGCCGCGAAATGCCGTGACGTCGCGGTCAATGCGCTTTAACTGACGCTTTAGGATTTCTTCGTTCGAATATTGCATCAGCCAGTCGGCGCAGGCCGTATGCCAGCAAAGAGGATGACCCTTGGCGGTCACGCCGTGGTCCTTTAGCCATTTGGCAGCTGCCATGGTCGGAGCTTCCATCGTCTGCCCCTCCACGGGCTCATACCGTCCCCAATAAAACGGAAGCGTCCCGTAATTAAAGAGCTTCAGCCATTTTTCCATGCGGTCTTCCAAGAAGGCAATCTTTTCTTCATCGCCCGCTTTCCGTGCCTGCATCAGCGCAACACTGTCGAACGCGCCACATCCGAACAAAAACTGATGAGAAACCTGCCGTACCGTCACCTGCTGATTTGCCAGCGCCGAGCCGTCCTTCCTCACAAGCTTTATTTTAGCCGTCGCCTTCCTATGCTCCAAATTACCCATACCAAGCCTCCTTCATCCATATTCTTCCATCTAGTTCTTTATCCAAATCCAAAACAAACCAAATCCAAAACAAACTAAAGCTTATTTTAAAACAAGCTAAATCCTATTCCAAAAACAAACTAAATCCAATAGCTAGTGCGATTACTGATACATAATCCAATCCAATACCTACCACAATTCCTAAAACAATTCCTACCACAATTCCTAAAACAATTCCTAATACAATTCTATCTCTGCCTGCATATTCCATACAATGCATTTATTGTCCAAACGTATGTATATTTAGCCATCGGAGCATGAAATTTACGCTTGTAAGGGGGAAAAAGCAGAAAAGCATAAACCGTATTTCGGAATCTTATGCTTGTAAGGAAAAGCAAGTAAAAAAGCATAAGCTAATTCTTGGAATCTTATGCTTGTAGAGAAAAGCAGGTGAAAAAGCATAGGCTAATTCTTGGAAGCTTATGCTTGTAGGGAAAAGCAGGTGAAAAAGCATAGGCTAATTCTCGGAAGCTTATGCTTGTAAGGAGAAGCAAGTAAAAAAGCATAGACTAATTCTCGGAAAATTATGCTTGTAAATAAAAACAAATTAAAAAGCATAGCACAAAATCGAAGATGGACTGCTTGGAAGACAAAAATGAAATTTGTACAGTCTTAGAAGAGGATAGCGACTACAAGAAATGAAAAAGTGGAATTTGTGCAGTCAGAAAACGGAAGAATAGACTGTAGGGAATGAGGAAGTGGAATTTGTGCAGTCAGAAAACGGAAGAACTGACTGTAGGGAATGAGGAAGTGGAATTTGTGCAGTCAGAAAACGGAAGAATAGACTGCATGAAATTAGAAAGCAGAATTCTTGCAGTCAGAAAACGGAAGAATAGACTGTAGGGAATGAGGAAATGGAATTTGTGCAGTCAGAAAACGGAAGAATAGACTGTAGGGAATGAGGAAATGGAATTTGTGCAGTCAGAAAACGGAAGAATAGACTGTAGGGAATGAGGAAGTGGAATTTGTGCAGTCAAAAAGCAATGAAAGTGACTGTAGGGAAGACGAAAATTGAAACCGTACAGTCCGAAACAAGAGAGATAGACTGCATAAAAGCTGAAAATAAAATCCATGCAGTCCGAGAAGAGGAAGATGGACTGCATGGAAAACAAAAATGAAATCCGTACAGTCTAAGAAGAGGATGGACTGCATGGAAGGCGAAAAATAAAATCCGTGAGTCATGAATGCGGAAAAGCTTGGTGGCTCAGGATTTGTTGGGGGGTGTTCTGCTAAAAGGAGCAAATCGGAGGCAGAATAGAAAAAATGTTCCTTCTACAGGCGAGGGCAGAAAAATGGCACACCCCACACCCGTGGACAGGGAGAGAAAAACTCCCGCCCTTGGGGACGGGAGTTGCGGGAGTTGTCTACAACCGGAATAAAAATGCCAGGATCAATAAATGCAGGGGGTAGAACACATAAAAGAACCATTTGTGGAACGGGTCGAGGCTCCCTGGCTTTCCGTTATACGCCCGCAGTAGCGGGATCACCAGGAACACGCCGATCTGGAATACCTGCGCAAAGGGGTGATAGCTAGAGATCACCGTCAGCTGTATGAGCAGGACTTCCGAAATGGCGATGATGGTAAAGGCCGTCCATTTCTTCTTTGGATCGTCGCGGTAGATGACGAAGAATAGCGGCCACAGAATGTCGAAAATGGGCCAGTCTCCGAAGATTGAAATCGCACAGAGCAGGACAATGATCACGACTTTCCATGCGACCTTAAGGTTTGTTTTGTCCCAGACCCAAAGCGCGATCAGCCCGAGGAACAGGGTGTAGATCACGCCAAAGGTTGGCGCCGGCCAGGTTCTTGCTTCAAAGAGGGAATAGGGCACCCAGGAGATGAGCGTGAAAACAAAAAGGCGAATGCCATATTTCTTAATGCTGCGGGTGTGCAGATAGCCCTCGGCGAGCATGAACGCCATAATGGGGCCGGTCAGCCTTCCGATCACATGCATCACAAAGCCCAGGGGCGTCGTCGTGGAGGTAATGCACCAGGCCACGTGGTCTATGAGCATGGCGAGGATGGCAATGTATTTTAACTGGTTTCTGTTCAGCGAGAGTTTCACAAAGAGTTCCTCCTTTTCCATAATGATGTCTATCAAACTAGTTTCCAAGAATCATTATAAAATCGAGAATAGCAATTTGCAACAAGAAATAAGTGGTTTCCTCTATGGTCAGAATTCTTATTTACGACAAGAAATAAGTGGTTCGCGATATTAAGAATTCCTGAAGGGATGGTAAAAAAATAAAGAGAGAGAAAAAAGAGATGCATTGCGGCAAGAGCAAGTTTCGTGATAAAATAACCTAAGACAAGCAGGCCATGAGAAAAAACGAGCATGACAAGAAAGAGCATGGCCAGGAAAAGTGAGCGCGGCCAGGAAAAGTGAGCGCGGCCAGGAAAAGTGAGCGCGGCCAGGAAAAGCGAGCATGGCCAGGAAAAGTGAGCGCGGCCAGGAAAAACGAGCATGACAAGAAAGAGCATGGCCAGGAAAAGTGAGCGCAGCCAGGAGAACGAGCGCGGCCAGAGGAAGCAGGCAAGGCCAGAAAGATGGTAAAATAGGGGGAGATGCGGGATGGGAAAGGAAAGGCAGGATTCCAATCAGATCACAAGAGAGTATTTTGACAGTCTCATGATCGAGATGAGGCATATTGACAGTGAGATCCCGAGCACGAAAATCAGGCTGTTCGGGCAGGAGTTTTCGATGCCGATCGCGACGGCGGCGCTGTCGCACTTGAACGGACAGACAGAGGACGGCATGGCGAAGATGGCGGAGGGAGCCCGCATGGCGGACGCGCTCTGCTTTTCTGGCATGGGCGAGGCGGAGGAGATCCAGGCCATGTGCGCGACGGGAGCGAAGGTGATCAAGATCGTAAAGCCCCACGCGGACAATGAGAAGGTCTTTGCGAAGATCCGGGAGGCCGAAGAAGCGGGCGCATTCGGCGTCGGAATGGACATTGATCATGCATTTTCCTGGAATGGAGAATATGACAATGTTGTCGGTTTGCCAATGAGGCCGAAGTCCTTAGAGGAAATGAGAAGCTTTGTGGAAAGTACGAAGCTGCCGTTCGTCGTGAAGGGCGTGCTCAGCGTGCAGGATGCAAGGAAGTGCCTCGAGATCGGTGCGGCAGGCATCATTGTGTCACATCATCATGGCATTATGAGCAGCGCCGTGCCGCCACTTTATCTTCTTCCAAAGATCAAGGAAGTGGTTGGCGACAGGATCCCGATCTTTGTGGATTGCTGCGTGGAGTCCGGCATGGATGCCTTTAAGGCGCTGGCACTGGGAGCGGACGCGGTCTGCGTCGGACGGGCCATCATGGAGCCCTTGAAGGAAAAAGGCGCGGAGGGCGTATGCGAAAAGCTCACCGGCATGAATCAGGAACTCAAGGCTGTCATGGAGCGCACGGCGTTTACGAAGCTGAGCAAAATTGACAGCAGTGTCATACACAAGCGCGACTTTTAAAATGACGGAAATCATAAGAGATAAGGGAAGCGCAGGATGTCATAAAACCAAAACCTTAGAGATAAGGAAAACACAGTACGTCATAAGACCTAAAATTATCGGAAACTGAAATCAGCGATCCTCCCTGTTCCCTGTCGGAGCGGGGGGATCATTTTTTGCCATTTTATTTCCTTTTTTTCATCATATTTTGTGGAAGGAATGCAAGTTTTATGCTATTGTAGTAATGATGGTTTTTGGGAAACGGGAGGGCAAGAAAATGCAAAACGAAAGAATTGGAGTCTTCTCCATGGGTCTTGCCAGGGAGATCGCAAATCGCATGCAGGCCTATTACGTGGAAATGCTGTAATAGACCTGTGATTCTATCAAGAAGGGATGGACGGATGAGAGACTTAAGGCATCTGCAATACTTTGAGGATCTGCTGCAGCAGGCTCATAATGATTTGGTGAGAGAAGCGAAAAGTGAAGGGCGCGTCTGCGCGGCGTATCTTTGCGAGAATACGCCGGAGCCGCTTTTGAATCTGGGGAACTGCTTTGGCGTAAGGCTGTTTGCGCCGCATACGGGTTCCATGGATGTGGCGACCTATTACATGTCGAATCTTCTCTGCGAGACCGTGCGCGCCATTTTGGAACGCGCCGTGGAGGGAGGATATCAATTCGCGGACTGTCTGATCGCACCGGACGGATGCACCATGATGAACAGGTGCGCGGAGAACATAGAGCTGCTCCATGCCATGGACGGGAATGAGAAGTTCTTTTATGAACATATGGAAATCCCGTTCAAGGCGGATGATAACGGCGTGGAGCTGTTGATCCTGCAGTGCAAAAATCATATATTGACACCTCTGTTGGAAACCTATGGGATCGATGTCTCGGACGAGGCGATCCGAAAGGCCGTGGCAGTACATAATCGGGTCTGCGAGCTGATCACCGCCATCGGGGAATTCCGCAAGGAAGAGCATCCGAGGATCACGGGATATGAATTCGCGGTCCTGACGCTGGCGACTTACGTTTGCCCGAAGGATCTCCTGATCGAAAAGCTGGAGGAGACCTTGGAGGAGTTAAAGGCCAGGGAGCCGGATGACAGAAAATGGCGGGCGCGCCTTGTGGTCGTTGGCTCTGAGATGGACGACGTGGAATATATCAGGCTCATCGAGGAGTGCGGGGCCTATGTCTGCGCGGATCGGTACTGCTTCGGGTCCATCCCGGGACGGGTTCCGATCGAGTTAAGCGCGGACAGGGACGCGCTGACGCAGGTCTGCGAGCATTATGTTTACAAGTGCCAGTGCCCGCGCCAGATGAACATGGAGAAGGTCTACGGGCGCAAGGAGTTTGTCGCAAATCTCGCGAAGGAATACCACGCGGACGGCGTAATCTACAATCAGGTGAAGTTCTGTGACCCGTGGGCGTATGAGCGGCTGTCCGGTTCGACGGCGCTGAGGGAGGATTTCGGATATCCCGTGCTCTCCGTGGACAGGCCGTATAACATTCGCTCGTCGGAGGGACAGATGCGCACGAGAGTGCAGGCCTTCATAGAGAGTATTGAATATAAGAAACTGAACTAAGGAATGGATTTTAGATCGGAGGGTTCACATGTTGGGATTGGGAAAGGATCAAATAAGGACGTTTGAGAGGGTCACGCTGCGGTTAAGCGGCATGCGTGGGATCTGGGAGCAGGAGATCACGTGCAAGGACGAGAAGGCACTGGTCTCGGAATATGGCCTTCGGTTTTATGAAGGGCAGGAAGAGAGAGTGCTTCGAAGGAGCGGCGAGGTGGACTTGCAGGAAGTCTTAAAGGTTTTGAATTCCTGTAATATTGCCAGTTGGAACGGATTTTACGGAGAACGTCCACACGGCCTGCTGGACGGGATCATGTTCCAGTTTGAGGCCGTGGTAAATGACGGGCAACAGATCACGGCGCGCGGGACCGAGAATTTTCCGAGCCATTATGAGAAGTTTACGGATGCACTCTATGACTGGCTGAAGGAGTAGGAAGATGGCGATTGTAAAGAATGAGAAAGCGATCCCGGGCGATCAGCTGCTGGGATGCCTTTATGATCACGGAAAAGTGAGGAAGCGGCGCGAGTGGCGAGGCTTTAAGGATACGATGTATGACTTCGGACAGTGGCTCGCGACCTGGAAGATCATGATGGGCGTGTCCATGGGAAGGGGGTTCCTTCGGGGGCTGTTCCGCTATCGCTGGATGGTGAATTTCCTCGCGGTGCCGCACATGATCGACAAGTTTACGATCGGGCAACGGGATGAGATCCTGCGGATCACGCATATAGGCATGGGCTACGTTTCCTATGAGGTGGCCGGGATCGTGAAGCAGTGCCTTCGCGCGGACCGACGGTGCGGAAATGATAAGAAATTCTCGGACAAGTGCGTGCTCGTGGATGAAAACGCCATGACCTCATATCTCATGGGCTTTCCGAATCTGATCGCGCTGCAGCGCGAGATCCCGACGCTCTTTGCGGCGAACCTGATCAATCAAAATTCCGACATTCATTACATCGACGTGGCGCAGGCCTTTGGCATTCCGGGCGACGTGTGCCCCATGCCGGAGGTGGAGGCGGGCGTCTCCATTGAGGACGACCTGGTTGTGGCCGGAAAGTGTGCCGTGCAGGTGAACACGACCTGCGACGGTTCCATGCTGGGCAATGGCATCATCGCAAAGCGCCTGGAGCGGCAGTATGGCATTCCGACCTTCCAGATGGCGTCTCCCCTGCGGCACCGCAATGAGGACACGCAAAAGTATGCCGCGGAGGAGATCAAGCGCGCCATCGCCTTTATCGAGGAGCAGACGGGCGAGAAATGGGACTGGACGGCGTATTTTGCAGCGGCAAAGCGTGTGAATATGACCACGAGGAACCGCTGGGAATGGCTCGACGTCAACTGTACGCCGTACCCGCAGTTCTTCGGCGCCGTGTTCTCGCTCTATAATAACACGAACTACATGGGGAACTGCGGACGGAGCGCGGAATTCCCGCTGATCGACGAAAAGATCATGAAGCTCGTGCACAAGGGCTATGAAAATAAGACCATGCTGGGCCGGGAATACCGCCATAGATGCGTGGTCTGGGGCGTGCAGCCGCAGTTCGTGATCGACATGCTGTACTGGATGACGCTCTGCTGGGGCGTGGTGCCGCTGACGGACATGCTCTCGATGGTGATCGAAAAGGAGATCGCTGAGGACGACACGCCGGAGAACCGCGAGCAGGCCTACTATGACATGGCGTACCTCTCCGAGAATATGATCATGCGAAATCATACGCATGGAGGCTATCAGATGCTGGTGGACCAGCTCTGGGAGTACGTGGAGCGCATGAATGCCGACATGGTCATGATGTGGGAGCACATGGGATGCAAGGCCCTCACGGGCATGCACGGGCAGTTCGAGGAGCAGGCGAGGGAGAGAGGCATCAAGCTGGTGTGGGTTTCGCATGATCTTTGCGACCCGAGGATCTATTCCCGCCAGGCCATCCGCGACCAGTTCAATCAGTTCATGCGGACCGTGATGCGCGAGGAGCCCCTCGATCCCACGATCGAAGAGCTACCGGATAATGAAGCCTGGTAATCCGAAGGGGGGACCCACGCGCATTTACGTCCGAAGGGGGGACCCGCTTGCGGGGAGAAGCCTTCGGACAGCGTGGGGGGAAACCTTCGGATGGCATGCAAGCAATTATAAGGAGAGGATAAAATTATGATTTTGAAAATAGTGCTAATCCTATTGGCAATCATTGTTGCATTATTCCTATTGCTTTTTTGCGTATATTTCTTTAATCTAGATATGAAGCTGATCGTGAACGTGATCGCTCCGATCCTGGAGAAGTACCACGATAAGAAAAAGCACGATCAGTTCGTATAGAGGAGAACTAAAAAAATAGATTTCATGAGGGGGAAAAAACATGAGGAAAACAAAGAAAAGACTAATCATTTCAGGCATCTTGGGGATGGTATTAATGCTTGCGTTGGTACTTAGTAATTTTATTGGACTTTATCCGTCCACGCAGACGAAGGCGGCAGATGATCAAGGGGGAGTTGATCTTTGCATTAAGCTCGAAGCATCTCCAGATCCCTCTTCCGGCCAGCTGAAATTGGGAGATGCGATTACGGTAACAGCTACAGTATTGAACGGTGGAAACATAGATGCAACGGGCGTATGCGTAGAATTTGACATCAGTAAGCATTGGCGCATTGATCATACAGAAACGGATACGGGAGCGTTTAGTGATTCCGTCTGGACCGTTGGTGATTTAGACTTAGGCAAAACAGCCGTTTTGAGTATTACTGCAACAGTGACCGCATATACTGATGAAAGTGATCCCAAAGACGTGATTACCTTTTCTGGCAATGCTAAATGTAATGAAACAGATACGAGTCTTTCGAACAATTCGGATGCCATAGAGCCATTCACCTTACCGGAAACGGAGTACCCTCTTTGGATCGGGGGTGTCCAGGTAACGCAAGATAACTGCAATAAGAAGGATGAGAATCATTGGTCCTATGATTCTAAAACACATACGCTGACGTTAGAAGATTATACTTACTACAGTATAATTCCAAGCAATAATTCGGTCATCTATTATAACGGTGATAAGGATCTCACGATTGTTTTGCAGGGTGTTAACACAATTCTGGCAGACACGGACGAGAAAATAAATACATATAATCTGGTTGCCATTGATAATGAAAACTGTACCTTGACCATTACGGGTAGCGGGAGCATTACGATCAACACGACAGGATTGTGGGACGAATATAATGCGTCAATTTTTAGCAAGGGACCGATTGTGTTCCAGGGCGGAAGCGTTTCGGTCGGAGATCAATATAATGCCGCGCATGGCATCCAATCGGAAAAAAGTGTCACCGTAAAGTATGGGATCACCTCACTCGTTGCGGTAGCAGGAATGTATGCTGGAAATACTGCCATTTCTGGAATTGTATACAGTGACGTACCGGGTAAGTATTCGCAACAAAGTTTAAATTTTTCGTATGATTTAACGGATGTCAACGGTGTCGAGTTTTCTTACAGGAAAGTGGTTTTCCCTTTGAACGGCAAATATTTGCTCGTTTATGATCCAGGTAATTATGGCGTCGGATCCATGGCTAGCACGGTAGTTGCCATAGGAGATACATATATATTTCCTGAGTGCACGTTTGAGTCATCGGACAGAAAGTTTGTTTTCTCGCGTTGGGAAATGAGCGGCATTGATTTGATAGCTGCTCCAGGCCTTGAACAACCGATTGCCGACAATTGTTTGTCGGACGGCAAGATTGTAGTAACGGCATGCTGGAAAGAGCTCACGCAGGAAGCGACGATCAAGACGGATTGCACGGGAATCACAAGTGATTTTGACGGCACGGAAAAGAACCTGATCACCGCGGGAGAGGCGACAAATGGCACGATGAATTACGCGATCGGCGAGGATAACGTCACTGCTCCAACTCTTGGCTGGAGCGCTGTTATTCCCAAGGCGATGGCGGCGGGAACTTACTATGTGTGGTATAAGGCGAGAGGAGATCGTCAAAACTATTGCGACAGCGGAGCCAAATGTGTTGTGGTGAAGATCAATCCCGCCACCGTGACGGCTTCCGTGGCGGATGCAACGGCGGAGTACAGCGGGTCCAAGCAAAGCGGAAACGACAGCGTCACTTTCCAGGGACTTTTGTCCGGACATACGGCGACGATCAATTATACGCCTGCATCCGGCAAGCTGGTAAGCGCATACAATAACGGAAGCTTTGATAAGAACAGTTTTCAGGTAAAGGACGCGAACGGAAAAGACGTGACTGGTGGTTATCAGCTGGGAACCCTGACGCCCGGCAAGCTGACGATCACAAATCGGAAAACTCCGTTTGAGATTGAGGTCAAGGCAAAGAGCGTTTCCGAAGAGTATAACGGAAAGCCAAAGAGTGCGACCGGATTTGAAACACTGAACTTCACCGTGAACGGCAACGCATTTACGGTGAGCGGCCTGACCACCTCTGATCCGTCAAGCGTTAAGAAATGTAATAACGTGCCAAATACCATTAGCGGTACGGTGGTGGTAAAAGACGGCGACGGGAATGACGTGACCGCTCAGTTTGCCGTAAGTACGGTAAATGGCAGTTTAACGATCACGGAAAATACGAAGGACTTGTCGATATCCTCTTCGACGAAGAGTTGGACCTATGACGGCGTAAGTCACATGGATGAAAAGTATACCGTGACATATGATGGCGCAAACATAACGGCGGATGGTACCGGCAAAGTGTTTACGTTGTCAACGGGCGATACCGTGACGATCACGCCTGCGGCTACGGGCGTGAAAGACGTTGGAACCTACAGTAATAACAACGAGTATTCCTACGTGCTGACAAATGCGGACCAGTATTCTAACGTTACAAAGCAGAAAGGCACGCTTTCGATCGATCCGAAGGACGTAACGATCACCGCGCAGGACAAGAAATTCACTTATGACGGAACGGCGCAGAGCTGGCCTTATTATGATGTGGACGGCCTGGTTGGGGAAGATGCCATCACGGCAGTGATCACGGGAAGCATCACCTGCCCTGACGAAGGCACGGTAACGAATCAGGTGGCAAGCTATACGTTCGCTTCTGGGACTGCCGGAAATTACGCAGTGACAATGGCGGACGGACAACTGACCATGGTGAATGCCTCTAATGCAATCACCATTACTGCGGCAAGCAGGGAGTGGACTTATGACGCAACCGCGCATTCCGATGGCACCGTGACCGTGACTTCGGGGGCGCTGTTTACCGGAGATGCTTTGGTTGCAACGGCAACCGGCAGCGTAACGGGCGTGGCAGACACCGCTGACGGAAACAATCCGATCGCGGCCGGATATCGGATCATGCACGGCGACAAGGATGTTACGGCAAGTTACGTGATCACTTCCGTGGCAGGAAAGCTGACGGTGAATCCGAGACCCTTGACGATACTCGCGGACGCAAAGGACAAGACCATTGGAAGTGAGGATCCTGAACTGACCTATCAGGCGAAGGGTCTTGTTGGCAGTGACGTGATCACCGGAAGCCTGGAGAGAGAAGAAGGGGAAGCCATTGGCATTTATGCGATCAAGAAGGGAACGCTTTCGGCCAGCTCGAATTATCAGATGACCTATCAGGGAGCAAACCTTGTGATCACCCAGAAGAAGGATTATTTGGGTGAGCTGTATGCGAAGCTGAATCAGGCAATCGCCCTCGGCGGAAAGCAGACGGTTTACTGGAATCAGGGAACGGCGCTGCCTTATAACGTCATGAAAATGTTGGAGATGCATCCGGACGTCACGCTTGTCTTTTCTTACGGCTATGAGGGCAGGGAATACTCCGTGACGCTGTCAGGGGTATACGTAAAGGCAGACGCAGGCATTTCGTGGTATGGTCCCCTTTATCTCTATGAGAAATATGGACAGATCAAGAGCGACAGCTTTGTAAATCAGGAAGCGCGCGTTTATGTCGTGGTACGCGGGGATACCTTGAGCAAACTCGCCAGACGGTTCCACGTTACGGTAAACCACCTTGTTGCCATGAATAAGATTAAAAACAGGAATCTGATCCGTGTTGGACAGCGCCTGAAATACTAAAGAATAAAAAGAGAGACGAAAAGGCAAAGCGGAGGAATTAGAAGTGAATGTTAGGGAAGAAGCAAAGAAGGTGAAACTGGCGGCGCCGTATATGGCGGCAGCATCCTTGAAAGTCAGAACGCAGGCGCTTCAGAATATCGTTATGGCGCTGGAGGATCACAGGGAAGAGATCTTTCAGGCCAATGCGCTGGACGTGCAGGCGGCGGTGGACGCAGGCGTTGCACAGGCGGTGATCAAGCGCCTAAAGTTTGACGAGAATAAGCTGCGGGATGCCATCGCCGGCCTTCGTCAGATGGCGGAGCTGAAAGATCCGCTTGGGAAGGTAACGCTGAAAAGGGAACTGGATCAAGGGCTTTTGCTACAGCGCGTGACCGTGCCCATTGGCGTGATCGGCGTGATCTTCGAAGCGCGTCCGGATGCGCTGATCCAGATCTCCGCACTTTGCATCATGAGCGGAAATTGTGCGATCTTAAAGGGCGGCAAGGAGACGGCGGGGACGAATAAGGTTCTGTTCGAGCTGGTGCACCAAGCAGCCGTGGAGGCGGGACTTCCCGAGGGCTGTCTGCTTCAGGTGGAGCTGCATAATGAGATCGATGAGCTCTTAAAGTGTCAGGGTGAGGTGGACCTTCTGATCCCGAGGGGTTCCAATAAGTTTGTACAATATATCATGGACAATACGAACATTCCCGTGATGGGACATGCGGCCGGCATCTGCCATATTTATCTGGACGAGAAGGCAGATCTCGCCGAGGCCGTTCCCGTTATCTTGGATGCAAAGACGCAGTACCCGGCGGTATGTAATGCCGTGGAAACGCTGCTGGTGAACCGAAAGATCGCTGATACGGCGCTGCCCATGGTTTTGAACGCTTTGGTGCAAGCGGGCGTTAAGCTTCGCGGAAGCGAGGAAGTGGCAAAGCGGGCCGGGGCTCTTGTGGCAGCCGGGAAGCTTGGCAATGCGGATGACGTCGAAAAGTATGCGGTTGAGGTCATGGGCGAGGAGGATTTCGACACGGAGTATACCGACATGATCATCTCCATAAAGCTTGTGGACAATGTGGCGGAAGCGGTAGATCATATCAATAAGTTCGGCTCACATCACACGGATTGCATTCTCACGAAGGATGACGTGGCAGCGGATTACTTCCTGAAGATGGTGGATTCCGCGGGCGTATATTGGAATTGCTCTACCCGTTTTGCGGACGGATTCCGATATGGCTTCGGCGCGGAGGTTGGCGTCAGCACCGGAAAATTGCATGCAAGGGGACCTGTGGGACTGGAAGGATTGGTCACTTATAAGTATCAGTTGATCGGACACGGGCAGCAGGTGGGAGACTATGTTTCCGGGAAGAAGGAATTCCATCACAGGGACCTGGAGAGACGCGCGCAGGTTTATACGTCATAAAACAGCGAAGACGCGCAGCCTGGCGGTTTCGATGATAGATGAAAGGCTTTTAAGTCAAAGGAGGCAGCATGCAGGAAGATTCTTATATGATCATTATCCCGAGAGATCCCGCGATCATTTATGATCCGAAGGCATTTTTCGTGAATATGAAGCAGAAGGAAAATATCGTGGTCGAGAAGGCCGGATTCAATGAGAAGCGCGGCGTGGAGATCGACTTAAAGATTGACGATCGGCCTTATCGGATCTGGGTGTCGCCGACCGACATTGAGATTCCCAGGTTTGTGCGCCTGGGGCATCAGTTTACGGAGGAAGAGCTAAAGCAGATCGACGCCGTAAAGAAGGGCCTGAGCGTGAATATGATCTATGAGGGCGACTGCAGGCAGTGTTATTATGATCAGCTTCGTCTGATCGATGCCATGATCCCGGACAAGCTGGCCGTGCTGGACTGCCCGTCGGAGAAGCTTCTTTCCGGAAGGTGGGTGGAGCTTACGGCGAGGTCAAGCGTGATGCCGGCGCCCAAGTATCTCTTTACGGTGCAGGCGATCAGCACGGAGACGGAGGAGATCTGGCTTCATACGCACGGCCTGAAGCGCTGCGGCTTTTATGAGCTTGAGATCCTGTATTCCACGAATGAAAGCTCAAATGATCATTATCATATCATAGAGACCTTTGCCTATCGCATGATCGAGGCGAAGGAGCCGATAAAGCCCGGCGACGCCGTGTTTGTGGCGCAGCTGGAAAAGGATCTGTATCTCGTCGTGACGGCCGTTCCCTGGAAGGAAGCGTTAAAGTACTATCCGAAGGCCACGCTTGGCGTTGAGGAGGACCGCGGGGATGAGGTGCATTCCGAGGATACGTACGTGATCATGGCGTATCGCTCGCCCCAGGACGAGGAGGACAGGCATTATACGCCCGTTCAGGTTTATGATGAGCCTTTGAAGAAGAATCCGATGTTCTATATCTCCACCTCTGAGACGAAGAGGATGAGTCAGCTCGCAAGAGAGCGCATGGACTATATGGTAAAGGGGTTTGAGAACAAGGACAACGTTGTTCTGGCGAAGATCGGCGTTGCGACGGACAAGAATTATTGGGACGAGAGCAACGAGGGCTCGAAGAGGGAGCACATCTGGTTTGAGGTCAAGGAGATTCAAGGAGATCAGATTACGGCCGTGCTGACGCAGGAACCTTATTATGTGTCGGGCATGAAGGAGGGCGACGTGGGGCATTATACCTTTGACGACGTGACCGACTGGCTGGTATTCACGAAGGAGCGGCGGATCTCGCCGGATGACGCGTATCTCCTGTAATCAATTTGCATAAAATAGGGTCGTAGCAGACATTGCCTGTTACGACCCTATGCTTATATTCCCGTTATGAAAGAGACGTGATCGCTTATTTGAAGGCGATCTGCGCGAAGTTGTAGAAGCCGAGGTACCAGATGTTGAAGTCGTGGTTGCCGGGAAGCTCCTGCCACATGAAGTTCTCCCCGTCGACGAACTGGTCGCAGAGAATGGGAAGGGTTTTCGCCGCGCCGGACGCGCTCGCATAGGCAATGCCGTCGCCAGTACCGCAAATGTTGTAGAAGTAGTGGATCGGGTAGGTGTTTTCCTTCAGGAGCGATGCGGTCTTGGAAGCAGGATTGCTGGTAGGCGCCGCGGAGAAGGCTCCAAAGTAGCTGATGATGTCGACACATTCGCCGATGCCGATGTTGATGGTCTGCATGCCGCCCATGGAAAGACCTGCCATGGCGCGATGATCGCGGGTCTCCTGCAGGGCCAGGTTCGCTGCGTCAGCGTCCTCGCCTGCTGCCGCGAGAGCTTCGGAAGCATAGGTGGAATAATGCGTTTCAATATAAGGGATCAGGTCGTTTCGAAGCTCTTGGCCGAACACGTAGAAGGAATTATAATCGGACCCGTTTGCCGCATGGTTGGCGGCGGAGCGTCCGTTGGGCGTCACGACGATGAAGGACTCAATGTCGCCGTAATAGCTTAAGTTGTCCATGATGCACTTTACGCGGGAGGTGCTGCCGGTCATGCCCCATTCGTTCTCGTCGCCGCCGATGCCGTGCATCAGGTAGAGCACGTTATATTGCTTCTCGGGATCATAGCCTGCGGGAAGGTAGACGTTGGCTGCCTTCTCGACCTCTGCGCCGTCTCCGAAGTAGTCATGGGAAGTATAGGTGATCTTCTCGATCTTGCCGCAATCCACGACGCGCAGGTTAATATACTTGATGGGGATCTTGTCGCTGATCTCCGCGGTGGGGATGCGCTCCTCCTCGGCGGAAGTCGAAACGGGCGTTTCGTCCACCTTGGAAGTTTCTAAGGCGATGGCTTCGTCGATCGGGTTATTTGACATGGTCTGTTCCTCCTCTTGCACGTTTTGGCTCTCCTGTGCGTCCTTGGAAGTGCCGCTTTCGCAGCCCGCAAGGAGCAGGCCCATGGCCAGCAGGATGCCGATTCTCTTAAACATGGTTATTTTTTTCATAAAAATCATTCCTTTACACCAACTTTTTTGATCACACCTACACTATATTCATAAAAGAAGCTTCCTTCAAGGGATTTTCCTAAAAAGCGCAAGGAGAAGACCGATTCGGGCAATTTTTGCATATTATGGGCGCGTATCGTGCGAAAAAAAGATTTGATTTTTGATGGAAACATGATATACTGAATATACTGTATCAGGCGAGGTAACGCGCTGACTGTTATATCAGATATATAGACTCAAGGAGGAAACGAAAATGTTATATTTATTAGGAATTATTTTTTGTATATCTATTTTGTTCGGAGGCATCAAGCTGGCACTGAAGCTTACCTGGAAGCTCACGAAGTTCGTATTGGTTCTGGTATTCCTGCCTCTGATCATCGCGGCCGTATTGCTTGGCGGCCTGTTTATGCTGGCAATTCCCGTTCTGATCATTGTCGGCCTTGTCGCAGTGGTCGCTTCGCTGTCGAAGGAGCTTGTGGCATAAGATCCAAAATTGGCAACTGGTGAAACTAGAAATAGAAAAAGGAGAAGGGTATGGGGTACAATTTTAAATTTCCAAAGGATCTGTACGCGGACGTCAGGATTGAGGAAAGCAGGGCTCTTTGGCTCGGCATGGAAAATGGGGAGCTCAAAAATGACGGAGAGTCGGACGAGATCGGTGCCATGGTGCGCGTATATGACGGGAACATGTGGTATACGGCCACGACGAATTCCATGGACGAGATTCAGGGGCAGCTGGATGCCCTGGCGGAGATGGCAACGCCGGATCCGCAGATTGCTGACAATGAGATCGTAAAGCAATTTGAGGTGCATCAGGACGAACGGTTATTATACTGTGGGGAGAAGGATCTCAGAAAGGTCAGCCGCGCGCAGTGGAAGGAAATCATGGACGGCTACGTGGAGAAATGTGCAGGTATCGAGGATCCGGAGGTGAACTTCTGGTTTTGCGGGGTGAGCGGCAGTCATATCATCAAGCGCTTTTACAGCAGCAAGGGCGCTGATATCACGTGGGACAGGCAGCAGTGCAACCTGAGCTTTTTCTATGGCTTTACCATCGACGGCGTGACCACGTATGGCGGGAAGGGGTATACCACCATGACCGTGCCGGAGCTTCTTGGTCATGAGGAGGAGATCCTAAAGAAGAAGGCGCAGTATCTGGATTACGCGAAAAATGCCGTGGACGTTGTGCCGGGAGATTATGAATGCGTGCTTGCGCCCTTTGTGACGGCGATGTTTACGCATGAGAGCTTTGGCCATAAGAGCGAGGCGGACTTTATGTTAAATGATAAGACGCTGCGCGAGGAATGGGTGATGGGCAAGAAGGTCGGGTCGGAAAAGGTTTCCATCTGCGACATGGGCGACCTTCCGAATCACGGCTACGTGCCCTATGATGATGAGGGAACGAAGGCGGGCAAGACCTACCTGATGAAGGACGGAATCCTTACGGGGCGGCTTCATAACGCGAAATCCGCGAGCGTGATGGGCGAGGCAAAGACGGGCAATGCGAGGGCGCAGGATTATCATTTCCAGCCCATTGTCCGCATGACCAACACCTTTATGGAGGCGGGGGCGGACGATCCCCAGGACATGATCGCGAGCGTGAAGGACGGGATTTACGTGGTTGACGTGAACAACGGAACCGGAAATTCCACCTTTGTCATGAATCCTTCGCTTTGCTATCGCATTCATGACGGAAAGGTTTGTGAGCCCGTTCGCGTGCATATGATCACGGGAAGTGTGTTCCAGACGCTGTTCGACATTGAAGGCGTGGGAACGGACTATGAACTGTTTGATACCTATAACTGCGGAAAGAACGGACAGGGAGTCAACGTTTCCGCGGGCGGACCAAGTATCCAGATCAAGAAATTAGCGTTTAGTTAAGGGGGAAGGGTTTCGAAATGGAGAAAGAGATGAGGAGAGCCAAGGATACTTGGGCACAGAATAAAAGTATTTTCGCGTTTGATGAGGGAAAGCTGCAGTCGTTCAGCAAGGAGAGTAACTACGAATCCTCTCACAAGGTATATAAGGACGGTTTCGTCGGAGTGCATTATCATATCGGGAAGGTGGACGACGAGGAGGGCTATCGGAAGGCAGAGGAGAATCTCGTGCGGGAACGCCCCTATCCCTTTGCGCTGGAGACGGGTACTCGCGCTCGCGATAAGCGGGAGCAGGTGCTTTCGGACACGGAGCTTCGCAAGGTCGCCGAGAGCTGCATTCAGTATTTGAATGAAACCTATCCGAAGTTTCGCTGTAAGGTGAGATTTACGGGGACGGAATATGACAGAAGAACCGTGAATGACCTTGGCATGGATTATCGGTCGCAGGATTATGCCGTGGGTGTCTCCGCGATGTATAAGCATGCGGACAGTAAGAATATTGAGGACGGATATTTCGACTTTAACATGCGCACCTTTGAGGAAGCCGTGTTCCGGCAGATGGCGGACGATTATCTGGGACGGCATGAGGTGCAGGCAGAGATTCCTGAGGATATCATTTTCAACATGAAGTACTATAGCATGGCGGGATATCTTGCGAACTGCCTCAATGCGGAGGAGCTTGCGCGCGGGACGAGCCTGCTGACGGGAAAGATTGGCGAGAAGCTCTTTGCGGATGATTTCACGCTCATGCATATCGTAAATGACCAGGAGGCCTGGTTCAATCCCTTCTGGGACGGCGACGGGTGCGTTCTGCCGAATGACCAGCTGATCCTCATTGAAAACGGCGTGATCAAGACGGGATTCGCGGACAAGAAGACGGCGAAGCAATATAACGTGCCGCACACGGGGCCCGCGTACCATGAGTTTTCCGACATTCCCGGGCCTGGAGGCTTGAGCGTTCAGGTGAAGCGGAGCGAGAAGACGATCAAGGAGCTTCTTGGCGGGAACCCCTGCGTCATTCCCGTGAACTATACCTCCAGCGGCTTTAATGAGAAGGGGGAGACCAGCATGGTGATCCAGCATTCCCTGCTCTATGACGGAGAAAAAATCGTCGGCAGCCTGCCGGAATTCAAGGTCGCAACGAACATCTTTGACATCTTTGGGAAGGATTTCATTGGCGTTGGATCGGATCGGCCGATCTATTATGACAAATCGCTCCTGTTCCATGTAGGCAGGGTGTAACGGAGGAAGGCCTCTCTGGAAACGGAGGGGCCTTTTTATGTCACCTGCGCCGAACTTTTGGAAAACCTAAAAAATATGGATGACAAATCGGGACAATTGTGTATAATGGAAACAAGGTGTTTCGCGAGGAAGGGTGTTTTCGCGGGCACGTAAGGAGAAGTTGGAGGATTTGAGATGGAAACGGAAAAGAAGGTCATGTTATCGGGAATTCAGCCCAGCGGCGACTTGCACTTGGGGAATTATCTGGGAGCCATCAAGAACTGGGCAGACCGTGTCAATGATTTTGACTGCTATTATTTTATGGCAGATATGCACACGATCACCGTGCGTCAGGACCCGAAGGAGCTGCGTCGTCGTTCCTTTGAGATGCTGGCTCTTTATATTGCCTGCGGTCTGGATCCTGAGAAGAACACGCTGTTTTTGCAGTCCCACGTGCCTGCGCACGCGCAGCTTGGCTGGGTTTTGGACTGCTACACCATGTTCGGCGAGCTCAGCCGCATGACTCAGTTCAAGGATAAATCGGAAAAGCATAAGGACAACATCAATGCGGGCCTGTTTACTTACCCGTCCCTGATGGCGGCAGACATCCTGCTGTATCAGCCTCACTACGTGCCCGTGGGCGAGGATCAGAAGCAGCACGTGGAGCTGACGAGAGACCTTGCGATCCGCTTCAATAATATTTACGGTGACGTGTTCCGCGTTCCCGAGCCCTACATCAGCAAGGTGGGCGCGAGGATCTACGGCCTGAGCACGCCCGGCAATAAGATGAGTAAGTCTGAGCCCGAGGGCTGCGTATTCCTGATGGACGAGCCCAACGTGATCATGAAGAAGTTTAAGCGCGCCGTGACGGATTCCGACGTGGAGAACTGTGTTCGTTATGACAAGGTGAATAAGCCCGGCGTATCCAACCTGATCAACATTTATGCGACCCTCACGGGTAAGACCTTTGAGGAGATTGAGAAGGAATTCGAGGGTCAGGGCTATGGCGTGTTCAAGCCTGCCGTGGGTGATGCGGTGGTACAGGCACTGACGCCCATCCGCGAGGAGGCGCAGAGGCTCATCGCAGACAAGACTTATCTCGAGAATGTATATCGCGAGGGCGCTCAGAGAGCTTCCTACATCGCGAACAAGACCCTGCGCAAGGTATACAAGAAGGTCGGCTTCTATCAGCTTCCGTAGTCCGAGAGAAATGAGCCGCCATGCACCATTATGAAAAGGAAGCCTAGAGTGAGTAAAAGGATCGCACTTCGAAAGAGGTGCGATTTTTTTATGGAATGTTTTCATCTGGGGGTTTCAAATTGGAGCGGAGTTGCGATATACTAAAAGGAGAGGACAGAAGGTACGGACGATCAAGGATAGGAAGGGTGGCAAAAAATAGTGGCGCAGTTTGCTGATTTTACTGGGCGTGACGGCGGCCCTAAATCTCCTTGGTTGCTTTCAGGGGTTTTGCGACTGGTATAAGAAGATTGTCTACGGGTGGATCAGTGATGCCTTGGGATTTCTTTTCGGATGGATCCCCGTCGCCGTGGGAGAGCTTCTGGGATACGTGGGGGCTTTGGCCGTTCTTTTTGGGATCATTTTTTTGATCTTGCTTCTTTTTCTGCGAAAGCGTGCGGGCTATCGCAGGTTCGTCTGCGGCTATGGAAAGGGATTGCTTCTTGCGGCAATGATCCTACTTTTTGTTTATACGCTGAACTGGATCCTGCCGTTTCGGGCGTCCATCCTAAAGGTTTCGGGTGCGACGGAGCGTGGATATACGCTGGAAGAAGTGCAGAACGTGCGGAATCATATCGTTTATCAGCTCAATGCCTGCGCGAAGGAAGTGGCGAGAGACGAAAACGGGAGCGTGATCTATGACCGCGCGCAAATGTCCCGGGCGACCTTCACCGCCATGAAGGCGCAGGCGGGAGAATATCCCTTGCTCTCCGGATATTATCCGCCCATCAAGGACGCGCTGTGTTCTGATTTCCTGGAGTGGATGGGCATTGGCGGATATACCTATCCCTATACGATGGAGATCACCTGGAATAAGTATTGTGTTGATCTGTATTTCCCGTTCCTGCTGGCGCATGAGGCCTCACATCATCAGGGCTATTATCAGGAAAACGAGGCAAATTTCATTGCGTTTTTGGCCTGCACGCAGAGCGAGGATCCTTTGATCCGATATGCGGGATACAATGAGATCTATTATTATATCAACAATGCCTATTTGGACACGGTGATGAATTGCATGGAGTCGGCGGAGGCGGTGGCGCTCATCAAGCAGCAGCCGAAGGTCAGCGAGCAGGTGCGAAAGGACCGCGCGCAGGCGTTGGCGGCAAGCCAGGAGAAGTATAATGCGGAAAGTCATCCGGCGCAAAGTCTGTCTACCGTGTCGGAGCAGGTGGCGGACGTGGGCTGGAGCACGCAGGCAGAGCTTTTACAGGAAAACAGTTATGACGGGGTCGTGAAGATGGTATTAGAGTACTACGACGTGTTGACGGAAGGAGGACTTAATCATGCCTTTTGAGATGGATTTAGAGTGTTATGAAGAGGCGCGGGCGGCGCATTCGCAGGATGGGCGGTCCTATCCTGACTTGGATGCGTATATCGCGCGGCATTACGTGGATCCTAACAGAGTTCAAAACCAGTTCGTGGGCATGGCGAGCGCTGCACCGCGCAGTTCGGCAGGCAGTGGATTTTTAAGCTTCTTTAGGGACAGCGAAAATAAGGTGGCGCGTAAGGGAGCAACTCACCCGAAGACAGACATGGCTCCGATGCGCAGAGAGGATGCGCTGACATATGCAAGCGAGGCAAGTGAGGCAAAGGCTTGCGAAGAGGTCACGGCGGAATTTGACTTTGAAAAGCACGAATCCGCCTTAAATGAAAGAATGACACACTTGTCAGATACTTATCAGGAGTATCTCCTCTACCTGATCGAGAATAAGGGAATGACCAATGCAGAGGTGTACAAGCGTGCCATTGTGGATAAAAAGGTATTTGCGAAGATCAAGGCGAATCCGGACTATCATCCCAAGAAGATGACGGCGCTCTGTCTTTGCGTGGGCGCGAAGCTAAACCTCGACGAGACGAAGGATCTTCTGGCGAGGGCAGGATATGCGCTGTCGCCCTGCGACAAGACGGACGTGATCTTCTCATACTTCATCGAGAACGGGATCTACGACATGATCGAGATCGACATTCAGTTAGAGGAGCATGGGCTGCCGTGCATTATCGCGTGATGCGCATTCGCAAACAAGTTGTTTCTTAGTTTTCGCCTGCCTTGGAAGGGCAGCCGGCTCAGTCAAACACATTGCTCCAGAGCTTATGGGGCTGGTTGGGATCGATGCCCTTGGCCTCGAAGATCTGGCTGGCCGTGACGAAGGAAAAGCCCTTGTCGCGGAGCCTCCTTATGATCTCGGGGAGTGCCTCCAGGGTCTTTAGGTTATCCTTCATGTCATGCATGAGCACGAGGGAGCCGTCCGTCACCTGGGCCAGAACGCGGTCGACGCGGTCCTGCGCAGAGGTGGAAGGATCCCAGTCGCGGCTGTCGGCGCCACAGATAAAGGGCATGTCGATATTGTCATACATGGTATCGCTCAGTGCGATGTAGGGAGGACGGAAAAACTTCGTCTCAATGCCAACCATGTCGCGGATGATGGCGGAGGTCTTTGCAATCTCGTCACGGATCACTTCGGCGGTCATGTCGCTCATGGGATTATGGGTCAGGGAATGGTTGCAGATCTCGCAGCCCAGCTTAAGCTGACGCTCCAAGGTGGATTTCTTATCCGGGGTAACGTTCTGGCCGATCAGGAAAAAGGTCCCAACGATACCCTCGGCTTCCAGTATGTCGAGGACCTGCTCCGTTATGTTGGAGGGGCCGTCGTCAAAGGTCAGGGCAACAAGTTTTTTCTCTTCCATGTGTGATAACCTCCTTTGAAAGCGAAACTGATGGTAGTTTCACTATACTTCTTTTTTTGAAAAAATGCCACTAGTTTTGTGAAGTCACCTTTTCTTTTGCGAAAATACGTGCTACAATGTTCCATAGAGGAAAACCATTTGCGGAAGACAAAAAATGATTTTCTTTTTCGAATGTCTCTTTACGAAAGTAAAAATTTAGTGTATAATTTATATCTGCGCTGAAGTGTTTTTTGAAGGCGCGAGAGGGAATATGGGAATTTGGGGTTAGGAGGAGTTACCGGCTATGGGTCTTAAGGATGTCTTAGCCAATCGGAAATTGGCAAAAATCAAGAAAATGCAGGATGACACGAAGAAGATCAGCCAGAGCATTTCCTTGGGGGATTCCGCTCAGACGGAAGCCATGAGAAATCACTTTCCGAAAGAAGTTGCGGGGTTGGAGTCTTATGCGAAGGCGGCAGAGGATCTTTTCTTGTACATTAAGGCGAACCCGGAAGTTGTTTATATCTTAAAGGACATGGATATTTTACCGCCCTTCATGGTATTTCCCTGGCTGGATCCGGATGCGCCGGACTGGCGGGAGGGAATCTGCAATTCTTATGCGGATATGTTTAAGCGCATGATGAACCAGAAGAGCCCGAACGAGATTTTTGAGTATTGCAAGAAATTTCCTTATCCGGATTGGTGGATCCATAATCCGCCTTGTCAGCCCGTGTTGTATCAGGAGTATTGGGAGATCGATTCGGCTGAGACGGGGTATGATGATCATTGGAGGCTGGCGCTTTGTAAGAAATACCGCGAGAAGCATTGTTCCAGATTCCATTCTGACGAATGTGACGGAAAGAAACCTTACAGGGATTAATAGATCAGTACTTGTGAAAAAAGGCATGCACAAGACGCAGAACAAGGAATTGTTCGCGCTCGTTGTGGCGGCCTTTTTTGCATTTTCGACGTGACGGGGAGGCTACTAAGATGCAGAACTACGTAATGGCATTGGATCAGGGAACGACGAGTTCCCGCTGTATCTTGTTCGACAAGGAAGGAAACATTTGCTCCATGGCGCAGAAGGAGTTCGGGCAGATCTATCCGAAGCCCGGCTGGGTGGAGCATGACCCCAAGGAGATCTGGTCGAGTCAGCTGGCCGTTGCCATTGAGGCCATGGCCAGGATCGGTGCGACGGCGGATCGGATCAGTGCCATCGGCATCACGAACCAGAGAGAGACGACCATTCTTTGGGATAAGGCGACGGGGGAGCCCGTTTATAATGCGATCGTATGGCAGTGCCGGAGGACGGCAGACCGGATCGAGCAGCTGAAGGCGGACGGCATGGAGTCTTATGTGCGAGCGAAGACGGGGCTCATTCCGGATGCGTATTTTAGCGCCTCCAAGATCGCGTGGATCCTGGATAACGTGCCGGGGACGCGGGAGCGGGCCGAGCGGGGCGAGCTACTCTTTGGCACCGTAGACACCTGGCTGATCTGGAATCTGACAAAGGGCGCGGTCCACGTGACGGATCATACCAATGCATCGCGCACGATGCTATATGACATTCACGGGCTTTGCTGGGACGAGAAGATCCTGGAGTATTTTCAGATCCCAATGAGCCTGCTGCCGAAGGTGTGTCCTTCGAGCTGTGTCTATGGGGAGACGGATCCGTCCGTGTTGGGCGGGCGCATCGCCATCGCGGGCGCGGCCGGAGACCAGCAGGCGGCGCTGTTCGGGCAGTGCTGCTTCGAGCAGGGACAGGTGAAGAACACTTATGGCACGGGATGTTTCCTTTTGATGAATACGGGGGATCAGGCGATCACTTCCAAGGCGGGGCTTCTTACGACCATCGCGGCGAGCGGGGCGGGTGAGATCGAATATGCGCTGGAGGGAAGCGTGTTCGTTGCGGGTGCGGCGATCCAGTGGCTGCGCGACGGCATGAGAATGTTCCAGAAGGCTTCGCAGTCCGAGGAATATGCAAGGCGGGTTGACGACACGGCGGGCGTCTATGTCGTTCCGGCCTTTGCGGGCATGGGGGCGCCGTATTGGGACCAATATGCGAGGGGTACCGTGGTGGGCATCACCAGGGGCTGCACGAAGGATCATTTCGTTCGGGCGACGCTGGAGTCCATTGCATATCAGACGGCGGACGTGATCGCGGCCATGGAAAAGGACAGCGGCATCACCTTAAAGGGGCTTACCGTGGACGGCGGGGCCAGCGCCAATGATTTTCTGATGCAGTTCCAGGCGGACGTGATCGGAACGCAGGTGCTCCGGCCCAAGTGCATCGAGACGACGGCGCTCGGCGCGGCGTATCTCGCCGGACTGGCCGTGGGCTACTGGTCCGGGAAGGACGAGATCAAGGCGAACTGGAGTCTGGGCGCGGAATTCCTGCCGCGGATGTCATGGGAGCGCAGGGAAAAGCTGCTGAAGGGCTGGAGGCGCGCCGTGAAGTGCGCCAGAGTATGGGCGGAAGAGGAATAAAAACTTAGGCTGAGGAAGACGATCCAAACCATCCCCTCAGGGATTGACGCCATACACTAAAATATTTATGGTGCATAATCTGCAAATATACCTTGACAGGCGAGGTATAACGTGTTATTATTCAAATGGTGCTGAAAGAGGTGGAGGCCTCTTGGCAAATATAAAATAAGAAAGGAATGAAAAGAATGGGCACTTTATTAAGAATTATTGTTGGTATTATCATTGGCGGTATCTCCGGTACGATCGCCGGAAAGATCATGAAGAGCAATCAGCCCCTTTGGATCAATATTATTCTCGGTATCGTTGGCGGTGCGATCGCCAGCGCCGTTCTGGGATTGTTCATTGCTCCCGCCGGCATTTTCCATTGGGTAACCGACATCGTCTTCGGCGTAATTGGTGCTTGCTTCTTAATCTACATTGTTAGACTCATCAAGAAGAAATAAGTATTTCCGAATTTGATTTGGGAAGCGATGAAAACCGCTCCTCCCTATGAGGAACCTGAAAAGAGTTCCTGCGGGGGAGCGGTTTTTTGCGTGCAAATGAATAGATAACGTGATATAATAATTTGGGTTTTTATATTTGGAACGATCCTAAGGAGCAAGGGAGGAGCGGCATGAAAATATTGGTGTTGAATGGTTCTCCGTCGGGAGAAAACAGTATTACGCTGCAGACGGTTCATTATCTTCAAAAGCTTTTTCCAAAGCAGGAGACGGAGGTGCTCCAGGTGGCACAGCGGATCCGCATGTATGAAAAGGACTTTACGCAGGCGAGGGAGGCCATTGCGGCAGCAGACCTGATCCTGTTTTGTTATCCGGTTTATACCTTTCTTGTTCCGGCGCAGCTTCATCGCTTTGTGGAGCTTTTGAAGGCGCAGGGGATGGACCTTTCCGAGAAGTATGCGACGCAGATCACGACTTCGAAGCATTTTTATGACGTGACGGCGCATGAATTCATTCGGGAGAATTGTAAGGATCTTGGCCTTAGATATCTTCCGGGATTCTCCGCGGACATGGAAGACCTGCTTCATAAGAAGGGGCAGAGGGAAGCCGTAGCGTTCTTTAGGCACCTTTTGTGGTCCATAAAGCTGGACGCCGAAGAGGAGAAGCAAGGCGCGGCACTGGCAGAAAAGGAAAATGCGGGTGTAGCGCCGGCGGAAAAAGAAGGTGCCAAGGCGGATGCCGGCAAGCGGGCCAAGAAGCAGCAGATCGTCGTCGTGGCGGACATCGAAGAGGACGACGAGGACCTGGCAGGCCTTGTGCAGGCTTTTCAGGAAGGTGCCTCGCAGGAGGTGCGCGTCGTCAATCTGCAGGAGTTCCCGTTCGCGGGTGGGTGCCTTGGGTGCTTTCACTGTGCGGCCGATGGGACCTGTATCTATAAGGATCATTTCGACGAATTCCTGCGGGAGAAGATCCAGACGGCGGACGCATGCGTCTATGCCTTTACCATCAAGGATCATTCCATGGGTTATCGCTTCAAGCTCTTTGATGACCGGCAATTTTGCAACGGACACCGCACGGTGACCATGGGAAAGCCGGTGGGATATCTGATCTGCGGAGAGCTGGACAAGGAACCGAACCTTCGCATGGTGATCGAGGCCAGGGCGCAGGTGGGCGGCAATTATCTGACCGGGATCGTCACGCAGGACGGGAAAAAATCCGGGGAGGAGCTCTCTCGCGAGACGGAAAGGCTCTCGAAGGAACTGGGATATTGCATCCGGCGCAGATTTAATCAGCCGGCGAACTTTTATGGCGTGGGCGGGATGAAGATCTTCCGCGACCTCATCTGGCAGATGCAGGGCATGATGCGGGAGGATCACAGATTTTATAAGGAGCATGGATTTTATGACTTCCCCCAGAAGAAGGTGGGAACGATTCTTGGAATGTATCTGGTGGGATTTATGCTGAATAACGAAAAGCTTCGGAATAAGATCGGGGGCAACATGACAAAGGGCATGCTCCTGCCTTATCAGAATGCGATCGAAAAAGCAAAGAAATAGGGTATCAAAATGCGGAAGGGCGTAAGGGATGGACGAGCTTAGTAAGGCCGAAAGACAGCAGGCACAATTTCATAAAATGACAGAGACGCCCATCGCACCGCTGGTGATAAAGCTTGGGATCCCGACGACGATCAGCATGCTGGTGACCAGTATTTATAATCTGGCAGACACCTTTTTTATCGGGCAGTACGGGGCGGGCCCAAGAAACGTGAGCGCCCAGGTATTTAACGCGGCCAGCACGAGCGCATCCGGCGCCGTTGGCGTGGTGTTCGGCCTGATGGCCATCATACAGGCCTTCGGGTTTATGTTCGGGCAGGGCAGCGGCAGTATTTCTTCAAGAGCTCTTGGCGCAAAAGAGGTGGATAAGGCTTCGAAGTATTCCTCCACGGGATTTTTCGCGGCGCTCCTGACGGGCGGGCTAATGACACTGCTCGGATTAGCTTTTCTGGATCCGCTGATGCGGCTCCTTGGAAGCACGGAGACCATTTTGCCCTATGCGAGAACCTATGGATTTTATATCCTGCTCGCGGCTCCTTTTATGTGTTCGAGCTGCGTTCTGAACAACGTGCTGCGGTTTGAGGGGCAGGCTGCCTTTGCCATGGTGGGCCTGACCTCTGGCGGGATCCTGAACATCTTCGGGGACTGGCTTCTTATGAGCCAGTTCCACATGGGCATTCGGGGCGCGGGTATCTCCACGGGTGTCTCGCAGACGGTCAGCTTTCTGCTCCTTCTCTCGATGTTCCTTCGGGGAAAGACCTCGGGCAAGATTTCGCTCCGCAATGTTTCGAAGGATTTCGCGGATCTGGTCCTGATCTGTAAGACAGGTCTGCCGAGCCTTGTGAGACAAGGGCTCACCAGTATTTCCACCATGCTCTTAAATGACCGCGCCGGCATGTACGGGGATGCGGCGGTGGCGGCCATGTCCATCGTAAATCGAGTATGCTTCTTTACCTTCGCGACGGCCCTTGGGATCGGACAGGGGTTCCAGCCCGTCTGCGCGTTCAATTATGGCGCGAAAAAATATGGGCGCGTTCGGAAGGCATTTTTATTTACGTTTATGGTCGGCGAGGTGTTCCTGGGGGTCGTGGCCCTCATCGGTGTCTGGTTTACGGAGCCTTTGATCCGGATCTTCCGAAATGACCCGGAGGTGGTACGGATCGGATCGCTTGCGCTGATGGCGCAGTTTATCGGACAGCTGTTCCAGCCGCTGTCCGTCTGCACCAATATGTTATTTCAGAGTGTCGGGAAGGTTGGGATCGCGACGCTTATGTCCATGCTGCGGAGCGGCCTGTTCTTCCTGCCTGTGCTCCTGATCTCTTCGGCGGCATTTGGACTGACGGGAATTCAATGCTCACAGGGGATCGCGGACATGCTGACGATGATCGTGGCAGTGCCGTTCGTTTTGAGATTTCTTGGCGAGATGAAACGATTGGAAGAAAAAAGCTAGGAGACGTAAGATGAGAAGGTTATGGGGTAGGTGGTTAGCATTCTTGCTCTTTCTTACGCTGGCATTTCCGATGGCGAGATCCTTCGCGGCGGAAGATTCCGGCGGAGAACAGGCGTCCTCGTATGCCAGAATGCTTGCCAGGAAAAATCAGGAGTTCGAGTCCGGCGACGCTGTGATCCAAGGGGATCTCGCCGTTTCGGAGCCCAAGGATTATACGCTGATGGTCTATATGATCGGCTCGAATCTGGAGAGCAAGCTTGGCAGTGCCAGCGCGGACATTGCGGAGATGGAGGATTCGGGGCTGGATTATAAAAAGGCGAATCTGATCCTGTATACGGGCGGCAGCGCGAGGTGGTTTTCCGACGTGCCCTGTGACCGAAACTGCGTGATCGACTTAAGCCTTGACGAAGAGGAGAGGGTGGTCGCCGGCACGGCAAAGAATGCGGACATGGGCGCGTTCGAGACGCTGGCGGCGTTCGTGAACTTCTGTACGGAGCATTATCCCGCGGAGCATTATGGACTGATCTTTTGGGATCACGGCGGCGGACCGCTCTGGGGATATGGGGCGGATGAGCTGTTCCAGGGAGACGGACTGCTTCTTTCGGAGATGCAGCTCGCCATGAGCCGCACGGTATTTTCGGAGAGTAAGAAGCTTGATTTCGTGGGGTTTGATGCCTGCCTGATGGGAAATCTGGAGACCATGGCAGTCTGGGCGCCCTATGCGGAATATTATGTCGCCTCGGAGGAACTAGAGCCCGGGGACGGCTGGGATTATCATTTTTTGAAGACCTTAAATAAGTCTAAGGATCCCGTCAAGATCACGACGGCGATCGTGCAGAGCTTTGAGAGCTATTATAAGGCAAATAAGACGCAGTATTTCAATCCGGACGTAACGCTGGCCGTGATGAAGCTGTCGGAGATCCGCGAGGTGCAGGCGGCGCTGGCGAATGCGGCGCTGGTGATGACGAAGGAAGTGGAGCGCGGGGCGGCACAGGAGCTTAGCGCGGCGCGTGCGAGCGCCAAGAGCTTTGGCATCACGGGAAGGGCTGAGGACGGAACGCAGTTTTACTATGATCTCGTGGACATGGGGAGCTTTGCGGAGAAGTTTCGAAAGCTCTCCGAGCAGGAGGGCAAGGACATGCTCTCCGCCCTAAAGAGGTTTGTGGTAAAGAGCTACTCCAACGTGGACGGGGCAAGCGGCGTCACCTTTTATTATCCCGCGGGCAACCGGAGCCAGTATCATGAAATGCGGGAGACCTATGAGAACTTAGGCCTGAACCGGGAGTATGGGGATTTCATCAAGGCTGTCGGGAGATCCTGGCTGAGCGGGGACCGACAGGACTTTACCCTGGCCGCGCCGACGCTCGACGAGGGCAAGGGAGAGTACGTGCTTCCCCTGACGGATGCGCAGTGGTCGTCGGCCGTGAATATCAGCGCCGCGATCCTAGTCCGGGATGACAGCGGAGAATTTTGGACCGCGATGGATCATCTTGCGGTTTATCCGGAGGAGGACGGCGTGATCCGTCTGCCAAGGGATCCAAAGCTGGTGACGCTGGAGACAAACGGTGATCAGCTGCTTTGGCCGGCATCGCTCGCGGAGGATTCGGAAAAGCGAAAGGTTTATCACACGGTCCGAACAAGACTTCTTAGCAGTGGCACCTCTATTTTCCAGCGGCCCGCCGTCTGCTATGAGGACGTCACGGTCATTCTGCAGGGAAATGGGAAAAGCGATGCGCTGACGGTGAAGGCGATCAACAGCGTCTCGGAGGATGCCGAGGGCGCCGGGAAGGAATCCATCGACGTTTCCCATTATGATTCCATCTTTTATTATTATTCGCCCAAGGTTCCCACTTGGAACGCAGGCGGCGAGCGGTTACCCTTTGCGGAGTGGAGGCAGTCGTCGGACAATCGCTCCGGCGTGCAGACCTTGGAGGATCGGTTTGGATTTTCCCTAAAGTCGGCCTCGCAGCTTTCTGAGGATTTATATTATGTCGTGACGCTCGAGGATGAAGGCGGGCAGCTGTATGTCACGGAGCCCGTCAGGATCGAGCCCGTCAGGAAATATGAGACCGTCAGGGAACTGACGGAGCAGGGGGAAATGGTCTTTCATATTTTTAAGGATCATGCCGTATTGGCGTCCTACGTCGGAACGGATGAAAGCCTGGAGATCCCGACCCGCGTACAGGAAAAGTATGTCACGGAGATCGCACCCTATGCCTTCTCCGAGCTGGCGGTTTCCCAGGGGAGCGATGCGTTGCCGCTTCGATCGGTGCATTTCCCCGCAAGACTGAAGAAAATTGGCTCCGGCGCTTTCCAAAACTGCGTATCGTTAGAGGGGCTTTCTCTTCCGGTCTCCGTGGAATCCATTGGCTCGAAGGCGTTCTATCGCTGCATCGGCCTGAAGGAGGTCCGCCTGCCTGGGAAGGTTCAGACGATCGGGTCCTATGCCTTCGCCGAGTGCGCGGGGCTGAAAAAGATGGCGCTTCCTAGCGGTCTGACTTCCATTGGAAGCGGGGCGTTTGCATGCTGTGAGAGCCTTGAGGAGATCACGCTGCCCGGCGGCAATTCCCATTATAAGGTTGCGGACGGCGCACTGTATACCAAGAACGGAAAGACCTTGCTCGCCGTTTGCGCGAGAAGGACGGGAAGCTTTGAGATCAGGAAGGGGACGAAGGTGATCGCGTCGGATTGCTTTTCGTACTCAAGGCTGAGCGAGGTGATCCTGCCGGAGGGGCTGGAAACCATTGAAAACTATGCCTTTTACGGAGCGGAGAAGCTCCGCGTTCCCGCCTTTCCCGAGAGCCTTCAGAGCATTGGCCACTATGCATTTTATGCGGGTTGGAACAACCTGAATCTGGCGCAGGTGCCAAAGGGTGAGCAGGAGATCCGGCTAGGGAAGAACGTCTCCTATATCGGCAAGGAGGCATTCGTCGGATTCGTGGAGCGGAGCTTTAACGTCGACGCGGAGAATCCTTCTTATTCCTCCAAGGACGGCGCGCTCCTAAATAAAGCGGGGGATGCGCTCCTGGAATTCGCGGCAAACCGCCAGAACACCTTCCTTGTCCCGGACGGCGTCAAGGTCTTTGACCTTGGCATTCTGGAGCAGATCGGGCAGGACGGAAAATATGTGGAAAATCCGCCTTGGCATTTATATCTGCCGGACAGCGTGATGCGCATCACGGGGCGGACGACTTTTCTTTGGGACGTAGTGCTCCACTGCAATCCCGGCTCCGCTGCGGAAAGCTACGCCCTGGATCAGGAGATCACGATTTCTTATGAGTGGGATCCCATTGAGCGGGAGATGACAAAGAGTACGCCAAACGGCGAGCTGACCTATCAGCTCACCGCAAAGAAGGCGATCCTGGTGCATTATGAGGGCACGGACGAGGAACTGGTGATCCCGGACGAGGTGGCGGGAAGGCCCGTCACACAGATCGGAAACGGTATGAAGGGGCTGGTTGGCGCGCTTTCGCCGAAGACCGTAAAGCGCGTGGTGCTTCCGAAGGGAACGGAAGTCATCGCGGCCCATGCCTTCGAATATTTCGGGACCTTTGAATGTGAGCTTCCGGAGAACCTAAAGGTCCTGGGGGATCAGGCTTTCTCCTACTGCAGCGTGCCGTTTACCTCGTTGCCGAAGGGGCTGCTGGATCTCGGGGAGGACGCGCTTGGGAGCGGATGCGACTTCAGCGGCGGCGTCACCATCCCCTCCGGCATCCAGAGGATCGCGCCCGGCGCATTCAAGGGGCTTTCGGTGTCAGAATTCAAGATGGAAGGGACCAATGAAGATTATTGCGTGCTTGACGGCATGCTGTATGCAGCGAACGGGCGATTCTTACTGGCGGGAAGGCTTCCCGGCGCGGACGGGAAGATCGTTGTCCCAAACGGCACGGAGGTGATCGGAACCTATGCGTTCTGCGGTCTGCCCGTCAGGGAGGTTGAGCTGCCTTCGTCGGTTTCGCTGATCGCCCAATATGCCTTCGCCTATTGCACGAAGCTTCAAAGGATCCTCCTGCCGGAGGGCCTTACGAACATTGGCTCCTATTCCTTTGTCTATACGGGCTTAAGGCAGCTGGAACTGCCGAAAAGCTGCGCAAGGATCGGCAGCGCGGCGTTCTTCGGAGCTTCCAACCTGGAGCGGATCACGGGATCGCCAAAGACCGTGGAGCCGTATGCATTCGCCTATTGTGAATCCCTCTGGGAGGTGGCATTTGCGGAGGGGCTGACAGAGATCGGCGACCTTGCGTTTTATCAGACGAACGTCACCTCCGTCGCCTTGCCGGACAGCCTGTGCTATCTTGGAGCGCATGTCTTCGCGTCGGATGTCCCGGGCCTTCGGAGCAAGATCATGAAGGAGCTTGTGATCGGCAGCCAGCTTCAGTATATTGGGGAAAACGCCTTTGGAGACCTGCCGGTTTCGAAATTTATCGTGTCGGAGCAGAATCCTTTTTATTCCGTAAAGGACGGCTTCCTGATGGACAAGTCGCAGCGAAGGCTGATCGCGTGCCCTGCGGGCATGACCGGGGAGACGGCGGTGCCGGAAGGAACCTCGGAGATCGCGGGCTATGCGTTTTATCCATGCATCTATCTCACGGCGATCCAGATCCCGGAAAGCGTCGGCGTGATCGGGCGGAATGCCTTTTGTGATCATGCGGCTGGCGGAGAAATGAACGGGGACAGACCACTGCTCAGGTGTAAGGAGGGATCTGCCGCATATGTTTATGCCGTAGCGCGAAATTGGCCCTACGTGATTGACGGGCTGGACGAAAAATGATAGAATAATTACATCATTTCCTATAAATTGTCAGAAAATTGACAAGCATGGACCTTAGGAAAAGGGAAAGGAGTGAGGTAATTGAAGAAGAAAAGAAGCCTTTTTATCATTTTAGCGTATCTGCTGGCGTTTTCCATCGTCCTGTCGGCCTGTGCGTCCGGCGTGACGACGGCGGAGACGACTTCGGACGCTTCGGTGGAGAGCCAGACGAATACTTCCAGTCAGGAGGCGTCGCAGGCGACCTCGCAGACGGGGGAGGAACCAAGTGGCCTTCCGGAGCAGGTGTCGCTGAAGACGAACCTGAATGAAGTGTTCCTGAACTTTTCGGCGACTGCCGAGAATTTTAAGGGCGAGACGCTGAACTTTATCAGTGAGAAGCCCATCGGCGACATGCCGGCGCTCGAGGTGGAGGAGCCGGAGATCTACTCGAAGGAGCAGATCGCGAAGGTAAGTCGCACGATGCGTGATTATAAGCGTACGGTGAAGGCCGACATCATCAACAATGCGAAGGAGTATTTCTGCTACGGAAAGCTGACCAAGGAGCAGCAGGGCATCTACGACGCGTATTATCTTCTGGCGCAGGATCCCACGACGCAGGAGAATATCGTATCCTTCCAGACCTCCAAGGACATTACTTCGAATGATATTTACATAGAGCTGATGATGCCCATGCTGGCGCTGGTTTATGATCATCCGGAGCTTTGGTGGATGAACCCCTGGAATGGCACGACCAACATTGGCTGGGGCGCGGGCGATACCAAGAATGGAAAGACGACGGTGTACGCTTATTTCGCGCAGACCTATCCCACCTTTGAAAAGGACGTGGCGGCGTTCAACAAGGCGGTGAATGAATTCCTGGCAGGCATCGACAAGAATGCCGGCGAGGAGAAGATCGCACTGCAGGTGCATGACAAGCTGATCGATCTTGTGACCTATGATGATCCCGTTTTGCAGGAGGGCAGGGTTGATTTCGCGCACACGGCCTTCGGCCCCATCGTGGCAGACAGCCAGGGCAATGCGCACTGGTGCGTTTGCGACGGATATTCGCAGGGTTATGTTTATCTCTTGCAGCAGCTCGGCGTGACGGCGGCAGTGGTGCTCGGCCCCGTGAGCAACGCGGGCGCGGACGGACAGATGGGCCTGCATGCATGGAACATCGTTCGGATCAATGGTCGCTGGTATGAAGTGGACACGACCTGGGATGACCTGACCTATCTCCCGGATGCCGTGAAATACAATTGGGATAAGTCGACGAACGGGTATGAGTATTACCTGGAAATGGTGAATGACAAGGTATACATGGACCGTCTGTATCATTACATGTATTGCATCACCACGGATGAGATCGAGCGATATACGCCGCCCGCAAGCCTTTATTACACCAGCCGGGACGGCCGGGTGAGGTTCTGTATCATCTCGGAATCGTATCGCTGGCGCATGGATGAAAAGCCGGAGGCCGGAAATGGCTTTGAGGATAAGTACACGGCGCTGCTTCCCAAGGCGGACGGATCTTTATCCTCCGGCGGGAGTTCTTCCTCACAGGACGACGATGACTGGGATGAGGACGACGATGAGGTTTGGGACGGCGGCAGCGGCAACATTCAGGACCTGATCGGCGGCGCGGACTATCGGCAGATCGCGGGATCCTATTACGTATCAAAGTTTAACCAATATGATCAGGCGATCCTGGAGCAGTATTATGGCAAGGATTATTATAAGCAGCTGTCCATGTTCGATCTGAAGTCGAACGGAAGCGGCACGATCTATGAGAACGGTTCCACCCTGAATTTCTACTTTATCTTTGACGGATATTTCCTTTACATGTATTCCGACAACGGCGGGTGCCTGTTCCTTCAGTATGATCGGGGAAATTTCCTGATGTATGACTATTATGGAAACGTTTATACCTTCTCTAAAATGAAGTAGTAAGGACATCACATGGAAAAGAGCATGAAGTGGTTTTGGACGTTTCTGGCCTTTGGAGTGATCGGCTGGATTTATGAGGTTGCGATCGTATGGTTTGAGCTGCACCTGGGGTTTGTGAACCGGGGGTTTCTTTGGGGACCATGCCTGCCCATTTATGGCGTTGGCGGACTCTTGATCCTCCTCGTGACCGCAAAGGCGAGAAAGCATCCGCTGCTAGTCTTCCTGATCATATGCCTGCTCGCCACCGGCGTGGAGCTAGCGGCGAGTTACCTCTTGGAGCGGTGGCAGGGATTCGTTCTCTGGGACTATCGCGATGCCGGATATGGCCCGACCTATCAGGGACGGATCGCGGTTCGCTCCAGCCTGCAGTTTGGCCTCATGGGCATGGCGGCGGTTTACGTCGTGTATCCGCTGGTCGACTGGGTGACAAGTAAGCTTCAGAAAAAGCTTCCCAAGGGATATCTTGCGCTGACGGTCATGGCTGCGGCCGCGTTTTTGGTCGATCTGATCTGGCACTTGATCTTTGGAAGCAACGCGAAGTGGTGAGAAAGTATCGCTATTAAGAAAGTGAAGATGGGGACGGTTCTTTTGGAGAGGGAAACTGATCTGGAAGAACCGCCCCCTTTGTCTTGTTTTTTTTCTTGCCAGATGCGACATTTTTAGATAAAATAACATAAGGATGTTTACGTCCGGAAAGGAAGAAAACTTATGTTAGTTCAAAAGTACAAGGACATGCTTTCGAAAAAATCCGTGATCCGTGAGCTTTCGGAATTTGCGACGGCGCGCGGGCTGGAGATCGGATATGAGAACGTATTTGATTATAGTCTTGGGAACCCTTCCGTTCCCGTACCGAAGGCCTTTACGGACCGGATGATCCAGATGCTTGCGACCCGCGATCCCATGGAGCTGCATGGTTATAGCCCGAGCCTTGGCATTACTTCCGTTCGCGAGGCGGTTGCGGCTTCCCTGGAGCAGCGCTTTGGCATTCCGTATCGCAAGGAGCATATTTTTATGGCAACGGGTGCTGCCGGTGCGCTGGCGCATGCGTTCCGTCTGGTGACGGAGCCCGGCGACGAGATCCTGACCTTTGCGCCTTATTTCCCGGAATATGGTCCTTACGTGAATCTGACCGGCGCCGTTCTCAAGGTGGTTCCGCCCAACACGGAGACCTTCCAGATCAATTTCCCGGCGTTTGAGGAGATGCTGACGGAGAAGGTGATGGCGGTGCTCGTTAATACGCCGAACAATCCTTCTGGCATCGTGTATTCCACGGAGACGATCCAGAAGCTGACCGACCTGATGAGAAAGAAGTCCGAGGAATACGGACATGACATTTATCTGATCTCTGACGAGCCGTATCGCGAGATCGTGTTCGCCGGCGTGGACGCGCCCTGCGTGTCGAAGTTCTATGATAATACCATTATGTGTTATTCCTTCTCGAAGTCCTTGTCCCTGCCCGGCGAGCGTATCGGTTACGTGGCCATCAACCCGGCATGCAAGGACGCGGAGGACATGATCGTGATGTGCGGTCAGATCTCCCGCGGCATCGGACATAACTGCCCGCCCTCCATCATTCAGCTGGCGGTGGCAGACGTGCTTGACAAGACGGCGGATCTTTCCGTTTATGAGACCAACATGAATTTGATCTACGACTGCCTCGTGGAGCTTGGTTTCACCGTCGTGAAGCCCGGCGGAACCTTCTACATCTTCCCGAAGGCATTAGAGCCTGACGCCGTGATGTTCTGCAATAAGGCGAAGAAGTATGACTTGATCTTGGTGCCTGCCGACAACTTTGGCGCTCCGGGATTCTTCCGCATGGCATATTGCATCTCCACGGAGAAGGTGAAGCGTTCCCTGGAAGCCATGCGCAGGTTTGTGGCGGAGGAGTACGCAAAGTAAGGATGGTGCTGACGCCTTGCGGGCGATCCTTTCGTTCAAGGCTAAGGCATGAAAAAGGAGACAAAAATGTATCAGGCAGGATTGGTTTTGGAAGGCGGCGGCATGAAGGGGCTCTACACCGCCGGCGTACTGGATTTCTTTTTGGATAAGGGACTGTCGTTCTCCAGCGTATATGGTGTTTCCGCAGGGGCCTGCACGATGTGCAGCTTCCTCTCGAAGCAAAAGGGCCGCGCCCGCGACGTCAATACGGATTACCTGTATGACAAGATGTACTGTAGCTTTGAGAGCCTTCTCCTGACGGGTGATCTCTTTAACGTGGACATGTGCTATCACTTGATCCCGGACTATCTCTATCCCTTTGACCATGAGGCGTATCATGAATATCAGGGAAAGGCATACAGCGTCGTGACCAATATCGAAACAGGTCAGGCGGAATATCTTAAGGTGCAGGACCTCAAGAAGGACATTGACATGATCCGCGCTTCCGCGTCCCTTCCGCTGATGGCGAGGAACGTCAATGTCGGTGGCAGGCTTTATCTGGACGGCGGGATCGCTGATCCCATTCCGATCGCGAAGTCCATTCTCGACGGGAATCGGAAGAACATTGTCATCCTGACCAAGGAAGAGGGTTATGTCCGAAAGCCTACGGATCGACTCTCCCTTGCCCTCATAAAAGCGAGGTACTTCAAATATCCTAAGATATATGAATTGATGGCAGAGCGCCATGAAAATTATAATGAGACCATGGATTATTTATACCGTCAGGTTGAAAATGGTCAGGCCTACGTCATTCGTCCCGCGCATCCGAGCAAGGTTCACAGGATCGAGAAAAACAGGGACAATCTTCTCGCATTATATAAGGAAGGATATGACGAGGCGGCGGCTCATTATGAGAGTGTAATGGCATATCTGGGAAAGGAATCAGACAACAATGGATAGTTTTTTTGACGTAATAAAGGCATTTATTTATGGAATCGTGGAGGGCATCACCGAGTGGCTCCCCGTCAGCAGCACCGGGCACCTGATCCTGGTGGAGGAGTTTCTTCCTTTTAAGAACGTGAGCGAAGGGTTCTTTGACATGTTCGACGTGGTGATCCAGCTCGGCGCGATCCTGGCCGTGGTCATCCTCTTTTGGAATAAGATCTGGCCTTTCCAGCTTCCGCAGAGCCAGGAAAACCCGCAGTCTGGCATCCTTGGCTACGTGAAAATGGATAAGATCATTCTCTGGCTCAAGATCGCCGTGGCCTGTGTGCCAGCGGCCGTCATCGGCGTTTTGTTCGACGACGTGTTTGACGCGCTGTTTTATAATCCCGTCTGCGTTTCCATCGCCCTGATCGTGTTCGGCGTGGCGTTTATCGTCGTGGAGAATTGGAACAAGAATCGGAAGCCCAAGGTGAGAAAGCTCGACGACATCACCTTCCAGACGGCGCTTCTCATCGGCGTGTTCCAGCTGATCGCAGCCATTTTCCCCGGCACCTCCCGCTCCGGCGCGACCATTGTTGGCGCACTCCTGATCGGCGTGAGCCGCACCATCGCCGCGGAATTTACCTTCTTCCTGGCCATTCCGGTCATGTTCGGTGCAAGTCTCCTAAAGATCGTGAAATTCATCTCCGACAACGGAGCCTTCACCGTACTGGAGTTTTTCCTGCTCCTGATCGGCACGATCGTTTCCTTTATCGTATCGCTCTTTATTGTCCGCTTCCTGATGGCATTTATCAAGAAACATAATTTCAAAATCTTTGGATGGTATCGCATTGCGCTGGGAATTATAGTACTGTTATATTTTGGCTTGGCAAAGTAATTTCCCGATTTCATTGCCCAAAAAATCCTGTCAAGAATTAAAAATTCACAATTTTTTTTGATAAAATTTGTGTATTTTTTCGACAGAAAGGTTGACAAGCGAAAAGAAACACGCTATATTATTAGGCGACAAGCGCGCAACCCGCGCTGAAATAATTAAAAAAAAGGTTGCGCAGAAAGCGCACGAGGTTTGAAGAAGGGAGATACCATCATGGCAGAAGAAAAGGTAATCGCAGAAGTTAAGGCAGAAGAAGTAAAGAAGGAAGCTGTTAAGCCCGTTGCAAAGAAGGCAGTAGCTAAGAAGCCCGTTGCAAAGAAGGAAGAGAAGCCTGCAGCAGAGAAGAAGGCAGTTGCTAAGAAGGCAGAGAAGCCCGCAGCAGAGAAGAAGGCAGTTGCTAAGAAGGCAGAGAAGCCCGCGGCAGAGAAGAAGGCAGTTGCTAAGAAGGCAGAGAAGCCCGCAGCAGAGAAGAAGGCTCCTGCTAAGAAGGCAGAGAAGAAGGTTGCTGCAAAGGCTACCGTATTCGTTCAGTTCGCTGGCAAGTCTTTCTCTCAGGACGAGCTGGTTAAGATCGCTAAGGACGTTTGGCAGTATGACATGAACATGAAGGCTGATGATTTCAAGACCGTTGAGATCTACGTAAAGCCTGAAGAGAACACCGCATACTTCGTAGTAAACGGCGAGTTCCCCGGCAGCTTCGTACTGTAATCCGCAGCTGAATGACAAAAGAATAAGAAATGAGGCAAAACCCTTTTTCGGAAAGCGAAAGAGGGTTTTTCTTTTATACTTTTTTAAGAAATATTTCTCGGAAAATAGGTTGACAATAAAGAGGCATGGGTGTATGTTAAGTACACAAGGTGTTAGCACTCTATGAGGTTGAGTGCTAACAAGTCCAAAAGAGGTGATCTCCGGTGGAATTAGATGAGAGAAAAAAGAAGATACTGAAGGCAGTGATCCGGAATTACCTGGAGACAGGGGAACCGGTTGGCAGCCGCACGATCTCAAAGTACACGGACTTAAACCTCAGCTCCGCAACGATCCGTAATGAAATGGCGGATCTGGAGGAGATGGGCTACATCCTGCAGCCTCATACCTCGGCAGGCCGAATTCCTTCTGATCAGGGCTACCGCTTCTACGTGGACACCATGATGGAGGAAAAGGACCGGGAGATGGTGGAGCTAAAGGAAATGCTCCTCGAGCGTCAGGATAAGATGGAGACCCTCTTAAAGCAGGTGGCCAAGGTGGTGGCGCAAAACACCCAGTACGCGGCCATGATCTCCGCTCCTTCAACGCACCGCAACAAGGTGAAGTTCATTCAGCTCTCCCGCGTGAATCCGGGGCAGCTCCTCGCGGTGATCGTCGTGGAAGGGAACGTGATCAAGAATAACATCATTCCCGTGGCAGAGGATCTGTCCGATGAGAATCTCCTGAAGCTGAACATTCTCCTGAACACGCACCTGAACGGACTTTCCATGGAGGAGATCAATCTTGGCATCATCGCGGCGCTAAAGTCGCAGGCGGGCATCCACGGAAACATCATCGGTGAGGTGATCGACGCGGTGGGGGAGGCCATCAAGGCGGATGAGGACCTGGAGATCTATACCAGCGGCACCAATAACATTTTCCGTTACCCGGAGCTGACGGACAACGGAAAGGCAAGTGAGCTGGTGGGAACCTTTGAGGAGAAGCAGCAGCTTGGCAGCCTGATCCAGGAGAGCCTGGAAAATGAAGAGGGCACGGGCATTCAAGTATATATCGGTGATGAGGCGCCACTTCAGAGCATGAAGGATTGCAGCGTGGTCACCGCCACGTATGAGCTTGGCGAAGGCATGAAGGGAACCATCGGGATCGTGGGACCGAAGCGGATGGATTACGACAAGGTGATCGGAACGCTTCGTACCATTCAGAGCAAGCTGGATGAATTATATCGGAAAGAATGATCTGATCTCCCCATAGGGAGGCGGATTTGGAAAGGAAATGAGGAACATGGCAGAGCAGGAAAAGGAAAAGGCTTCGGCAGAAATGGCGCAGGAGACCGTGGAAACGGAAGCTTTGGCTGAAGAGGCAAAGGAGACGGAAGCGGCTGAGCTTTCCGAGGAGGCAAAGGACCTCGGGGAGGAGGCCAAGGCGCAGAGCCCTGACGAGGAAGCAGAGGAGGAAGAGCCCGTGGACGAAGAGTCGGAGGGCGATGAGGAAAAGGAAGGCGAAGGAAAGAAATCCTGGGCCGAGCGAAGGGCCGAAAAGAAGCAGGCTAAGCAGAAGACGGAGGCCATGAAGGAGCAGATCGATCAGCTCGAGGATCGGGTAAAGCGTCAGCTGGCCGAATTCGAAAACTTCCGAAATCGGACGGAGCGAGAGAAGCAGGCGATGTTCGAGACCGGGGCGCGCAGCGTGATCGAAAAGATCCTTCCCGTGGTTGATAATTTTGAGAGAGGGCTGGCGACCGTTGGCCCAGAGAAGCAGGACGATCCTTTCGTGGATGGAATGAACAAGGTTTACAAGCAGCTCATCACGGAGCTGGACAACATTGGAGTGAAACCCATCGAAGCGGTCGGCAAGGAATTTGATCCCAGCCTTCACAATGCGGTGATGCAGGTGGAGAGCGAGGAATATGAGTCGGGAATTGTGGCTCAGGAGTTACAAAAAGGTTACACCTATAGAGACACGGTGGTCCGCCACAGTATGGTCTCCGTAGTGCAATAAAGGCGCAGTGAAGCGAAGAACCCCCGAAGAAAATGCTGACTCTGCATATGAGGCAGAATTTTCTTCGCGGATAGTGGGGTTTGAACAAACGAAGCTAAATTATATCCGCGCAGCGGATTTTATTAGGAGGGAAAAGACATGAGCAAGATTATTGGTATTGACCTTGGTACGACGAATAGTTGCGTAGCTGTTATGGAAGGTGGTAAACCCACCGTTATCGCGAACGCAGAAGGCGCTCGGACGACACCGTCCGTAGTGGCATTTACAAAGACTGGTGAGAGACTGGTCGGTGAGCCTGCAAAGCGTCAGGCAGTGACGAATGCGGAGAAGACCATCTCCTCCATCAAGAGAGACATGGGTACGGATAACGGCCGTACCATCGACGGAAAGAGATATTCTCCTCAGCAGATCTCTTCCATGATCCTGCAGAAGCTGAAAGCTGACGCAGAAGCATATCTGGGAGAAAAGGTTACGGAAGCTGTCATCACCGTTCCCGCATACTTCAATGACGCACAGCGTCAGGCAACCAAGGATGCAGGGAAGATCGCAGGCCTTGACGTAAAGCGTATCATCAACGAGCCCACCGCGGCTGCTCTGGCATATGGCCTGGACAATGAGAAAGAGCAGAAGATCATGGTATACGACCTGGGCGGCGGTACCTTCGACGTATCCATCATCGACATCGGTGACGGCGTCATCGAGGTTCTGGCAACCAACGGTGATACCCATCTGGGCGGCGATGATTTCGATAATAAGATCATTAACTGGATGATCTCCGAGTTCAAGAAGGCAGAGGGCGTGGACCTCTCCGGCGACAAGATCGCAATGCAGAGACTGAAAGAGGCAGCAGAGAAGGCAAAGAAGGAGCTTTCCAGTGCCATGACCACCAACATCAACCTGCCTTTCATCACTGCAACCGCAGAGGGACCCAAGCACTTTGACGTGAACCTCTCCAGGGCACAGTTCGATGAGCTGACCAGAGATCTGGTAGAGAAGACCGCGATCCCCGTACAGAACGCCATGAGAGATGCAGGCGTGACCAACGCAGACCTTGGCCAGGTGCTTCTGGTAGGTGGTTCCACCAGAATTCCTGCCGTACAGGATAAGGTAAGACAGCTGACCGGCAAGGAGCCTTCCAAGTCCCTGAACCCTGACGAGTGCGTGGCAATCGGTGCTTCCATCCAGGGCGGTAAGCTGGCAGGCGATGCTGGCGCCGGCGACATCCTTCTTTTGGACGTAACGCCTCTGTCCCTGTCCATCGAGACCATGGGCGGCGTTGCAACCAGACTGATCGAGAGAAATACCACCATTCCTACCAAGAAGAGCCAGGTATTCTCCACCGCGGCAGACAATCAGACGGCCGTAGACATCAACGTGGTACAGGGCGAGCGTCAGTTCGCAAGAGATAATAAGTCCCTTGGTCAGTTCAGACTGGACGGCATTGCACCTGCACCCAGAGGAATTCCTCAGATCGAGGTAACCTTCGACATCGATGCAAATGGTATCGTTAACGTATCCGCTAAGGATCTTGGCACTGGCAAGGAGCAGCACATCACCATCACCGCAGGCTCCAACATGTCTGATGCCGATATCGAAAAGGCAGTCAAGGAAGCAGCAGAGTTCGAGGCACAGGATAAGAAGCGTAAGGAAGCCGTTGAGGCGAGAAATGATGCAGATGCCTTCGTATTCCAGACTGAGAAGGCTTTGAAGGATGTCGGAGATAAGATCCCTGACGGAGACAAGGGCCAGGTAGAGGCAGATCTGCAGGCAGTGAAGTCCATCCTCGAGAGAACCAAGGATCGTGAGATGAGCGATGCAGATCTCGATGAACTGAAGGCAGCGAAGGAGAAATTGATGAACTCCGCACAGTCCCTGTTCACCAAGATGTATGAGAACGTACAGCACGCGCAGGGCGGCCAGGCAGGCCCCGACATGAGCGGCTTCACCGGCGGCGCAACAAACAACGCCGGCGCAACCTCCTCTAACAACGATGACGATGTCATCGACGGAGACTTCCGCGAGGTATAAGCCATGCACGACAACGTCCGACGACAGGACGCCGAGCTTGCTCGGAAGGACTGTCGCCGGACGATTGGCGTATAGGGCGCAGCCCGCGAGACGAAGCGACGAAGTCGCGGCAGTCGCGCGCATGGCTATAAGCCGCGGACGATTGGCGTACAGGACGCCGAGCTTGCTCGGAAGGACTGTCGCCGGACGATTGGCGTATAGGGCGCAGCCCGCGAGACGAAGCGACGAAGTCGCGGCAGTCGCGCGCATGGCAAAAAATATGTATTAGAAAGGCTATAAAAATGGCGGAACAAAAGCGAGATTATTATGAGGTCCTCGGCGTAGACAAGTCAGCCGACGAAGCAGCCCTCAAAAAAGCATATCGTACCTTGGCAAAGAAGTATCATCCCGACGCTAATCCCGGGGACAAGGAAGCGGAGCAAAAATTTAAGGAAGCTTCAGAGGCATATGCCGTGCTGAGTGACCCGGAGAAGAGAAGGCAGTATGATCAGTTCGGCCATGCAGCCTTTGACGGCGGCGCCGGCGGAGCTGGCGGATTCGACTTTAGCGGAATGGATTTCAGCGATATCTTTGGAGATATCTTTGGCGATATTTTTGGCGGCGGAAGATCCCGCGGCGCCGGCAATGGCCCCATGAAGGGATCGAACCTTCGCACGAGCGTGCGCATTACCTTTGAGGAAGCCGTATTTGGCTGTAAGAAGGAGATCGAGCTGACGGTCAAGGAGACCTGTAAGACCTGTAACGGCAGCGGCGCAAAGCCCGGCACACAGCCGGAAACCTGTTCGAAATGTGGCGGTAAGGGCCAGGTGGTATTCACCCAGCAGTCCTTCTTTGGAACGGTCCGCAACGTGCAGGCCTGCCCGAACTGTCAGGGAACCGGTAAGATCATTAAGGAAAAGTGCGTGGATTGCCGCGGAACTGGCTTCATCCCCATGAAGAAGCGGTACTCCTGCGACATTCCTGCAGGCATTGACAATGGACAGTCCATCCGTATGCCTGGACTTGGCGAGCCCGGCGTGAACGGCGGTCCCAGAGGTGACGTGCTTGTTGAGGTCATTGTGGGAAGACATCCCATCTTCCAGCGTCAGGACGTCAACATCTTTTCCACCGTGCCCATTTCCTTCCCTGTAGCCGCATTGGGCGGTGAGATCTTCATCGATACCGTGGACGGCAAGGTGATCTATGACGTAAAGCCCGGAACTCAGACGGATACCCGTGTGCGCCTAAAGGGCAAGGGCGTTCCTTCCGTGCGCAACAAGGAAATCCGCGGAGACCATTACGTAACGCTTGTGGTGCAGGTTCCTGACAAGCTGAGCAACGAGGCGAAGGAACTGCTGAAGCAGTTTGACCAGGCAAATGATGACTCCCTCACGGCCGTGCAGAGAGCCTCCGGCTCGAAGGAGGAAAAGAAGGATGAAGGCCACGGCGGAAAGAAAAAGAAGTTCTGGGAGAAATAGGCAGGATCCATGAAAAAACTGATTCAAGATCCAAGAGTAAAATATGCATTTATCCTGTTCCACGTGCTGTGTTCGTTCTTATGGGCGGGTCACGTTTTTAAGAACCTTGGGGTGATCGCCATCGGTACAAAGGTGGTGAACCCCATCGTGAGCGACCGCTTTGAGATCGTCATGGCACGTGTTTTGTCAGAGTGCTTTGCAATCTTGATCATTTGGTGCTTTTGGCAGTTGGTATTCCACTTGTTACAAAAGTTTCGTAAGTCCTACATGGTCTTTTTGGCGATCTGGCTGATCGGTCTGATCCTTCTTTTGCTGGGATGGCCTGCCGTGTTTGAGCAAAGCAATGACAATTACATTACCTATTCCTGCGCCGTTCGCCTGACACCGGATTATTGGCACTGCGCTTATTCCGGCTTTGTCTATGCCGGATGTCTTCTGTTTTTCCCGGCGGATTTTATGATCACCGTGGTCCAATGGTCCTTTATGGCATTCCTTCTTGCGTATGCATTTTATCGTTTGGAGACCATTGCACCGAGACTGCGATTTCTTATCTTTGGTTTCTGGCTGCTTCCCAATACCTATCTGATGTCACAGGACAGCTATCGGATCCTGCAATATTTGATCGTTGCCCTGTTATACCTTGTGATTCTTTTCTCTGACATTCTGGAAAACAGGGAAAGAACGACAAAAGAAGCGCTCGGCCTTGCAGCTTTGGGAGCCTTTCTTTGCGTGTGGAGAACGGAAGGTGCCATTTTCAGCTTTGTGTTCTATCTGATCCACGTGATCTGCACGCAGAAAGGAACCATTTGGAGCAAATCGAGACGCCTTTTATGCTTTATTATTTTATTTTTCCTGATCATGATCCCGCAAAAGATCGGTGAGATCAAATATTATGGGAATGATTATTTTGTGATCAACTCCATGTATCCCCTGCAATGCCTTCTGAATAATCCGAACACGGATCTTGGCTATGCGCGGGCCGCACAGGATCTGGAAGCCATAGAAGCCGTGGTTCCCGTGGCTGTCGTCAAGGAATATGGTTTGGACGGATATCGCAGATATAATTATCACGTGAAGGGAAATCCTGACTTCAATCAATCCGCGGCGACAAAAGAGCAAAGCAAGGCGCTCCTTAGCGCGTATGTCAGCATCCTGCTCCATAATCCCGAGAATGCCGCAAAACTAGTCTGGGATAATGTTTTATATGCGTTTTCCGCGAGACATGCCTATTATTGGGCGGTTCCGATCCCGGAAGAGGAGCACGTGCCCCTTGCACAGTGGGGGACGGAGATGTGGAGTAATACGGCATTCGATCTCTATTCCAATGCGCATACCGTGAAGTGGGCGGAGCTTGTGTCTCCGCTTGGCCTTGGACAAAGGCTGACGGGCTTTTGGGTGAATTATAAGGCAAAGCTGTTTCAAAAGCGGATCTTCTTCTATGCCTTTTTCGTTTTCCTGGCAATCAATCTTATCATCTTTCTTGCGGGAACGATCCTGTCCCTTCGAAAAAAGGATGGGAAGTACTTTGCATTCGGCCTTTCCGGACTTGCAATGCTGGGAGAGTACGCGGCGATCCTGTTAGTGGCGCCGGTTCCCGCCAGTGTATACTTCCTGATCGCTGATTACGTGACGATCGCGCTTGGGGGGTATGCCTTCCTGTTTTATACGCGCAGGATTCAAGTGAAAACGGAAAATGGGAGAGCGGACCAAGAAGTGGCAGATCAGAAGGCGGATCAATAAGAAAAAGACAAATAGAAAGACAAATAAAAAGAGCAGAAAATCAAGTGGATTGGTTTTCTGCTCTTTGTTTTTACTTTACGGGGCCCATGGTATTTTTCAGGCTTTGGTATTCGGCCTGCATCTTCTGGAAGGTTTCCGTATCGCCTTCAGAGGAGTCAGGATGGTAAGCCTTGCAAAGATTCTTATATCGTTTTTCCAGCTTTTCCGGCGTATCGCAGCCAGCAAAGAAGGTGGACGTCCCGGCGGGATTTTGAAGCTCGTCCTTCAGTCTTGCGGCCAGCTTTTCCACGTCATCACGCTGTCTGTCCAGGAGCTGGATCTGCGGGATCAGCTGCCGGAAGCGGTGCACCGCTATGTTCTTTTTCCCGGAACATTCCTCCACAAGGGGATTGAGATTTCTCATGTAAATGCCCCAATAGCTTCGAAGCAGGGGATTGTCCTTCTGATCCAGAACGGAAGTAACCTGCTGCCCTAAGGCTTCGAGGCCGTTTAAGTGATCCTCCAGCTTCTTCATGTAGACAAGATTCTGTTCCACTTCTTCCGAGGAACCGGAGGCCATTTTCAGATCGCTCTTTACGAGATCCGTGATCTCATTGGAGATCTCCTGGCCGGTCATCCGAAGCTCCTGTCCCCATTCATGCCATTCGTTCGCTAGTGCCATGACGCCCACGATGATCACCCCGATGATAATGACGTAGATCAAAATGCCGAAGATCACGGAGTGGACGGGACACATGGACATATACTTGAACAGCCCGATCCCAAAGGCTTTCTTAATATTGCTGCTCAGGTTGATCAGCGTGCAAAGGACCAGCAGGGCGCTGAAGGTGATGGCGATGACGTAGGAGAGGGAAACAATCGTGGTGATCAGCCAGCTTAGGCCCTTCAGGAGGGTAAAGAAGCAACACGCGATGGCGTTTGGCACCTTCTTTCCGTTGAGGGACAGTATCTTGTAATCCGCCTCACACTGCGTGAACAGGGAGAGATATCCGTTGTAGGTGATCTCATAGAGGCTGTCAAACAATGAGATCAGGAAATTCCATGCGACGATGACCACGCCGGAGATGAGGGCGAAGCCCCAGCCGACAAATAGCATGATCAGACCGATGGCCACGGACAGGAGGAGGAACCCGATGATGAGTTCTCCGATATTCTTTGGCGTGGTCGCGGTCACGAGAAGTGTGATCACGATGCCGGCGATCAGGGCGAGGCCGAGGAAGATGGTGATCTTTTCGAAGGCCTTGGCAACGAGCTTAAAGAAGGTCGCAAGGAGCAGCAGGGGGAGTGCCAACAGGGAGAGACCATCGATTTTAATGACTTTTAACGCTTTCTGCATGATTTCACCCTCCCTTCTTATTCAAACACTGCCATCTCATAAGTGATCTCCGAGATGGCTGAGCCGTCCGGCGTGAACGTGATCGTGATGCGGTCGCCGCTGACGGGATCCAGATAAATGGCTTTGGTCTCATCGAAATCCCAGCCATATAAAAAGAACCCTTCGAACCTTGTCGGCAGTCCGTACAGGCCTGTCTCCTTATGACATACCTTGGCGGGAGACGTGCCAAGCGAAACGCCGTCCGGAAAGACAACCGTATTGCTTGTCACGGAGAGACTCACCACCTCACAGTTGGAGAGAGGCTGCTCCGTGGACATCTTATTTTGTAACACGATGGTGATACCGCGCTCATTGTCCGTCAGAGTGGTTTTCTGATAGCCCTCCAGGACCTTATCCATGTCGGAGAGATCGAGCTCCGTGATCACGTCCTTGATGGGCATGACCTTGCGGTTCACCTGCACCAGGCGGGAGAACTTGTCCGCGGAGAGGATCTCGGCCTCGGGATGAGATTCCATCCAGTGCTCCGTGAATTCCTCCACGTTCTCCGGTACGATCACGACGGCCGTCTCGCGGTTACGATCGAAAATAACGGTATCCTCGGTCGTCTTCACGTGGAGATGCGTAAGGCTGGTCAGCGAAGCGTAAACGGAGACCTTATAGGAGCCCGGATGGAGCGACACGCTCTGCTTGAAATCATTTTTCTGATTCAGCACGACTTCGTAATACTTTTCCGTCGTTACGTTCGTCAGCGTCACCTTGATCTCATATTCCTTCTGCAGATTTTCCTCAAGCAGGGAAAACTCTTTTGGAAGGCCTTGGAAGATGACGGTTCCGGCACAATCTCCCTCGTTGATCTTGCCGCGGTTTCCGCAGGAAGCCAATAATATAAACAGCGGGAGCATCAGGAGCAGAAGTCTTCGTTTTTTCTTCATGGCGATTCTCCTTTGCAAAAAATCTTCTTCTCTATTATAATTCCGCGGAAGCCGCAGTGCAACCTCCAAACACGGATTTTGTTTTTATTTTGACGTAATGGAGGAATGCGTATATAATTCTATTAACTATGCGATTCTTTGCGACAGATCCATGAAAGCGGCGGGAAAACCCGCGGGAGGAGAATTGTTTATGAAGTGGACGAAATTTAAGATAAAGACAGTGACGGATGCGGAGGACATTATCATTAGCACGCTTTATGACATAGGTCTTGAGGGTGCGCAGATCGAGGATAAGATCCCGCTGACGCCCTTGGAAAAGGAGCAGATGTTCGTGGACATCCTGCCGGAGGGGCCTGCGGATGACGGCGTGGCGTACCTTAGCTTTTTTGTGGAAGAAAAGGAGAACGGAACGCTGCTGGTACAGGGCGAGGAGCGCACCAGGGAGTCCATCCTTGAGGACGTGGAGCGTGAGCTTGACGACCTTCGCGCCTTTTGTGAGATCGGCGAGGGTACCATCACCGTGGATGAGACCGAGGACATCGACTGGATCAACAACTGGAAGCAGTATTTCCATCAGTTCTATATAGATGACATCCTTGTCATTCCTTCCTGGGAGGATATCAAACCTGAGGATGACGGCCGCATGGTGCTTCACATTGATCCCGGCACGGCCTTTGGCACGGGCATGCATGAGACGACGCAGCTTTGCATCAGGCAGCTTCGTAAGTTCATCACGCCGGAGACGGAGCTCCTCGACGTGGGAACTGGCAGCGGCATCCTTGGGATCCTGTCTTTGATGTTCGGCGCAAAGCACGTGGTGGGAACGGACCTTGACCCTTGCGCGGTGCCTGCCGTAGAGGACAACTGCGCGAACAACGGGATCCGCCCCGAACAGTTTACCATGATGATCGGAAATATCATCACGGAGAAGGCAGTCCAGGACGAGGTTGGCTACGAGAAATATGACATTGTTGTCGCTAATATATTAGCGGACGTGCTCGTACCGCTGACGCCGGTGATCCTGCATCAGTTGAAGCCCGGCGGGATCTATATCACCTCCGGCATTATTGATGACAAGGAGCAGACCGTGGTCGAGGCTGTCAAGGCAGCAGGGATGGAAGTCCTTGAGGTCACCTATCAGGGCGAGTGGGTGAGTGTGACGGCAAGAAAGAGGTAGGTATGGGAAGGGCTCGAGGTTATGTCATGGCAAGAATCCATAAGGGATTCTTTCTTGCCTATTGAAAGAGGAGTTTGAGGTGTATCAGTTTTTTGTGGAGGAAGGGCAGATTGACGTCGCAAACAGAACCGTGATGATCACGGGCGGGGACGTAAATCATATTAAGAATGTGCTGCGGATGAAGGTCGGGGAAGAGTTTAACGTCAGCAATGGACAGGACGGGAAGGAGTACCGGTGTGCCATCCGGGCCTTTCATGATGGGGAAGATTCGGAAGAAGAATGCGGAAATAGTAACCGTTCTTCTGGCGGGAAGCAGCAAAAAGGCCAGGCTTGGATAGAATGCGAGCTTCGCTTCATCAAGGAGGATGGGGTGGAGCTGCCCGCGAAGATCTACCTGTTTCAGGGGCTTCCGAAGGCGGATAAGCTCGAGCTCATCATCCAGAAGGCCGTGGAGCTTGGCGTTTACCAGGTGATCCCCGTGGAGACGAGGCGCTGCGTCGTAAAGCTCGATGAGAAGAAGGCGAAGGCAAAGACGGCCAGATGGCAGCAGATTTCGGAGGCCGCAGCGAAGCAAAGTAAGCGCGGCATCATTCCGGAAGTGAAGGAACCCATGAGTTTCAAGAAGGCATTGGAACTGGCAAGGGGCATGGACGTAAAGCTCATTCCCTATGAGCTTGCGGAGGGCATGGACAGGACGCGCCAGCTCATAGAGAGCATAAAGCCAGGGCAGACGATCGCCATTTTCATCGGCCCGGAGGGCGGCTTCGACGAGGCCGAGATCCAGGCGGCGCAGGAGGCGGGAATCGAACCCGTTACTCTCGGCAGGCGCATTCTTCGCACGGAGACGGCGCCCCTTGCGATCCTTGCATGGCTCGGCTATCACCTGGAAGCCTGAGGAAGGCCCTTGCCAACCGGCACGCCAAATGGTTTTCGGCATATGGTAATATATAGAAGTCTTAGGAGGTCCCATGGAAGTTTATTTGGACAATTCCGCGACGACGAGGGTATTCCCGGAAGTCGCAGGATATATAACGCAGATCATGTGCCAGCAATATGGCAATCCCTCCAGTCTGCACTTGAAAGGAATGGAGGCGGAGCAGATCCTGCGCAGGGCGAAGGAGACTCTGGCAGGGATCTTGAAAGTCAATGAGAAGGAATTGCTTTTTACCTCGGGCGGCACGGAGTCAGATAATCTCGCCCTTCGCGGCGTGGCGCAGGCAAGGCAGCGGCAGGGCAAGCACCTGATCACGACGCAGATCGAGCACCCCGCGATCCTTCAGACCATGCATTTCCTGGAGGAACAGGGCTTTCAGGTGACCTATCTTCCGGTGGATTCCTTCGGCAGGATCCGTCTGGAAGACCTGCAGCGCAGCATGAGAATGGACACGATCCTTGTATCGATCATGCATACCAATAATGAAATGGGTGCGCAGCAGCCCATCGCGGAGGCGGGCGCGCTCATCAAGCGACTGAACCCGAACACCCTCTTTCACGTGGATGCGGTGCAGGGCTTTGGCAAGGCAAGGATCTATCCGAAGAAAATGGGCATCGATCTCATGAGTGTGAGCGGTCATAAGATCCATGGCCCCAAGGGCATTGGCTTTCTGTACGTCAATGAGAAGGTCAGGATCCGTCCGATCCTGTTCGGCGGCGGGCAGCAGAATAACCTGCGCTCCGGCACGGAGAACGTGCCAGGCATTGCGGGCATGGCAATGGCGGCGGAACTGTTATATCGGAATTATGACGAGGACGTCAGAAAGTTGGCAGAGCTGAAAAGCTTCTTTATCGAGGGTGTCAGCCAGATGGAGGGCGTGCGCGTGAATGGCCTTCTGCCGGGATATCCGCACGGTGAAGGCACGGCGCCTCACGTGGTCAGCGTCTCCTTCCGCGGCGTTCGGAGCGAGGTGCTGCTTCATGCCTTGGAGGAAAAGGGGATCTATGTCTCCGCGGGAAGCGCCTGCTCGGCGAGAAAGCCTCAGCCCTCGGCAACGCTGCGCGCCATGGGCGTGGAGAAGGATCTGTTGGAATCCACGATCAGATTTAGTTTTTCAGTCTTTACGAACCAAGAGGAATTGGAGTATACTTTATCGGTGCTTCGGGAGATCGTGCCGATGCTGAGAATGTATACGAGGAAGAGATAAAGCGAAGGAAAAAACGGGAGAAGAATTATGTTTAAGGCTTTTTTGATCAAGTATGCAGAGATCGGGGTCAAGGGAAAGAACCGACATCTCTTTGAGGATGCGCTGGTGCACCAGATCAAGGTCAGCATGAAAAAATGCGAAGGGAAATTCTACGTGCACAAGACCCAGGGGCGGATCTTTGTGGAAGCGGAGTCGGAGTTCGATTATGACGAGGCCGTGGAGCACTTAAAGCAGGTCTTTGGCATCTGGGGGATCTGCCCCGTGGTCTATGCGGAGGACGAGGGCTTTGAAAAGCTTGCGGAGCGGATCGTGGACTACGTTGACAAGGTCTACCCCGACAAGAACAAAACCTTCAAGGTGAACGCGCGGCGCGCGAATAAGAATTACCCCAAGGAGTCCATGGAGATCAACGCGGATCTTGGCGAAGTGCTGCTGAATGCCTTCCCGGAGATGACGGTGGACGTTCATAACCCTGACATTATGCTGAACGTGGAGATCCGCGAGAAGATTTATATCTATTCCGAGATCATTCCTGGTCCCGGCGGCATGCCCGTCGGCACGGGCGGGAAGGCCATGCTGCTTCTTTCCGGCGGCATTGATTCCCCGGTGGCCGGTTATATGATCGCAAAGCGCGGCGTCAAGATCGATGCGGTCTATTTCCATGCACCGCCATATACCAGCGAGCGCGCGAAGCAAAAAGTGGTGGACCTTGCGAGGATTGTCTCGAAATATACCGGTCCCATCTATCTGCACGTGATCAATTTCACGGACATTCAGCTTTATATTCACGAGAAATGCCCGCATGAGGAGCTGACCATCATCATGCGAAGGTATATGATGCGGATCGCGGAGCATCTCGCGAAGGAGAATGAGTGCCTGGGCCTGATCACCGGCGAGAGCATCGGACAGGTGGCGTCTCAGACCATGGCGTCCCTCGTTTGCACCAACGAGGTCTGCGAGCTTCCCGTATATCGGCCCCTCATCGGATTTGACAAGCAGGAGATCGTGGAGGTTTCGGAGAAGATCGGGACCTTTGAGACCTCGATCCAGCCCTTCGAGGATTGCTGCACGATCTTTGTGGCAAAGCATCCCGTGACGAAGCCGAATCTGAAATATATTCGCAGGCATGAGGAGAATCTCTCGGAAAAGATTGAGGAGTTGGTGAAGACCGCCCTTGAGACGGACGAGCTGATCATTGTAGAGTAGTATGATAACAAAAACCCTCCGAAGCGATCGCTCCGGAGGGCATAAGTTTCTTTTGTGAAACCTTGAAACCATATTGTTTCAAGGAACGCCGGGGATTAAACCTCGTAGTTCTTCAGAACCTTCAGAACTTCCTCGGCACCGTCTTCGGTATGGATGTTCAAGTCAATGGGCTTGGAGAGATCCAGGCTGAAGATACCCATGATGGACTTGGCATCGATCACGTATCTTCCGGATACCAGATCGAAATCGTAATCGAACTTCGTAATGTCATTTACGAAAGACTTTACCTTGTCAATCGAGTTTAAAGAAATTTGAACTGTTTTCATGAATGTTACCTCCTTCATTGTTGACATACCTTCTGCCTACATCTTAATCGGTGGTTCATGAAAAGTCAAGGGAAATTATCAAGGAATAATAGCAGAAAAAACATGGAGAAATGAATGAAAACCATAGCATTTCACAACTTGGGATGCAAGGTCAACTCCTATGAGTTGGACGTGATGCAACAAATCATGCGGGAGAAGGGATATGAAATTGTTCCTTTTGATCAAAAAGCAGACATTTACGTGATCAACACCTGCACCGTGACGAATATCGCGGACAGAAAGAGCCGTCAGATGCTCCACCGCGCGAAGCAAAAGAACCCCGATGCCGTTGTCGTGGCCGTGGGCTGCTATGTGCAGACGGACCTTGCTGGCGTGGAGGGAGACAATGCCGTCGACCTTGCCATCGGGAACAACCGAAAGAAGGATATTGCGTCGATCCTGGAAGAATTTCTTGCAAACAGAGAAAAAGAGGATAAAACCCTTGGCGGCAGGGCAGTCATTGACATAAATCATACCGGTGAGTATGAGGAGATGACCTTAAAGACCACTGCGGAGCATACGCGTGCCTATATCAAGATCCAGGACGGCTGCAATCAGTTCTGCTCTTACTGTGCCATCCCGTTGGCGCGGGGCCGCGTTCGAAGCAGAAAGCCGGAGGACGTGCTGCGGGAGATCCGCGGCATTGTGGCGGCAGGGTATAAGGAGATTGTCCTGACCGGCATTCACGTAAGCTCCTACGGGATCGACTTCGCCGCGCAGGAAAAGAGAGCGCAGCAGGAAGAGGGCGCAGACAAGCCCACGACGGACAAGCCCAGAGATTATCGCGGGCAGTCAAAGCTCCTTTCTTTGATCGAGGAGATCCATGAAATCCCAGGCCTTGAGCGCATTCGCGTCAGTTCCCTGGAGCCCCGCATTGTCACGCCCGAGACGGCGAAGCGCTTTGCGGCGCTGCCCAAGGTTTGCCCGCACTTCCATCTCTCTTTGCAAAGTGGGTGCGATGCTACTTTAAAGCGCATGAACCGTCATTATACGGCGCAGCAATATTTAGAGAGTGTGGAAGCGCTTCGAAACGCATATGCACCGATCGTTCCGGCCATCACGACGGACGTGATCGTGGGCTTCCCGGGCGAGACCGAGGAGGAGTTTGAGACGACCAAGGCCTTCCTGCAAAAGGTCGGCTTTTATGAGATACACGTGTTCAAGTATTCCAAGCGAAAGGGCACCAGGGCGGCCGTGATGCCGGATCAGGTGCCGGATCAAGTGAAGGCGGAGCGCAGCGACGAGCTCCTGGAATTGGAGCGCGAGCAGTCCATCGCCTTTCGAAGACGAAAGCTTGGCACGCAGGCAGAAGTACTCTTTGAGGAGGAAAAGCTGATCGGCGGAAAGAAATATCTCATCGGGCACACGACGGATTACGTGAAAGTGGCCTTGGAGATCGGGGAAGGAAAAGGGCCAGGCGAGACAGCCGTGGTGAACCTTGAGGAATTTTTGACGGAGGAAGTTTTACTGGGACATGAAAGTACTGTTTTTTGACATTGACGGAACGCTGATCGCCACGCATCAAAGAATGGCGCCGTCCACGGCCGCCGCGATCCGGCTGGCACAGGAAAACGGACATCTTTGCATCGTGAACACGGGCCGTACCGCGGCGATCGTGCTGGACTGGCTCCCGGCGCTTGCTCCTTTTGACGGATATCTTTGCGGCTGTGGGACGCACGTCTTTTTCCGGGGACAGGAGCTGATGCACCATGTTTTGACGCGTGAGCAGTCCATCCGCGTCATCAATGGATTAGAGAAGTATCGGATCGACGCCATTTTGGAGGGCGCGGAGAACGATTTCCACAATCCTCTGGACAGGATGCACACGGAGACCCTGCGAAATTATATTATTAAGCATTATTCCGATCGGCACTGGGGCAATTATGAGGAGGCCGTCGGCAGGTTTGACAAGTTTTACTGCTATGCGGATGATCCGGAGAGTGTGCGAAAATTTATGGAGGAGCAGGGCGATTTCCTTGAGGCCATCGACCGCGAGCAGGGCTTTTTCGAGATCGTCCCCAAGGGCTTTTCCAAGGCGACTTGTATGGATTATCTTGTGGAACACTTAAATCAAACGGGAAAGTATCCGAAAAAGATACGGATCGAGGACACGGTCGCCATCGGCGACAGCAACAATGACCTGCCGATGCTTAAGCATGCGGGATGTGCCATCGCCATGGGTGAGTCTTCCGAGCAGGTGCTGGCCATGGCTGATTACGTAACGACGCCCGTTCTTGAGGATGGTATCTGGAATGCGCTCAAGTGGCTCGGGTGCCTGGACGGCGCGAGAGAATAAACAGGAGAGCAGGAAGAAGCAACCGGCAAAGTGAGAAGAAAGGCGGCAGAAAGAAACCGCGAGAAAATAGAATAAGACAAGAGAGGAGAATCAAGATGAACATTTGGCATGACATTGATGAGAAGAGAATTTCCCCCATGGACTTCATGTCCGTGATCGAGATCAGCAAGGGAAGCAGCATGAAATATGAGCTCGACAAGGAGACCGGCATGCTGATGCTGGACCGGGTGCTGTACACCGCGACGCATTATCCCGCGAACTACGGCTTTATCCCAAAGACGCTCGGCGACGACCATGACCCCTTGGACGTGCTGGTGCTCTGCTCGGAGAACGTGCGCCCGATGACGTTGGTGAGGAGCTACCCCATTGGCGTGATGAAGATGCTCGACTGCGGCATGGGCGATGAGAAGATCATTGCGATGCCTTACGGCGATCCGACCTATAACGGCTATCACGACATTAAGGAGCTGCCGAAGCATATTTTCGATGAAATCCAGCATTTCTTCACCGTTTACAAGAACCTTGAAGGGAAGGAAACGAAGGTGGATGAGATCTACGATTGCAAGGAAGCCGTGAAGGTGATCGAGCACTGCATCGACAATTACCGCAAAAAATACGGAAAACAGTCGTAAACATTTAGGCTTCTTAAGAACTTCTTAAGGGAGCGGGTATTGAAATTTTCTGAAAAAAGGGTTAAAATGTTCATAATTGGAACCTAGAATGGCGTAATGGCGTCCTGTGGGACGGGCAAGGTCGCGCCGTTTCTTTAGCGCGGGGAAGTCGAGGGTTATTTATGGATGATTTAGCAAATACTCAATATTTTACAGTAGAGACGGAGCAGGAAACTGGGGCACAGGTGGTTCTGTCCGCCGTCTATGAAGCACTGCGGGAAAAGGGTTACAATCCCGTAAACCAGATCGTGGGTTATATTATGAGCGGCGATCCCACATACATCACCAGCCATAAGAACGCGAGAAGCCTGATCATGAAGGTGGAGCGGGACGAACTGGTGGAGGAGATGCTGCGCTTTTATATCAATTACAAGCTGGAGCAATAATAAGAAGCGAGATCGCGAAGCGATCTAAGGAGGACCCGCCATGCGTATCATGGGGTTGGATTTTGGTTCTAAGACGGTGGGAGTCGCAGTGAGCGATGCGCTTCTCATCACGGCGCAGGGCGTGGAGATCATCCGCCGCAAGGAGGAGAACAAGCTTCGTCAGACCCTTGCCAGGATCGAGGAACTGATCAAGGAATACGAAGTGGAGAAGATCGTGCTGGGCCAGCCCAAGCACATGAATGGCACGGAAGGCGTGAGGGTGGAACTCACGGGGGAATTCAAGGAGAAGCTGGAGCGTCGGACGGGCTTGCCCGTGGTCCTTTGGGACGAGCGGCTGACCACTGTCGCTGCAGACAGGGCTATGATGGAGGCGGGGATCCGCAGGGAAAACCGCAAGGATTACGTGGACATGATCGCGGCGACCTTTATCTTGCAGGGTTACCTGGATTATCTGGCCAACCAGACGAAAACCGAGTGAAAATGGAAACGGGTGCCTTGGCACCGGAGGAACCGCGAATGGAGAAAATTTTATTTACGCCCGAGGGCGAGGAGCCGGTAGAGTTCTACGTACTGGAGCAGACCCGCATCGGGGGAAAGAATTACATTCTTGTGACGGATACGGAAGATGGGGACGGAGAAGCATGGATCATGAAGGATCTGTCCGAGGATGGTGAGGCGGAGAGCCGGTACGTCTTCGTGGAAGACGACGAGGAAATGTCCGCCGTTGCCGGCGTGTTTTCGAATATGCTGGAAGACGTGGATCTGGAATAGGATCCACTTTTTGAATTGATTTGGAGGAATTGTTTTGAGAAAGAAAAAAGAGAATAGCACTGGCCCCAAGCTGAAGATCATTCCTTTGGGCGGCTTGGAGCAGATTGGAATGAACATTACTGCCTTCGAGTACGAAGACAGTATTATTGTTGTGGATTGCGGATTGGCGTTCCCGGCGGATGACATGCTGGGCATCGATCTTGTCATTCCCGACGTCACGTATCTGAAGGAGAATAAGGAAAGAGTCAAGGGCTTTGTGATCACCCACGGACATGAGGATCACATCGGCGCCCTGCCATATATCTTAAGAGATTTGAACGTCCCGGTCTATGCGACCCGCCTGACCATGGGCCTGATCGAGCATAAGCTCGAAGAGCATGACATGATGAAGGGGACGAAGAGAAAGGTTGTAAAATTCGGACAGTCCGTGAACCTTGGAAGCTTTCGGGTGGAGTTCATCAAGACGAATCACAGCATCGTGGATGCGGCTGCGCTGGCCATCTATTCGCCGGCGGGCGTGGTGGTGCACACGGGAGACTTTAAGGTAGACTTTACGCCGGTATACGGCGATGCCATTGACCTGCAGCGCTTTGCGGAGATCGGAAAGAAGGGCGTGCTTGCCCTGATGTGCGACTCCACCAATGCGGAGCGCCCGGGCTTTACGCCTTCGGAAAAGACCGTGGGACGAACCTTCGATAACCTCTTTGAGGAGCATAAGAACACGCGCATCTTCGTTGCGACCTTCGCTTCCAACGTGGACCGCGTGCAGCAGATCATCAACTCTGCTTATAAATGTGGCAGAAAGGTTGCGGTGGAAGGCCGCAGCATGGTGAACGTCATTGAGACCGCCATCGAACTGGGTTGTATCACCATTCCAGAGAATACGCTGGTGGACCTGGATCTGTTAAAGGGCGTGCCTGCGGAAAAGCAGGTGATCATCACCACGGGCAGCCAGGGCGAGAGCATGGCGGCATTGTCCCGCATGGCGACGGGAATGCACAAAAAGATCACCATCGGCGCGGGAGACACGGTCATCTTCTCCTCCTCCCCGATCCCGGGAAATGAGAAGTCCGTGACGAAGATCATCAACGAGCTGCTTCGCAAGGGCGCGGACGTGATCTTCCAGGACGTGCACGTATCGGGGCATGCCTGCCAGGAAGAGATCAAGCTGATCTATACCTTGGTGCAGCCTAAATATGCCATTCCCGTGCACGGAGAATATAAGCATTTAAAGGCGCAGGCGAGGATCGCGGAAAGTCTTGGCATCCCGAAGGAGAATATTTATATTCTCTCTTCCGGCGACGTAATGGAGCTGGATGAGGAGAACGCGAAGGTGACGGACAAGGTCGTGACCGGAGGCATTCTGGTGGATGGCCTTGGCGTCGGCGACGTGGGCAACGTGGTACTGCGCGACCGCCATTTGCTTTCCGAGGAGGGCATTATGATCGTGGTCATGAGCCTGGACAGCGAGACGGGGCAGCTTGTTTCGGGCCCTGAGATCGTATCCCGCGGTTTCGTATACGTAAGGGAGGCCGACGAGCTGATCGAGGAGGCAAGACTGATCGTGGACGAGGCCGTGCAGGCATGCCTTGACCGCGGCATCACCGATTGGGGAAAGCTCAAGAGCACCACGAAGGACGTGCTGACGGAGTTTGTCTGGAGAAAGACGAAGAGAAGACCTATGATCTTGCCGATCATTATGGAGGTTTAAGCAATGAACGAAGTGGAGGAAGCGGTGGATGGGTTGATCAATGCCCTGCTGAATTCGGAAGTCTACCGGGAGTATCAAAAGAGGCTGGAGGAAGTGAAACAATTTCCGGACTTAAAGAGTCAGATCGATGCGTATCGCATGCGCAATTATGAACTGCAACAGAGTCCTGACTATGCCTTTGACAAGATGGAACAGTTCCAGAGGGAGTATCAGACCTTTCGTGAGAATCCCATGGTATCTGATTTCCTTGCGGCGGAGCTCGCCTTTTGCCGCATGGTACAAGACATCGAGAGTCGCCTGGTGGAGCGGATCCACTTTGAGTAAAGGAGACGTTGAGAGTCGCCTGGTGGAGCGGATCCACTTTGAATAAAGGAGAGACCTAGATGAAAAGAGACAGCATTATCTTTGGCATGGTGAAAATTTTGTTCCATGCCGCCCTGATCATCGTCGCGCTGATGTTGATCAAGGAGTATACGATGAAGGCGTATGACATGGGCTACCGGATCATAAAGGAGCCTCCCGTGTCATCTGCTGACGGGGAGGTCAAAAAGATCACCATTACCATCACGGACGGCGTGACGCCCAAGTCCTTGGGAGAGCTTCTGGAGGCGAAGGGACTGATCCGCGACAAAACGCTTTTTGTTCTGCAATATTTCTGCTCGGAATACCGCAAGGAACTGAAGGCAGGAACCTATGAACTGAAATCTTCCATGACTGCGGAGGAGATGTTCGCCGTCATGGCCGGGCACGGGGAGGAAGAGGAAGAATGATCATTGATCCTAGAATGGCGACCTTTATAGATTCCATGGATCCCGGAAATCCTCCCTGGTTAGATGAGTTGGAAAAAGAGGCGATCGCGGGGGAGATCCCCATTATCCGAAAGCCGCTGCAGAGTTTTTTTCGTTTTTTGCTGAGATACGTAAAGCCGAAGAGCATCCTGGAAGTAGGGACGGCCGTCGGCTTTTCTGCACTTTTGATGAGCGAGTATGCGCCGAAGGACTGTAAGATCACGACCATCGAAAAGTACGAGAAACGCATTCCCGTGGCGAGGGAGAATTTTCGAAAATATGGGAAGGATGGGCAGATCGAGCTCCTTGAGGGCGATGCGGCGGACATCCTGAAAGAGCTGCAGGGGCCGTACGACCTGATCTTTATGGATGCGGCGAAGGGGCAGTACCTGGCGTTCCTGCCGGAGGTGCTGCGGCTTATGGCACCGGGCGGGCTTCTTCTTTCCGACAATGTGCTCCAGGACGGGGACGTGATTGAATCCCGCTTCGCCTTAGAGCGCAGAAAGCGCACGACCCACGCCCGCATGCGTGAGTACCTCTATGAACTCAAGCACCTGCCGGGCTATGAAACCGTCATTTTGCCTGTCGGCGATGGCATCACGCTGACCACAAAGCTGTAAGGAGTATGATCATGAAAAAACCAGAGTTGTTGATTCCGGCAAGTAGTCTTGAGGTATTAAAGACTGCGGTGCTGTATGGGGCGGATGCGGTTTATATTGGGGGAGAGGTATTTAGTTTAAGAGCGAAGGCGAAGAACTTTACGCCAGAGGAGATGGCGGAAGGTATCGCGTTCGCGCATGAGCACGGGGTGAAGGTGTACGTGACGGCGAATATTTTGGCGCACAATGGGGACCTTGAGGAGGCGCGGGAGTATTTTGCGGCGCTGCGGGACATGCGTCATCAGCAGGCGAAGGCGCAGCCGGACGCCCTGATCATTTCGGATCCGGGCATGTTTATGATCGCGAAGGAGGTCTGGCCGGAGGTCGAGATCCACGTGTCCACGCAGGCGAACAACACAAATTATGAGACCTATCTCTTCTGGTGGAAGCTTGGCGCAAAGCGTGTCGTGAGTGCGCGAGAGCTTTCGCTACAGGAGATCCGGGAGATCCGCGAGCATATTCCCGAGGAGATGGAGATCGAGAGCTTCATTCACGGTTCCATGTGTATCTCTTATTCCGGAAGGTGTCTCCTTAGCAATTACTTTACGGGGAGGGATGCCAACCAGGGGAATTGCACGCATCCCTGTCGATGGAAATATGCGGTGATGGAGGAGAGCCGTCCGGGAGAATACCTGCCCGTATATGAAAATGAGAGAGGCACCTTCCTCTTTAATTCCAAGGATCTTTGCATGATCGAATATGTTCCGGAGCTTGTCGGCGCCGGGATCGACAGCTTTAAGATCGAGGGCCGCATGAAGACGGCGCTTTACGTGGCAGCCGTGACGAGGACCTATCGCAAGGCCATCGATGATTATTTCCTTGGCGAGGAAGTGTATCGAAAGAATATGGACTGGTACCGCGCCGAGATCGCGAAATGTACCTATCGTCAATATTCTACGGGCTTCTATTTCGGAAAGCCCAGCGAGGAAAATCAGATCTACGACAACAGCACATATGTCAGCGAGTCCATCTATCTCGGGATCGTGGAGGAAGGAATCTACGTCTGGAGCGATTTCACGAAGGATTATGAAAAGGGAGAAAACCTGGACTGGATCAATGCACAGATCGAAAAGGGTTCCCTTCGCTGGTCGGACGAAGCGATCGATGAGACGGATGACAGACAGAACAGGCTCCTTGGCTTTGTTTCCCTGGTGCAGATCACCCAGAGAAACAAGTTCTGTGTGGGAGATCATCTTGAGGTTATGAAGACCGACGGGCGGGATCTGACCGTTCGCGTGGGCGCTATTTATAATGAGGCGTGTGAGCCCATGGAGAGTGCGCCTCACGCAAAGCAAAAGATCTGGGTGTGGCTATTGGATGATCAGAAGTTTGAGGACGTGCCTGTGGAAAGAGGAGACGTGCTCCGCATGGATGCCAAGGAAGGCGCGTAAACGCCACGCGGTTGTAAAAAGCGCCAGGCGCGTCTGCGCACGGAAAAGAAACTTGCCGAAGAACAATTAGAGGAATCTTACGATCATGTGGAATGAAGAACATGAGAATAAAAACATAACGCTGAGGGCTTTGGCTGACGTGCTTGTCGTCGTGTATGGCATTGCGTGCCTCTGGCTCTATTACCATCAGTCCGTCGCGGACCTGACGGTGGAGGGAAGCATTCCGTATCAGTCGGATCTGCCCCTGCATATCAGCATGGTGGTGCAGGATCACTGGCTATACAGCTTCACGGCCTATGTCTATCAGTTTTTATACACGCTCTGCGGGGGAAGCACCATCGGCATTGCCGTGTTCCTTGCCGCGGTCAGCGTGGCGACCGTTTATGCGACGGAGGCGCTGGTCCGCCTCTTCGCGAAGGAGAAGGAGAAAACCTGGAGAACCATCGCCCTCGCGCTGAGTCTCAATCTGGTGATGCCCATCTATCTTCACTTCGTCGGGGAATTTCGCTATGTCAGCTATCAGTCGCCGAACGTGTGGCATAATTCGACCTATATTTGCATGAAGCTGGTGGCCATTCTGACGATTTCTTATTATTTCAAGCTGGAAGAGCATTATGCGAAGGGGCTTTCGCCCAAGGAATGGATCACCTTCATGCTGCTCAACGTCATATGCACGGGCATCAAGCCCAGCTTTCTCGTGGCGTTTTCGCCCATTATGGGGTGTTTCCTCTTGGTGGATCTGATCCGAAAGGTTCCGTTCAATCGAATCTTAACCTTTGGAGCGACGCTGCTTCCGAGCGGGCTTGTGATCCTGTGGCAGAATGCCGTGCTCTTTGGCGAGGAGACGGGGAATGGCATCAGCTTTCAGCCTTGGTATTCCTTCTCCTTGCACACCGCGATCCCCAAGCTCGCTGTCCTTTGCTCCGCGCTGTTTTGCATCCTCGTGGTGGCGGTGACGGCCCTGCGGGAATGGCGTGATAAGCGGTATCTTTTCATCCTGTGCATGACGGCGCTGGGCTTCTTAGAGGCGCTCTGCCTGGTGGAAAGCGGCAGCAGGTCCGTGGACGGGAACTTTCTTTGGGGCTATGGATTCTGCCTGTTCCTATTGTTTACCCTGTGCAGCGTAAAATGTCTGGAGCTGAAGGAGACGAAGGCGCTTCGCGTCGCCAGGATCGCGTTTTCGGGCATCTACGCATGGCACCTTACGTGCGGCCTGATCTTCTTTTACAGACTGCTTCTCGGAGAAAGCTTTTTCATGCGCTGAAAAAATGGATTGACCAAACTGGCGATAGAGTATAAAATAGTCGCATGTTGATTATGGTTTTTGGAAAGGACTGACTGGAATGAGTGAGATGACAAACGTGGAAGAAATCTTTGGCAGTAAGGTCTTTACGCTGTATAAGATGCGGGAAAGACTGCCCAAGGAGGCTTATCAGGAAGTGCGCAAGGTCATGGAGCAGGGCGGTGAGCTCTCCCGTGCCACGGCGAACGTTGTGGCGAAGGCCATGAAGGAATGGGCCGTGGAAAACGGCGCGACCCATTATACGCATTGGTTCCAGCCGCTTACCGGCGTCACCGCGGAAAAGCATGACGCATTTGTGACGCACCCCGACGAAGAAGGACGGATGCTCCTGGAGTTTTCCGGAAAAGAGCTGATCAAGGGCGAGCCCGATGCTTCCTCCTTCCCCTCCGGCGGACTTCGTTCCACCTTTGAGGCGAGAGGATATACTACCTGGGACATCACCTCCCCCGCGTTCTTAAAGGACAGCGCGGCGGGAACCATCCTCTGCATTCCGACGGCGTTCTGCTCCTATAAGGGAGAGGCGCTGGATAAGAAGACGCCCCTGCTCCGCTCCATGGAAGCCATCAGCCAGCAGGCGCTCCGCATCGTTCGCCTCTTTGGAAATACTGCGGCGAAGAAGGTGATCCCCAGCGTGGGCCCCGAGCAGGAATACTTCCTGGTAGATCATGAGAAATACTTAAAGCGTGAAGACCTGATCTTCGCAGGCCGTACCCTCTTTGGCGCACCCGCACCCAAGGGACAGGAGCTGGAGGATCATTACTTTGGTACCATTCGCGAGCGCATCGGCTCGTTCATGAAGGATCTGAACGTGGAGCTCTGGAAGCTTGGCGTGACCGCAAAGACGCAGCATAATGAAGTGGCGCCCGCACAGCATGAACTCGCGCCCATTTATGAGACCGCAAACATTGCCGTGGACCACAACCAGATCATCATGGAGACCATGAAGAAGGTTGCCGTGCGCCATGGATTGAATTGCCTGTTGCATGAGAAGCCCTTTGCCGGCGTGAACGGCTCCGGCAAGCATAATAACTGGTCCCTGACCACGGACAACGGCGTGAACATGCTCGATCCCGGAGATACGCCGAACGAGAATATCCAGTTCCTGCTGGTTTTGGCCTGCATCATGAAGGCCGTGGACACGCATGCGGACCTGCTCCGTCAGAGCGCGGCCGACGTCGGAAACGACCACAGACTTGGCGCCAACGAGGCACCGCCTGCCATCATCTCCATGTTCCTTGGCGAGCAGCTTGAGGACGTGGTGGAGCAGCTCGTGGAGACCGGCGTTGCGGCGAGAGCCCTGCAGGGCGGAAAGCTGGAGACCGGCGTTTCCACACTCCCGAATATGGACAGGGATGCCACCGACCGCAACCGTACCTCACCCTTTGCCTTTACCGGAAATAAGTTTGAGTTCAGAAGCGTCGGCAGCTCAGATTCCGTGGCGGACGCCAACGTGGTGCTCAACGCCATCGTGGCGGAGGCTTTCTGTGACGCGGCTGACCGCCTTGAGAAGGCTGAGGACTTTGACATGGCCGTGCACGACCTCATCAAGGAATATATGACTGCGCATCAGCGCATTATCTTCAACGGCGACGGCTATTCGGACGCATGGGTTCAGGAAGCGGCAAGACGCGGCCTGCCCAATATCAAGTCCATGGTGGAAGCGTCCTGCGCCCTGACAACGGAAAAGTCCATTGCACTGTTTGAAAAGTTCGGCATCTTTACGCGTGCGGAGCTGGAGTCCCGCGAGGAGATCCTGTACGAAACCTATTCCAAGACCATCAACATCGAAGCCCTGACCATGATCGACATGGCGAAGAAGCAGATCCTGCCCGCCGTGAACGGCTATGTAAGACAGTTGGCCGAGACCGTGAATGCCGTAAAGGCAGCAGGCGTGACGGATGCGACCGTGCAGGTGGAGATGCTGAAGGAGGTTTCCGGAAAGCTCGAGGAAGCAAGGGCCGCAGAGCTTGCGCTGGAAAAGGTTCTTTCGCAGGTATCCGCCATCAGGAGCGAGAAGGAGAAGGCCTTCTTCTACAAGGATCAGGTATTTGTTGCCATGACCGCGCTTCGCACTCCCGTGGATGCACTGGAGATGCTGGTCGACAAGTCCGTATGGCCCATGCCTACCTACGGCGATCTCATCTTTGAAGTATAGACGCGGTCTTTGGATTTCTCCCCAAATGGGAAGTCAAAATATTTTAAATTAGGTATTGCAAAATCAAAATACTTAGTGTATAATTCATCAAGTAGCCGTTCGAGCGGCTGCTTGATGAACATATAGCGCTATCGCCAAACGGTAAGGCAACGGACTCTGACTCCGTCATTTCAAGGTTCGAATCCTTGTAGCGCTGCTTGAAGGAACTGAGAAATCAGTTCCTTTTTTGTTGCCTGAAAAGCCGGATAAGGGCATTCTGGACCCGGAGCCAATGGTGAAGATCCCGGAGAAAACTTTTGAGAGGCTTCTTGGAAAATATCGGCAGGCATCCATGGCGGAATACGTGACGGCGTAATATAAGAAGGCGATTGGCAGCCTGTGCGATACCGTTGAAGGGTTAACTGCTACGGGACATGGCAAAAAGGCGTTTGAATTTATGGACAGTATTCATTGCAAGTATTAAATGGAATTCAATTAATTGAAGAAATCGCCAAAAAACCAACTGCATCTTTGATGTTGAAGGAAATAGAGTCTATACTAAAACCCATGGGAGAACGAGGTTCCATTTCTTCAATCAAGACGATGTGGAGAGAGAAACATAATACAGAGTAACAAAACAAGCGCCTGATTAGAAGGGCGCTTGTTTCAATATCACGAAAAATTTTGGAAACCCTAAGCTCACAAAGTAATGTCTGCTCATATCCAATAGTTAGTACCTTGGTAATTTGAGAAGATTATCTAATGGCGTGTCGTTAGGCTCAGACCGAACATATTTTTCGTTGTTGGAACTTAATGCAGGAACCAAGTACGGGTAAGGCGATATATTAACACGAATACTATTGGGATGAGTCTTAAGATAGTCGTGTATATTGGCCTTTTTGAAAAAACCAGGATTTGTACAACCTTCAATATAAATTTGGTCGATCTCTGTTGTTTTGGTTGAGTTTCCGCAACCGGGTTTCATCTTGATTCTTGTTGCTTTCATTCTGATTCTCCTTTTTAATATTATTAGATTTTTGAAGGATCTATTTTATATCCCTGCTCTGACAACTCGCGGATCAGACTTAGCGCTACCTCGTCCACCCGTTTTTCGAAAGGAATATAGATCAATCCTTGAATGTCCGAAGGCTTATCAAATTGAGGATCTTCCTTTAACAATATTGCTACTCGCTGCCTTCCTAGTTTGGCCAAAAACATTCCTAACTCCAAAACCACATTTTGTCTTACGCGAGATCTGTAGTCGGTTTCAGATTTTGATTTCCCGACATCATCGGGCGTCGCCAGAACAATGGCATATCCCACATCTGCTCCATATTCTTCTAATTTTTCTATTATTGTTTGCCCACCGGAGGCTCTTTGGTCCAATATGATTGGATCTAAATCCCATCTCCGAAGCAATGCTTCCAGTTGGGTCTTTGCCATGTCATCATGACCATAGACGACAAAGATTTTCTTGTTTTCAGTTGACGAGATTAAACCGAGTAATTCTTTTACCGCGGCTTGTTCTTTTCCCTGAATTGTAAAAGTTCCAGAATTGTAACAATTAATGATGCCGCCATTACTCAATCTTATACTTTTTCCATGTTGTATTTCTTTGGTCTCGATCACTCGGTACAAACTACTATTTTGAATCTTTTCCAATATCTCCTGATAATTCATGCGTAAGATATCTCCTTCTTTTGATGATTTATATTATTATTGCGTGCGACACTTGCTTTTTTCTACGCTTTGTTTGTTTTTTTCATATTTTTTTCATATTTTTTCATATTTTGTAGAGAAAACTATATGTCATACGCAATATAAATGTTAGACGAAGAACATGTAAACTATAAGCAGCCTGGTTGACTGGAGGTGAGACCGTTGTTTTACAGAATCGTTCTGCAGGTTTGAAACCCGAGGGTGTGATTATAGAAAGGAGAACGATAATAAAGAAGAGATTATCCTGATTAGAAAACACCTGCATTGAGATGGGCGCGATTGAATTTGGCGTTTGTAAAGCAGTGCTGGTACCAGAAAAAAGCAAATTATGCTTGTTCTTTGACAGTGGCAACCATGAGGAAATTGAACCATGAAATATGTTAAAACAATTGGTATATTGATTTTGGTCGTGCTATTCATTGTACTAGTAATTACTCTAAAATGTTGTAGCGATAATGAAGCCATGGAGGCAGAGGAGACAGAGGAAGTGTACGGTGGATGTGACTATTTCAACGGAGAGATAAAAGAAATATCCGAAGAGTATTTGGTACTGAAGCCTACGGCTGAGTGGACATGGGAAGAAGCAAAGCGGGTTTTGATTCCTGTGAAGCAAATGAGAGGGGATTTTGACATAAAGACGATTCCGACCCCACTGTTTGGAGGGGAATTGTCTGATCTGAAACCAGGTGATAAGATACGGGTAGCGTTTAATGCCAAAACCATGAAATGGCTAGAGGACGATGTGTGTATTGAAGTAGTTTTCATGTTATATCGATTATCTGATAACCCGTAAAAACTTATTCCTGAAATAGTAGGGGTGTTAGAGCTTTGCTTTTTGCAATTAATAGTCAGGGAAACTAGCGTGTGCAGTAAAGAATTGTGAAGGATTGAAATGCTATTGCAAAAAAGTTTTCAGTGCCCAAAGGCTGGCAATGGTAAAAACGGGAAGAGAAAAAACAAATAGAAATTTGTCAAAAAACTTTATCCGCTTTTCCTTTTAAGATTCGTCATAGGGATGAAAAAGAAGGAAAGGAGGGAGGTCTTATGTGAAAATTCATCGCCTTGATTATTTCTGCCGTTATTCTCGTGATGGTGAACGGAATAACGGTAAACGCTTCCGAGA
>CAMZDG010000006.1 GCA_947305245.1 uncultured Lachnospiraceae bacterium
TCTGGTACGTCCGGCCACGCTCTTTGGACTTACTTACCGAACGCGAAACTTATTTTGGTTTCTTATAGAGATAAATTCCGCGGCGCCCTTTGGTCTTACCCGGCGGAACTGATCACGATATTAATTCTCGTCGCTGGGACTGAGCTGGAGATTCAACTCCTTCAGCTTTGCCAATACTTCCTCAAGGGACTTACGGCCAAGGTTACGAACCTTCATCATGTCCTCGGGAGTTCTGTTGGTGAGCTCCTCAACGGTATTGATGCCGGCACGCTTCAGGCAGTTGTAAGAACGAACGGAAAGCTCCAGTTCGTCGATGCTCATCTCGAGCACCTTCTCCTTCTCGTCATCTTCCTTCTCGATCATAACCTCAGCGGTCTTTGCATTCTCGGAAAGGTCGATGAACAGGCTCAAATGCTCGCTGAGCACTTTCGCCGCAAGGCTGACAGCCTCATCGGGAGCCAGGGTTCCATTGGTGAATACGTCAAGGGTCAGCTTGTCGAAATCAGTGATCTGGCCAACACGGGTGTTCTCAACGCTCACGTTCACTCTCTCAACGGGAGTGTAGATGGAGTCGATGGCGATCACGCCGATGGGAAGATCATCATGCTTGTTCTTGTCAGCGCTTACGTAGCCGCGGCCCTTGGTAATGGTCAGCTCCATGTAGAGCTTGGTGTCCTTACCGCTCAGGGTAGCGATCGTAAGGCCGGGGTTCAGGATCTCGATGTCCTGATCTACCTGGATGTCAGACGCCTTTACAACGCCCTCACCAGAAAACTCAATATAAGCGGTCTTTGCCTCATTGGTCTCGCTGTGATTCTTGATCGCAAGGCTCTTAATGTTCATGATGATCTCAGAAACATCCTCTTTTACGCCGGGGATGGAACTGAACTCATGCAGAACGCCGTCAATCTTAACCTGGCTCACTGCTGCGCCGGGAAGGGAAGAAAGCATGATTCTTCTCAGGGAGTTACCAAGAGTAATGCCATAGCCTCTCTCCAAGGGCTCCACCACGAATCTGCCATATTTCTTATCTTCAGAGATCTCAGCAACATCAATATTGGGTCTCTCAAAATCAAACACTGTAACGCCCTCCTTATGGGATAGAAACTCTTAGGCAGCCAGGCCTTGGCTGCCCAAAAATGTTCTGTTTCGGTATTACTTGGAGTACAACTCGACGATAAGCATCTCGTTTACGGGAACGTCAATCATCTCTCTGGTAGGAAGATTCTTGATGGTACCCTTCAGTCCTTCCATGTCTACGTCCATCCATTCAGGAGTCAGTCTTCCGCCAGTTACCTCAAGGATATCCTTGTATCTCTGCATGGACTTTGCCTTCTCGCGGATCTCGATCACGTCGCCTGCCTTCACAAGATAGGAAGGAATCTGAACGGGCTTGCCGTTCACGGATACGTGCTGATGTCCAACGATCTGTCTTGCCTCTCTTCTGGTTCTTGCGAAGCCCATTCTGAACACAACGCTGTCCAGTCTGCTCTCCAGCATTACCATCAGGTTTTCACCGGTCATGCCCTTCATTCTGTCGGCCTTCTCATAGTAGTTACGGAAAGGCTTCTCAAGCACGCCATAGATGAACTTAGCCTTCTGCTTCTCGCGAAGCTGAAGTCCATATTCACTGACCTTCTTGCCTGCTCTGGGGTTCTTTCTCTTGGAGGTCTTGCTGTAACCCAGGTATGCGGGCTCAAGATCCAAGGATCTGCATCTCTTTAATACGGGTGTGCGATTTACTGCCATTTTTATTTTTCCTTTCTTGTCTGTTTACAACGCATCAGCGCCTTCGTCCAGATTGATTAACTGATACAAAAACACTCGAGAATCACGCTGCTACGCAGCCGATCCATTAGACGCGACGTCTCTTAGGAGGACGGCATCCATTATGAGGAACAGGAGTTACGTCAGCGATGCTGACAACCTCCAGACCACTTGCAGACAGTGCTCTGATTGCTGCCTCACGGCCTGAACCGGGTCCCTTTACAAATACGTCAACATACTTCAGTCCATGCACCAGAGCAGCCTTGGTAGCAGTCTCTGCTGCCATCTGTGCTGCATATGGAGTAGATTTCCTTGAACCTCTAAATCCCAGACCACCGGCACTTGCCCAGCTAAGAGCATTACCTTCAGCATCCGTCAGGGTAACAATGGTATTGTTAAAGGAAGACTGAATGTGTGCCTGTCCGCGTTCAACGTTTTTCTTTACGCGCTTCTTTGCTACCGTCTTCTTGGCAGCTGCGCCTGCAACTTTCTTTGCCATAATAAACTAACCTACTTTCTCATAATTGTTTACGGTTACGATTTCAAAATTACTTCTTCTTGTTAGCAACGGTTCTCTTGGGTCCCTTGCGGGTTCTAGCGTTATTCTTGGTATTCTGACCACGAACGGGCAGACCCTTACGATGACGGATGCCACGATAGCAACCGATCTCCTGAAGTCTCTTGATGTTCAGCGCTACTTCTCTTCTGAGGTCACCCTCTACCATAACGCCGAGCTTCTCGATTGCTTCGGTGATCTTCTTTACTTCGTCGTCGGTCACGTCTCTTACTCTGGTATCAGGATTCACGCCTGCTTCAGCAAGAAGCTTGTCAGCAGTGGATCTGCCGATTCCAAAGATGTAAGTAAGTCCGATCTCAATTCGTTTCTCTCTAGGTAAGTCAACACCTGCGATACGAGCCATTTTGTTTCCTCCATCTTTCTGCGTCTTATGACGCGTCCTATTGCTGCACTCATCCTTAGATGAGGTTTGCACCCAAAGGTGCGGTTCACGCCTTGGTCTGTGAATGGCGTGTTCTTACTAAGTTGACTGGGGCTTTCACCCAATCGGACAGATGATCCGATCTTTCCTAAGCGTTTGCTTAAGTATCAACAAGTAATCTCCTGTAAGCTCGTGCTCGCAATGATTATGATAATCGACGTAAATGACGCCGGTTCAGCCGCACATAATATTGTAAGACAAGAACTCACGTACCAATCTTCTTATTTCATAAGAACAATGGCTGGTGATTATCCCTGTCTCTGCTTATGCTTCGGATTCTCGCAGATAATTCTGATCTGTCCCTTTCTCTTGATGACTTTGCACTTCTCGCAAATCGGTTTTACGGATGATCTAACCTTCATCTCAAACCCTCCTTTCAAAAAAGACCATTTTCGATTATAACATAGGTCCTTGGGGTTTGCAAGCTCTTTTTTTATTTATTTCTTACGCCTTTTTACTTATCTCTCCAAATGATCCGGCCCTTGGTCAGATCGTAGGGAGACAGCTCCAGCGTAACCTTGTCGCCGGGAAGGATGCGAATAAAATTCTGGCGAAGCTTGCCGCTAATGTGCGCCAACACACGGTGCCCGTTTTCCAATTCCACCTGAAACATGGTATTGGGTAACTTTTCCACTACAGTTCCTTCGATTTCAATTACGTCGCTTTTTGACATACATATCCTCCATAAGAGAAAAACAACTAAATTAATTAATAGAGAGTTAAAATTTCCGGTTCCCCGTCAGTGATGAGGACGGTGTTCTCATAGTGGGCCGAGAGAGATCCGTCTGCGGTGACGATCGTCCAGTCATCATCCAGCCATTCCACTTCCCAGCCACCCATGTTGATCATGGGCTCGATGGCGAAGGTCATGCCGGCTTCCAGACGAAAGCCCCTTCTCTTCTGTGCGAAGTTCGGGATCTGCGGATCCTCGTGAAGCTTGGTTCCGATGCCGTGCCCCACCATGTCCCTGACAATGCCGTAGCCATAAGGCTTGATATAAGCGTCAATGGCATTGGAGATGTCATACAGTCTGTTCCCTGCCTTAGCCATCTTTACGCCTGCGAAGAAGCTCTCCCTCGTTACGTCGATGAGCTTCTTAGCTTCCGGTGAAATCTTGCCAACGCCGTGAGTTCTCGCCGCGTCGGAATGATATCCCTTGTAGATCAGGCCGGCGTCCAGGCTGACGATGTCGCCCTCCTGCAGCACGCGCTTCGCGGTGGGAATGCCGTGTACCACTTCGTCATTGACGGAGACGCAGATGCTGGCGGGATAGCCATTATAATTCTTAAAGTTGGGAATGCATCCCAGCTTGCGGATGAGGTTTTCTCCCGCCACGTCAATGTCCTTGGTGGTGATCCCGGGACGGATCATCTGCTCCAGTTCTTGATGAACGATGGCAAGGAGTCTGCACGACTCCCGCATCAATTCGATTTCGCGCTCGGACTTAATTGTAACTGCCATTTGAATTACTTCCTTTCGTAGATGCTTTTCTTCTATAAGAAAATACCTACCTTTGAAAACTCATGAGTCTCTTGACCCTTCTTAGCCCAGGATTGCAACGATGGCTGCGAATACGGACTTCTGATCCACGGTGCCGTCCACGGACTTCAGCACGCCCTTTGCGGTATAGAAGTCGATCAGGGGCTGAGTCTGGTCGTGATAAACCTTCAGGCGGTTCAGCACGGTCTCGGGCTTGTCATCATCACGCAGCACCAGGGGCTGGCCACATACGTCACAGATGCCTTCCTGCTTGGGAGGGATGTGCTCGATATGATAGGTCGCGCCGCAGGAGAGACATGCGCGTCTGCCAGACATTCTGCGAACGATGTTCTCATCGGGAACGTCCACGTTGATGGCGTAGTCGATCTTGTCGCCCAGCTTCGTGAGCGCTGCATCGAGAACCTCTGCCTGAGGAATGGTGCGAGGGAAGCCGTCCAGCACGTAGCCGTTCGCGCAATCAGCCTGCGCCACTCTGTCCAGAAGGATCTTTACGGTCAGCTCATCGGGAACAAGCTGTCCCTGATCCATATATTTCTTTGCTTCCTTGCCGAGCTCGGTGCCGTTCTTGATGTTGGCACGGAAGATGTCACCGGTGGAAACGTGGGGGATCTGATACTTCTCTGCGATCATTTTTGCCTGCGTGCCCTTGCCTGCGCCAGGAGCGCCTAACATGATAATCTTCATTTGAAATCCTCCTTTTTCTATGAGCAAGGAAATCCGAACAATGATTCATCGTTCGGATACCCTGCGTTTCTATGGTTCATTTTTACTAAACTCTTAATCCTGCAAGAAGCCCTTGTAGTTGCGAACCAACATCAGGGATTCTGCCTGCTTGAGCGTCTCAAGCACTACGCTCACCACGATGATGAGGCTGGTGCCGCCGAAGGAAACCTTCGCGCTGAAGATGCCCTGGAACACGTACGGGATGACTGCAACGATGGTCAGTCCAAGAGCGCCAATAAAAATGATATAGTTTAATACTTTGTTCAGATAGTCGCTGGTAGGCTTACCAGGTCTGATGCCCGGGATAAAGCCGCCCTGCTTCTTCATGTTGTCTGCCACCATCATGGGATTGAAGGTGATGGACGTGTAGAAATATGCGAAGAACACGATCAGGACTACGTAGATCAAAAGACCAACGGAATACTTGATCTCTGCCGGCTTACACCAGTAATCGGATCTAAGGCATCCATAGATATATCCCCAGAAGCCCGTGCTAGGCTGCACCTTTAAGAAGGTACAGATCAGAACTGGCAGCTGCAGGATGGAGGATGCGAAGATCACGGGGATCACTCCCGCGGTGTTCACGCGAAGAGGAATGTTGGAGGTCTGTCCTCCGACCATCTTTCTTCCCTGCATTTTCTTTGCATATTGTACCGGGATCTTACGGGTCGCACTGTTCAGGAGTACTACCAGAACGATCACGCCAACGATCACGGCGATGATAATGAGTGCAGCCAAAACTGCGGTTGCAGGAGCAATGCCTTCCTTCAGCACGAACTGCTGGAACAGGCTTGCAATGTCCTGCGGCATTCTCGAGACGATGTTGATCACCAGGACAATGGAGATACCATTGCCGATGCCCTTCTCGGTAATGCGCTCACCGATCCACATCAGGAATGCACTGCCGGCCGTAAGTCCGGCCACGGCGATGGTGACGTTGAAAGGATCGAAGGAAGTGAGATATCCACTGTAACCAAATCCGATCACCATTGCAACGGACTGGATCAATGCCAGGAGCACCGTTACGTATCTGGTGATGGAAGCGATCTTCTTTCTTCCGTCTTCACCGTCATTCTGCAGCTCTTCCAGCTTCGGGATGGCAATCGTCATCAGCTGCATGATAATGGATGAAGTAATGTAGGGGTTGATACCCAGTGCTAACACAGCCATCTGGCTGAAGGAACCACCTGTTATCGCATCAAAAAAACTGAAGGAATCGGCTGTGTTTTGTTCAAACCATTTTCTAAAGATCTCACCGTTGATACCAGGTGCCGGGAGCTGTGATCCGATACGGATCACAACCAGCATACCCAGGGTAAAAAGGATCTTGTTTCTTAACTCCTTAATTTTGAATGCGTTTTTCAGTGTTGTAAGCATTAAATCACCTCTGCCGTTCCACCGAGAGCCTCGATCTTCTCCTTTGCGGTCGCACTAAATGCATTTACCTTTACGTCGAGCTTCTTGGTAAGTTCTCCGTTTCCGAGTACCTTAACGCCATCTCTGACTTCCTTGATGATACCTGCTGCAAGAAGTGCTTCTACGTCTACGGTAGCACCATTCTCGAACTTCTTCTCAAGAACGCTCAGGTTGATGCTAACGATTTCCTTGCCGTTTCTGTTGGTGAAGCCTCTCTTGGGGATACGTCTGTACAGAGGCATCTGGCCACCCTCGAATCCAGGTCTGGGTGCGCCACTGCGGGCCTTCTGACCCTTGTGACCCTTACCAGCGGTCTTGCCGTTGCCTGAAGCATGTCCACGGCCTCTTCTGAATTTATCATAATGTTTGGAGCCTTCAGCGGGGCTTAAATTGGATAATTCCATTTCTTACACCTCCTTGTCCGATTAGTTTTCTTCGATTTCTTCTACCTTGAGCATGTGATTAACCAGGCGGATCTGTCCTCTGGTTGCATCATTGTCAGGGAGAATAACGGTCTTTCCAACCTTGCGAAGTCCCATGGATTCCACGATTGCCTTGTTCTTGGGAACAGCACCGATGGTGGACTTTGCTAAAGTGATCTTTAACTTCTTTGCCATGATTTTGCTCCTTTCTAGGCTAAAATCTCTTCAACGGATTTGCCACGGTTCTTAGCCACTTCTTCGGGAGCCTTCAGCTGAGACAGACCCGAAATGGTTGCAAGAACGACGTTCTGCTTGTTGTTAGAACCAAGAGACTTGGTACGAATGTTCTTGATGCCTGCAAGCTCACACACCACACGGGCGGGACCGCCTGCGATGATACCGGTACCTTCCGGTGCCTTCTTCAGCAAAACGTTTGCGGAGCCGTACTTACCAATGAAGTCATGCGTAATGGAATGGTTCTCGTCCAATGCAACCTGCACGATGTGCTTCTCTGCATCTTCCTTACCCTTGCGGATCGCTTCGGGAATTTCCACTGCCTTGCCAAGACCTGCGCCTACGTGACCATTGCCGTCACCTACTACAACGAGTGCGGTGAAACGCATGGTACGTCCGCCCTTAACGGTCTTTGCTACGCGCTTAATGGTTACAACCTTATCGGTGAGCTCCAACTGGCTTGCATCTATGATCGTATGTTTCATGACGTCTTCCTCTTCCTTTCCTAGAATTCCAAGCCAGCTTCTCTGGCTGCCTCAGCAAGTGCTGCGACCTTACCCTGGTAAATGAAGCCGCCTCTGTCGAAAACAACTTCCTTGATACCCTTCTCGATCGCGCGCTTAGCGATTACGGTTCCCAGATATGCTGCAGCTTCCACGTTGTCGGTCTGCTCCAGCTCACCCTTGATCTCCTTCTCCAGGGTGGATGCAGCTACCAGCGTGTGTCCAACGGTGTCGTCAATGATCTGCGCATACATATGCTTGTTGCTTCTGAACACTGCAAGACGAGGTCTTTCAGCAGTGCCGCTGAAGCGGTTACGTATTCTCATGTGCTTTTTAGCACGTACTTCTTGTCTAGATTCCTTACTAACCATCTTCATACACTCCTTATCTTATTATTTCTTACCCTTACCAGTCTTGCCTTCTTTACGTCTAATGGTTTCAGTAGCATACTTAATACCCTTACCCTTGTAAGGCTCAGGTCTTCTCTTGTCTCTGATCTCTGCTGCGTACTGACCAACCTTCTCCTTATCAATACCCTTGATAATGATCACGTTCTGGCCTTCCACAACGGACTCGATTCCTTCGGGATCCTGCATTTCAACGGGATGGGAGTAACCAAGGTTCAGGGTTAGCTTCTTGCCAGCCTTTGCAGCTCTGTAACCAACGCCATTTACCTCAAGCTTCTTCTCGTAACCCTGGGTAACGCCAACAACCATGTTGTTGATCAGGGTTCTGGTCAGTCCGTGAAGGGACTTCATCTTCTTTAAGTCATTGGGTCTGCTGACGGTCAGCTCAGCGCCCTCAAGCTTGATCTCCATCTCTGCGGGTAATACTCTCTCAAGAGTTCCCTTAGGTCCTTTAACAGTTACCTTATTATTTTCTGCAACCTCTACAGTTACGCCTGCGGGGATCGCGATTGGCATTCTTCCAATTCTTGACATGCCCGTACCTCCTAAATTTATTATAACAATTAATAGTTACCTGAAAATTTCATCTCGAAAAGCAGCCGCTTCGCGTCTGTCGCTGCTTCGCAGCTCATCCTTTTCTCGATGTCGGTCGCACGAAATCAAATACTTCGCTTCGCTCGTGCTTGATTTCGTTGCTTTCGGTTTCGTCATTTGTTTTACCAAACAAATGCCAAAACCTCTCCTCCAACCTGGAGCTCACGAGCCTTCTTGTCAGTGATGACGCCCTGGTTAGTGGAGATGATCGCGATACCAAGACCGCCAAGTACTCTGGGAAGCTCATCCTTGCCAGCGTATACGCGCAGACCAGGCTTGGAAATTCTCTTGATGCCGGAGATGATCTTCTCGTTCTTGTCTGCACCATACTTTAAGGTGATGCGGATCGTCTTGAAGCTCCCCTCGTCGATCAGATCATACTTCTTAATAAATCCTTCATCCAGAAGAATCTGTGCGATGGACAGCTTCATCTTGGAAGAGGGAACGTCAACAGTATCATGCTTTGCGGTATTCGCATTGCGGATTCTTGTAAGCATATCTGCAATAGGATCAGTCATAGCCATTTTCGTATTTCCTCCTTCCTTACCAACTTGCCTTCTTAACGCCAGGGATCTGACCCTTGTACGCCAGTTCACGGAAGCAAACTCTGCAGATACCGTACTTTCTCAGAACGGCATGAGGGCGTCCGCAAATATTGCAACGAGTATAAGCCTGGGTAGAGAACTTGGGCTTGCGCTGCTGTTTAATTTTCATTGATGTCTTTGCCATCAGAATTTACCTCCTTATTATTTCGCGAACGGCATGTTGAACAGGGTTAACAGTTCGCGTGCCTCTTCATCGGTCTTTGCCGTGGTAACGAAGATGATGTCCATGCCACGGGTCTTGTCAATCTTATCGTACTCGATCTCAGGGAAGATGAACTGCTCCTTGATGCCAAGTGCATAGTTTCCTCTGCCATCGAATCCGTTAGGATTAATACCTCTGAAGTCACGTACTCGAGGTAATGCAAGGTTTACGAGGCGATCCAAAAACTCATACATCTTATCGCCGCGAAGGGTGGTCTTACAACCAATTGCCATACCCTCACGAATCTTGAAGTTTGCGATGGATTTCTTAGCCTTGGTGAGAACTGCCTTCTGACCGGTGATCTGCTCCATGTCATGAACTGCATTCTCAAGTGCCTTAGCGTTGTCCTTTGCTTCGCCAACGCCCATATTTACAACGATCTTGTCAAGCTTGGGAACTTCCATTATGTTCTTATAACCGAACTTCTTGGTCATTGCAGCAACAATCTCGTCCTTGTAAAAATCTTTCAGTCTTGCCACTTTATTTTCCTCCTTCCCATCGATTAGTCGATCACTTCGCCAGTCTTCTTGGCAAAGCGAACCTTCTTGTCGCCGTCCATCTTGAAGCCAACTCTGGTGGGCTGACCCTTGACAACGAGCATTACGTTGGAAATATCGAGCGGAGCTTCCTTCTGGATGATTCCGCCATCGGGATTTGCCTGAGAGGGCTTGCAATGCTTGGTTACCTTGTTAATACCCTCAACCAGGATCTTGTGATTCTTCACGTCGACGGAGAGAACCTTGCCCTCTGCGCCTGCATCTTTACCGGCGATGACTCTAACGGTCTCACCTTTTCTAATCTTCAACGAAGCCATGTGGTTACCTCCTTACAGTACTTCGGGAGCCAGAGAAACGATCTTCATAAACTGTTTCTCACGAAGCTCTCTTGCAACGGGTCCAAAGATACGAGTTCCTCTGGGGGTCTTGTCATCCTTGATGATCACTGCTGCATTCTCGTCAAACTTAATGTAGGAACCGTCCTTACGGCGAGCGCCCTTAACGGTACGAACCACAACAGCCTTCACTACGTCACCCTTCTTTACAACGCCGCCTGGTGTTGCATCTTTAACGGAAGCAACGATGATGTCACCAATCGCCGCATATCTTCTTGTAGATCCGCCCATAACACGGATGCAAAGCAGTTCCTTCGCGCCGGTGTTATCAGCAACCTTCAGTCTAGTTTCCTGCTGAACCATGATTCTTCCTCCTAATTATTTCACTTTCTCTACGATCTCGACAAGTCTCCATCTCTTATCCTTGGACAGAGGTCTCGTCTCCATTACCTTAACGGTGTCGCCGATGCTGCACTCGTTGTTCTCGTCATGAGCCTTCAGCTTATAGGTCTCCTTTACGATCTTCTTGTAGAGGGGATGAGCTACGTGCTCCTCGATCGCAACAACGATCGTCTTATCCATCTTATTGCTAACGACCTTACCGATACGGGTCTTTCTTAAATTTCTCTCTTCCACGGCTGATCTCCTTTCTACGCGTTAGCCTTCTGGTTCATAACGGTCTGGATGCGGGCGATGTTCTTGCGAACCTCCTTGATCCTAGCCGTGTTGTCCAGCTGGTTCGTAGCGTTCTGGAATCTCAAATTGAAAAGTTCCTTCTTTGCAGATACCAGCTCAGCTGCAAGCTCTGCAGCATTCTTACTCTGTAACTCTTCTAAGTATTTATTAGTTTTCATTTGACGCACCGCCTTCCAGATCTGCCTTAGCGACGATCTTACACTTGCAGGGAAGCTTATGCATTGCCAGACGAAGTGCCTCACGAGCGGACTCCTCAGGAACTCCGCCGATCTCGAACATGATACGGCCGGGCTTTACAACTGCTACCCAATACTCCAAAGTACCTTTACCGGAACCCATACGAGTTTCAGCAGGCTTTGCCGTTACGGGCTTATCCGGGAAAATTTTGATCCAAACCTTACCAACACGCTTGGTGTATCTGGTAAGTGCAATACGGGCTGCCTCGATCTGATTGGACTTGATCCAACAGGGCTCAGTAGCTACCAAACCGAACTCTCCATAAGTCAGAGTGTTACCTCTGGAAGCTTTGCCGGCCATGGAGCCACGGAACTGCTTACGACGCTTTACTCTTTTCGGCATTAACATAATTATTTATCGCTCCCTTCCGTCGGCTCTCCTTTTGTAGGAAGAATCTCGCCTTTATAAATCCAAACCTTAACACCGACCTTACCATAAGTGGTATCAGCCTCAGCGAAGCCATAGTCGATGTCTGCTCTGAGAGTCTGCAGGGGAATGGTTCCCTCACTGTAGAACTCACTTCTTGCGATGTCTGCACCGCCAAGACGTCCCGCGCAAGCTGCCTTGATACCAAGGGCGCCAGCCTTCATGGTGCTGGCCATGCACTTCTTAACGGCACGTCTGTAGGATACGCGGTTCTCAAGCTGCTGAGCAATGTTCTCTGCAACCAGCTGCGCATCTCTGTCAGGTCTCTTGATCTCCTTGATGTCAACCTGTACCTTCTTGCCGGTCATCTTTGCCAGCTCGGTCTTGGTTGCCTCGATGTCTGCGCCGCCGCGTCCAATGATCAGGCCGGGCTTTGCGGAGTAGATCACTACCTTTACTCTGTCGGACGTTCTCTCGATCTCAATCTTTGCAACGCCCGTGTTCTTCAGCTTTGCCTTCAGGTGCTTTCTGATCTTGTAGTCCTCTGCAAGATAATCAGCAAACTCAGACTCAGCATACCATCTGGAATCCCAATCTTTAATAACACCGACTCTTAAGCCGTGAGGATTAACTTTCTGTCCCATTGATTTCTTTGCTCCTTTCCCTACTTCTTCTCATCCAGTACAACAGTGATGTGGCTCATGCGCTTCTCGATGCGATAAGCTCTACCCTGTGCACGGGGTCTAACGCGCTTCATTGTAGGTCCTTTGTTTGCATAGCACTCTGCAACGTACAGGTTCTCAGCCTTCATGCCGCTGTTGTTCTCAGCGTTAGCGATTGCAGACTGCAGGAGCTTCTTTACAAGGCTGGAAGCATATCTGGGATTGTACTCCAGAATTGCAAGCGCCGTCTGTACGTCCTTTCCTCTGATCGCATCCAGTACGAAGCATGCCTTCGTTACGGATACTCTTGCGTAAGACAGCTTTGCTGAAGGTCTCGTGTCCTTCTGAGCATTACGCTCTCTCTTGATTTGGGATCTATGTCCTTTAGCCATAGATTTTGTCCTCCTTTTCTAATAGAACGCATCCGGTACGGCATCTTGGCCGCAGCCGGACGGGTCAGCTTGCTGACCTGCGGTTGCCCTCTCCGGGCAGCCATGCGTTGTTTACTGATAATCTTACTTTACCTTGGTCTTCTTCTCGTCCTTGCCGTGACCTCTGAAGGTTCTGGTAGCAACGAACTCGCCAAGCTTGTGACCAACCATGTCCTCGGTAACGTATACCGGAACGTGCTTTCTGCCATCATGAACGGCAATCGTATGTCCTACAAAGGAAGGGAAAATTGTAGAACGACGGGACCAGGTCTTGATAACCTGCTTCTGTCCGGATGCGTTCAGGGCATCTACTTTCTTCAACAGACTAGCGTCTGCGAAAGGTCCTTTTTTCAGTGATCTTGCCATCGTCTTTTTCCTCCTCTATTATTTGATTGCCCGACCGTCACGTCTTCTTACGATCAGCTTGTTGGAAGCCTTCTTAGCCTTTCTGGTCTTCAGGCCGAGAGCGGGCTTGCCCCAAGGAGTGGAAGGACCGGGACGACCGATACCGGTCTTACCCTCACCACCACCATGAGGATGGTCGTTGGGGTTCATCACGGAACCGCGTACGGTGGGACGGATGCCCATGTGACGCTTACGTCCTGCCTTACCAATGTTGATCAGGTTGTGATCAATATTTCCAACAATGCCTACGGTTGCGCGGCAAACAAGGGGAACCATTCTCATCTCACCGGAGGGGAGACGAAGGGTGGCATACTTGCCTTCCTTAGCGATCAGCTGAGCGCTGTTGCCGGCTGCGCGAACCATCTGGCCGCCCTTGCCGGGATAGAGCTCAATGTTGTGTACCTGAGTACCTACGGGGATCTCGGACAGAGGCAGGCAGTTGCCAATTCTAACCTCGGCCTGGGGTCCGTTCATCACCTTCATGCCGTCGGTCAGGCCCTGAGGAGCGATGATGTAGGACTTCGTGCCGTCTGCGTAGCAGATCAGCGCGATGTTTGCGGATCTGTTGGGATCGTACTCGATACCCATTACGATGGCAGGGATGCCATCCTTATTTCTCTTGAAATCTACGATTCTGTACTGTCTTCTGATGCCGCCGCCCTGATGACGAACGGTGATCTTACCCTGATTGTTACGTCCGGAATTCTTCTTCAGAGATACGGTAAGGCTCTTCTCAGGAGCTTTCTTCGTGATCTCGGAGAAGTCAGAACCGGTCATCTGTCTTCTAGAGGGTGTATAAGGTTTGTAAGTCTTAATACCCATTGTTCTATCTCCTTTTCTGATTGATTCTTTGCGCAGCGCTCATGCGCCGCATACTTTAATCTGAAACGCTCCTTACAGACCAGCGTAGATCTCAATGTCCTTGCTGTCAGCGGTAAGCTTTACAATGGCCTTCTTGGTCTTTGCGGTCTTACCAAATACCATGCCGCGTCTCTTCGTCTTGCCATCACAGTTCATGGTGTTAACCTTTTCTACCTTAACGCCATCGAACATCTTCTCTACGGCTTCCTTGATCTGAGACTTGTTTGCCTCAGGGTTTACCAGGAAGGTATACTTCTTCTCGGCAGTGTCTGCCATGCTCTTCTCGGTGATCACGGGCTTCAGGATCACGTCATAATACTTAATGTCAGCCATTATGCATATACCTCCTCAATCTTACTAACGGCATCCTTGGTCAGAACCAGGGTCTTTGCCTTGAGTATGTCATATACGTTGATCGCATTCACCTGCGCGGTATTTACTTCTGCAACGTTCTTTGCGGACATTACCACGTTCTGATCATTCTCTGCGAGAACTACCAGGCCGCTCTCAACCTTCAGGTTCTTCATTACGTTTACGAAATTCTTGGTCTTGATCTCATCGAACTTCAGCTCGTCAAGAACGATCAGATTGCCGCCTGCTACCTTGTCGGACAGAACGGACTTCAGGGCTGCCTGCTTCTCTTTCTTGTTCATCTTGAAGCTGTAGTCTCTGGGAACGGGAGCGAATACAACTCCGCCGCCCTTCCACTGAGGAGCACGGATGGATCCCTGTCTTGCATGACCGGTTCCCTTCTGTCTCCAAGGCTTTCTTCCGCCTCCGGATACCTCAGCGCGGGTCTTAGCCTTCTGGGTTCCCTGACGATTATTTGCAAGCTGCTGTACAACTGCCATGTGTACCAAGTGCTCATTCACCGCTACACCAAATACGGCATCGTTTAATTCGATTGTACCAACTTCCTTGCCTTCCATATTATATACAGATACGTTTGCCATCTGATTGGTCCTCCTTTCTCCTTAAACTAGCACTCAACCTTAACGGTCTCTTTGATGGTTACCAGAGCCTTCTTGGGTCCGGGTACTGCACCCTTCACCAGCAGAAGATTCTTGTCAGCGTCTACTCTTACTACCTCGAGGTTCTGAACGGTCACCTTTACGTTACCCATGTGACCAGGCATTCCCTTGCCCTTGAATACGCGGCTGGGGCTGGAACATGCACCGTTGGAACCCTGATGACGATGGAACTTGGAACCGTGCTTCATGGGTCCTCTGTGCTGACCAAGTCTCTTGATCGCACCCTGGAATCCCTTACCTTTGCTGATCGCAGTTGCGTCGATCTTGTCGCCTGCTGCAAAGATGTCAGCCTTGATCTCATCGCCAAGCTTATAATCGGAAGCGTTCTCAAACTTGAACTCGCGAACGTATCTCTTGGAGCTTACGCCGGCCTTCTTGAAGTGACCTGCCTCAGCCTTGTTCACGCCGTGAGCATGAATGAGCGTTCCCTCTTCGCTGTACTTGTTCTTCTTGTCAACGAAGCCAACCTGTACTGCGCTGTAGCCGTCGTTCTCAACGGTCTTAACCTGCGTTACTGCGCAAGGGCCAGCCTGAAGAACAGTTACGGGAACCAGAACGCCGTCCTCGTTAAAGATCTGGGTCATGCCGATCTTAGTTGCTAAAATTGCTTTCTTCATGTTTTGTTTTACCTCCATTGTTTCATCTACATAGTGGACCGGATCATCGTCCGTTCATACGTCTAAGTAGAGGTTTCATAGTTTCCTTCCGTTGCACTTTTTACTACTTAATAACAGAAATTGCTGTTCCTATTATCTGGTCTTCATCTTAATGTCAATGTAAACGCCGGCAGGCATTTCCAGTCTCTGCAGTGCATCGATCGTCTTCTGGTTGGGAGCGATGATGTCGATCAGTCTCTTGTGGGTACGCTGCTCGAACTGCTCTCTGGAGTCCTTGTACTTGTGTACGGCTCTAAGGATGGTAACCACTTCCTTCTTCGTGGGAAGAGGCACGGGGCCGCTGACCTGGGAGCCCGTCTTCCTTACCGTTTCGATGATCTTCTTTGCAGATGCATCCACCTGCTGATGCTCGTAAGCCTTCAGGGTAATTCTCATTACTTGACTTGCCATAAAAAAAGTCTCCTCCTTTTCGCACTTTTGATTTCGAAAGTACGACAAGTGGCGACTGTACACCCTCCCGTGTGTGTCCTGAACCATCTGCAACGTATGTCCGGCTCATTCCCTTACACGTCGTTTCTGCCCCGGGGGCAGACATTGTAGAACTTCAGCAAAAGTTCCTTTGGTACACAGTGACTTGTCGTCAGTTTCCTAACTTGACATTCGCTCCACGGAAAACCCGTATTCCGTCACCGAAACACGGCAACCTCACGCTTCACAGCTATCATGCCACAGCGTTATTTAGTATAAATGACAAAGGAGATTTGTGCAAGTACGAATTTCACAAATCTCCAAGAAAAATTGTATTTTTTTAAATACAATCCGAAATATTTTGTTTTTTAGTCGAAATTCTCATATTTCATCTCGCCGTAAGTATATCTCACCGTGGCTCTAAGATCATTTTCGGTGCAGTCCTCGGGCGTCGCAAGGTAATGATCACATCGCCAGGAGAACGTCATATTCATGCCATTCATCGTAAAGAGGTCTTCCAGCTTCTCGATCGAGATATTCTCTTCCTTACTATAATAGGTAATGGTAATGCAAAGTGGATGACGATAAACCAAGTCTTTGTCATTTTTCCATCGATAAATGTAATAACCAAACGTATCCGGCGTCAGGTAAGACGGTAACGTCTGGAGGTCTTCCGGCTCTCCCTTCCCCTCGAGTTCCGTAAACCCGATTCTGTTTTCTCCCCAAGGAGAGAGCGATATCTCTATGGTGCCCTTGCGAAACAGTCCCCTTTGGTCGATCTGCTTTTTCACCTCATCCACGATCGCCTCATAGAGTGCCCTGGAATAGTATGTGGTAGATACCACCTTGCTGCTGGCATGAAGACTTACGTCGACCTCGGCATAATAATCCTTTTCGTGCGACGTAAATTCAAATAAGTAGGTCCCCCTGTTCGCAGGGTCATTCTCAACCTTCCAGATCGCATACTCGCCTTCCGTCAAGCCATACGCCTCCATGGTCTGTTGAAAGGCCAGCCGTGCCTCATCGTCCCTTCTTTCTTGCTCCTGTTCTCTGATCTTCGGAAAGATCAGCACAAACAGAATGAACATGAGAAAAAGGATCACAATGGCCCATCCGATGCATCCAATGGCGCTGTTTTTCTTTTCCATGTCAATCCTCCTGATCCATTGATGCCTGCCGAGTTGTTACTTAATCACTCCGTCTCCTGCCCTGCCTTGTCGAAAAGTGCGGTGATCTCATTGGAGGGCTCTACGTCCCACTTGGATACCAGGATTGCCGCGATCATGCTGGCGATGAAACCGGGAATGATCTCATACAGGCCGGTAGGACCAGACAGGAATACGTACCAAAGTGCATCCACCACGAATCCGGTCACGATACCGGCGATGGCGCCCTTATAAGTGAATCTCTTCCAATATAATGACAACAGGATGGCAGGACCAAAGGCTGCGCCGAAGGCCGCCCACGCGCACTCAACGAGGGCCATGATGCCCTTACAGCTCGGGCTCATTGCGATGAACAGTGCGATGACGGAAATGATGCCTACCACAATTCTGCCCGCCCAAAGCATTTCCTTATCGGAAGCATCCTTGCGAAATACGGGCTTATATACGTCAGACGCAAAGGCGGAGGAGGATGCGAGCAGCTGGGAATCTGCGGTACTCATGGATGCAGCGAGGATCGCGGAAAGCATAACGCCTGCAAGCAGTGCCGGGAAGATCTGGCGAACGATGGTAATGAACACAAGCTGCTGGCTGCCCTGCTCAAGATAAGCGCCGAGGAACTGATGGCCTGCAAGACCAACGATGGACGCCATGGCAAGGATCAGACCCGTCCAGCAAATGCCGATGACGCGGGACTTTTTCATTTCCGCCTCAGACTTTACGGACATGTAGCGCACGAGAATGTGAGGCATGCCCATGTAGCCAAGGCCCCAGCCGAGACCGCTTAAAATATCGGAAAGGCTCTTCCAGTCAAACTTACCGCTCGATAACAGATTATAATAGTTCGGATCCGTCGAAACCTGCGCCAGCGGAGCAAAATCAGATGCCTGCATCGCGAAGTTCACGATCAGCGGCGTTGCCATCAAAGCCGTGAGCATCAGCATGCCCTGGAAAAAGTCCGTCCAGCAAACGGCGTTAAATCCGCCAAGGAAGGTATAGAGCAGAATGATCACTGCGGCGCAGATCATGTAGAAGGTCGCATTCATTGTAATGCCACCCACCTCGCGCACGCCAAATACCGTCGTAAACAGGTTGCCGCAGGCCACAAGACTGGATGCCGCATAGACGCAATACGCCACGATGAAAATGATCGCGCAGATGATCTGCAACACGGAACTCTTCGAAAGAAAACGCTTCGTCAAAAACTGCGGGATCGTAATGGCATCGCCTGCAGCGATGGAATAACGGCGAAGCTTCGGTGCAACGAAGATCCATGCACAGATTGTTCCGATGAGAAGTCCCACGGAGATCCAAACCTGTCCCATTCCCCAAAGATAAATGGAACCGGGAAGGCCCATCAGCACCCATGCGCTCATGTCGGAAGCGCCTGCGGACAGAGCCGCAACCCAACCGTTCATCTTTCTTCCGCCAAGGAAATACTCCTTGTCACCGCCCTGCAGCTTGCTTCCCTTAACGAAGAAATACACGCCGACGCCGAGGACGATCACCAAGTAACAGACAAATGCAACTACCTCAAGAATACTACCACCCATTTCTTTTCCCCTCTCTCCTTTTTCGGTCTTAGGAAACGCCTTTTACTTTATTAAATTAACGCATTCCAACACTAAAATAATAAATGGAAACCGCGAAAAAAGCAATGGATTTTTCTAAAAAAGCATGGGATTTGCGGAAAATCTGTGATACACTAGGATCGAGCGGCGGGAATCGCTCCCGCGCCTTAGTAAGATCAGAAGGCCGAAAGATGAGAAAGATAAAGGAGCAATACATATGTGGATTGCCGATCATTGGAAAGATTATGAAGTTTTGGACACTTCTAACGGAGAGAAATTAGAGCGCTGGGGGCAATACCGCCTGGTTCGACCCGACCCCCAGGTGATCTGGAACACCCCGCATGACAACGAGGGCTGGAAGAACAAGAACGGCCATTATCACCGCTCCAACAAGGGCGGCGGCGAATGGGAATTTCGAAACCTTCCCGAGGAGTGGACCATTCATTATCAGGGCGAAAGCTTCGTGAAAACCAATCCCGCTCCCTCCAAAGGCGGCGGCGAGCTCACCTTCCACTTAAAGCCCTTCAGCTTTAAGCACACCGGCCTCTTTCCCGAGCAGGCCGTGAACTGGGACTGGTTTTCCGGGATCATTCAGAAGGCAAAAAAAGAAAACCCTGACCGCGAGATCAAGGTTTTGAATCTCTTTGCATATACGGGCGGCGCGACCATCGCTGCTGCCGCTGCCGGCGCAAGCGTCACCCACGTGGATGCCGCAAAGGGCATGGTGGCCTGGGCGAAGGAGAACGCCATCTCCTCTGGGCTGGAAAACGCTCCGATCCGTTATTTCGTGGATGATTGCGTGAAGCTCGTGGAGCGTGAGATCCGCCGCGGGAACAAATATGACGGCATCATCATGGATCCGCCCTCCTACGGTCGCGGCCCCAAGGGCGAGGTCTGGAAGATCGAAGAAAGCATCTTCCCCTTCTTGGAGCTCACGGCGCAGCTCTTAAAGAAGGATTCCCTCTTCTTCCTGATCAACTCCTACACCACGGGGCTGCAGCCTGCCGTCCTGACCTACATGCTAAACACCGTCATCACCAAGCGCTTTGGCGGCACCGTCGTCTCCGACGAGATCGGCCTGCCCGTGACGGAGAGCGGCCTCATCCTCCCCTGCGGCGCTTCCGGCCGCTGGACAAGCCAAAGCGAATAATATAGAAACATCACATAAAAACAGGGAACGGATCTTCCATCCGTTCCCTTCTTTCATGCACTTCTTTCCACCCGTCTCGGGAGGTCATGCCACGTTATAGGACGTACTTCCGCATCGGCGGGATCAGCCGCAGTACCCAGGTCGAGAACGCCGCTCCAAAAAAGGCAATGCAGAAGAATAACGGCGTGCCCCAGTAAAACCTAAAATTCATGATCGAGATCTTCAGAATCTTATAAAATAGGTTTAGAAAGGCGGGGTGGATCAAGTAAATCCCAAAGCACAGCGGATTCATAAAGGCAACCACCTTTAAAAGGAAAGCGCTAGTCCCGGCTTCTGCCTTACTTCGTTGCGCGGCCAGCTTCTGGAAGGTCCAGCAGGCATGGAATAAAAGCAGCGCCGCGAGAAGCGTCGGCGGATAGCCATACGCCATGTCAAGCTCATACCCTTCGACAAATCGGCTCCCCATCTCCAGGAGCAATATCACGAAAAATAGGGAGAGGCACGCGATGCCCTCCTTTTTGTTCGGCCTATGCTCACTCACTGACCAGAGATACCCGCACAGAAAATAGAACAGATAAATCCCCTGGTCCGGGATCGCCAGAAATCGGGGCCACACAAAGAGGACCTCGATATAAGGCAGGATGCTCACTCCCAGTGCAAGGATCGCCATCAAGGCATAAACTGCCGCCTTCGGGACCTTTTGCAAAATCCACTTTAAGAGCGGCGTCACCAGGTACAGGATCAAGATCAGATAGCAATACCACATGTGCGACCAGCTTCGTCCCATGGCCGTGTTCTTGATCCCCCGCGGGATCATCCACCATTCAAAGGTGTGAAGATAGCCCACCAGCTCCAGCACGGCATAGGGAATGCCGAAAAGGATCAGCACGAGAATAATACGGCGGCAATACTTTAAGAAGGTATCCTTCCAGGTGATCCGTTTTTTCGGATTCAGGAGTAGGTACCCGCTGACGATCAGGAAGATCGGAACGCTCCAGGAGGTCGCGTCGATGATCGCCCGAAACGCCTTGATCCTGCGCTCATACCCGTTCATGTCAAAGTAGCCGTACAACACGCCAGACACCGTGTGCATCATGACCACGGCAATCGTCGCCGTCACGCGAAGGACGTCCAGGAACACCTGTCGGTCTGTCTGTTTTTTCTGGGTCTCACCCATGCTTTATTCCTCCCGTGCCATCTCCGACAGATGCCACTTATATTCTTCATAATCCCAGCCCTCGTCCATGATCTCGAAGGTGCCGGGCCTTCCCATGATCTGCAGGTACTTCCCGCTGACTACAAAGCAGTCCGTCACGGTGCCGTTTCGATCATAGACACGAAGCGTCACATAGTCCGTAAAGGTTTGATCTTCTACGGCACGCAGTTCCACCCGCTGTGTAAAGAACACATAGGTGGCCTTAGAAAGCTGCTCATAATTCATCAGGAAAGGCGTCTCGTCGCCGATCTGCACTTCCATGTATTTATCACTGAAATATTCCTCCGTATCCGCACCGGCAAAGTCATTTCCATAGCCGTTAAGGTCAGAAACGAAATGATAGAATTTCCCTTCTCCCTTGAGGTCTATCTTAGTTTCATCGTCTTGCTTCAGGCTCGAAGTCGCACTGTTTGTCTGAGATTCCATGGCAGCTTCCGCGCTCCAGTCCACGGTCGCTTCCGCGTCGCGATGATCCGCCTCTTCCGCATAAGGCGCGCCCGCCTGCTCATTCTCGATCGCAGCCGCCGCTTCGTTATAGATCATTTCACTCTTCTGATTCACCGCTCCGTCGGTTGCACTCTTAGCCCGCTCTGAGGAGGCAGAATCCGAAACGAAATTAGCGCTCTCTGCCTTTGGAGATCCGAGATTCCGAAGGGTCGCATAACAGGCCGTGCCCACCACAATGAGTGCAAGGCAGGCTGCGGCTGCTCTGGTAAACCGCTGGAATGGAATGATTTTCTTTTGTTTTACGGGCTTTTCGCTCCGAAGCAACAGATCCGGGTCAACACCCTCCATCGCTTCATATAAGCGCATCGCACCTTCCATTTTCTTTTCGTCCATAAAAACATCCTCACAAAATGATCCCTTGCTTTTCCAAGAAAGCCTTCAGCTTTCCCCTGGTACGGAATAGCGAAGTTTTCACGGAATTCAGGTTCATGCCATATCGCTCCGCGATCTCCGTATATTCCTCGGAATACCAATACCTGCGAAGGAACACGTTACACTCCTTTTCCGGCAATGTCCGAAGGAATGCATTGATCATTCGCTTCAGCTCTGCCGCCTCCACGGCCTCCTCCGTACTGGTCCCCGCCGCGGGAATGCATTCCGCCAGCTCTTCCAGCTCCAGCTCCGTCTCACCACAGCCGCGCTTCGCGGCCTTCTTTTTCTTCCAACGGTCAAAGGAAAGATTCCTCGTGATCTTGCCAAGATATAGATTTAGGTGCTCCGGCCTGTTCGGAGGGATGGAGTTCCATGCCCTCATCCAAGTATCATTGACGCATTCATCCGAGTCCTCCTGATCATGAAGGACGTGGAATGCAATGCTAAAGCAGTAGGTTCCGTAACTTTTCTGGGTCTCGGCGATCGCCTGTTCATTTCGGGCAAAGTAGAGATCCAGGATTTCCGCATCTTTCAAGCCTGTATCCTCCCTGCGTTTTGCCACCGAAGGCAAAGCGCTCATCTGCTGCTCTAATAAAAGAGACGACGTACTTTTGCAAAAGTTCTTTCCTTTTCCAAAATCGTCGTCTCTTATTTTAACAAATTTTTACCAATGCGGCAACACGCAATTTTTGCGCGTTCCCGCGATCAATACAGTCCCACTCTTCCAGGCACCTCATAACGGATGCGAAACTCCGGCGCGCTCGTTAGCTCGCTATAATAATTCGTCGCCCAATCCTCGGCATCCGTCCTCGGATTCACGCCGTCCGCAGGCGTTCCAAAGATCCGCATCGGAAGTACGCAGGGCCCGGAAAGCTTCTTTTCGAAGAACAGGCTCATGAAATCGATCGTCTTTACGCCCTTCGCCTTATAAAACCACTTGCCGCCGAACTCGATCATAAGACAGGCATCCTCTTCAAAGGTGGCCTCGCAGAATTCCGGCGTTCCCTCGAATTGTACGGGGATCTCAATCCCGTCCGCGTCATCCGATCCGCCCCAGCGAAGCCTTGCCGGGAAGGACGCTGCCTCGCCCCGCTTCATCTCCGGCAGGAAATACGGATCATAGATCAGCTTCTTATAATCTGCCAGCACGGGCTGCTCAATACCGACTGCATGATTATTAGGATCCTCGATCTCCAGGCCAAGGCGCCCTCTGTCGCGGAACTGATACATGGAAATGCCGTCGAACCAGTCGCTGGTCCGATGATCCCTGAAATACTCGGCGAACTTCACCACGGCTTCTCCCTGATGGAACGGTCCCGTCACGTCGCCGTCCGTATTGCACTCTGCCGTGCTCATGGGATTGTTCTTCCCCGTCACCTCGCGAAGACGCTTCGCCGTCGCCTCGAAAAGGTCATAAATCTCACGCAGATTATCCGCCTTATAGCTGCCGCCGCCAACCTCCGCAATATCATAAGGCCAGCCGTAATGCAGCGCCGGATAACTGTCCGCGGACCAAATGTCCGCCGTCTTATATGCCTCAAGGAACGCATCCTCACGGTCCACCTTGCCGTCCGGCTTTACAAAGCCCGCGCAGAAGATGGTCTTCACGTTCGGTGCCTCTTCCTTAATGATCTTGGCAAAGCGAACGAAAAATGCGCCGATCTCCTCAAAGGTAAAACGCTTATTATGCGTGAACCAGTTGCCCTGACACTCATGATTGATGCGGATCCGCATGCGGCCAAACTCTGCGAACTGCCTTGCCACGCCGCGAAGATACTCGTCATCCAAAGAGCAGTCCACCGTCAGCGTGAGCAGTACGTCCTGCCCGTGCCTTCTGATGTCCTTCATCTGCCCGAAGGGCTGTCCGTCCGCGCCAAAAGGAAAATAATCATCATAGGGATAATCCCACTGGAACTTTACGTCCATGTCCGCGCAGGCCTTGCTGATCCTCTGCGGCCACTGGGCATCCTTCGGATATAAGGTGTACATAATGTTGACGCAGCGATGCGGCCTTCCCAGCTTATGCAGGATATAATCCTGATCCACGTATTCCGCGCGCTCACTTCCGTCTCCCAGATCCAGCCCGCACTTTGCTTTTCCAAGCTTCACTTCATACAGTTCCATATGTCCCTCCAAGTTCATATTCTTGCTTTAAGTTCTTTCTCGATCCTTACTTATTCTACTTGAAAATCCCCGCCTCTGACAACCCTCTATCTTGCTGATCTACCCGACTTTCTTGCCTATCTTTCGCCCGTCCATTCGCCTTCACAGGCGACCCTGCTCATCCAAGCCTCTCCAATCCATTCGCTTTCACAGGCAGCCCTGCTCATTCAAGCTTCTCCAGCCCATGCGTCTTTGCAAACGGCTCTTACTCAAACTTCGCCAGCAACTCCTCAAAGAGTCCCGTACCTTCATAAAATTTTTTCACGTCGCCATAAACGCGCCGAAGTTCATTCCATTTATCCTTATATAATGTCATGACGGGGCGCATCCTTACACAGGCGAGGATCTTCTTACGATAGCCTTCGAGATCCTCTAACAGCTCTGCGTTCGGCATCTCCTGGAAGCTGGCCATCACCTGCTCCGAAAGCTGACGGAACCGCTCCCCGTCCATGCTCTCCGCCGAAGACTGCAGATACTCCTTCATCTCCTTCAGCGCCTTCTCCTGCTTTGCCCTCTTTAAGTTTTCCTCATTTTGGTCCTCACCCAGGGCCCCTCCGGCACACTCCGTGACCTTTCCCTTCTTTAAGGCCGCCAGGACGCTTACGTCTCCCTCGAGCAACGCCTTGATCCATCTCGCCAGCTCCGGAACGACATATTCATCATATTCATAATGGGTCATCGCAAGTCCGTCCGCCTGTTCTCCCAGCGGCGTCTCATGATACTCCTTAATAAACTTGAACTCCTCTTCGAGCTTCTTCGGGAAGGAATACGGCCCGAACATGCTGTCGTAGGAACGATGCACGTACCCGCCAAACCTCGCCATGATCTCCTGATACAGGCGCTTTAACTCCGCCTGATCGAGCTCCACTTCCTGCTTCACCAAAATCGGATCCTGATCTTCTACGTAATACATGCCATACCCTCCCATTCTCGCGTTATTTTTCTTGCTTCCTAAGATACAGTTTTTTGCAAATTCCTTCCTTTTATGATAATCTTGTGCTTATCTTTTGCAGCAGCGCCTCCTGAAGAACCCTTGACAAGCGGCAGGATGCCTTTAGACAGGTATCCTGATAAGAAAAGAATAAACCAAATGGCAATAAAAGTCAAAGACGAAACCCTTGCATCTTCCCTTCCTCACGAAAATCATGACGAATGACATAAAATACGCGGCAAAATACAAAAAAAGATTGAAATCTTTGAAAAAAATGGTATCATAGCTCCTATAATGATTTTTTAAGGAGGAAAAAGAGATGAGAACAAAGATCAAAGAGCTGTTCAGAAACCTTTCTGAATATGCATCCAAAGAAGTGACCATCTGTGCCTGGGTCCGTACCAATCGCGCACAGTCACAGTTTGGATTCCTGAACGTAAACGATGGTTCGTTTTTTGAGAATTTACAGGTGGTTTACGAGAATGGACTTGATAATTTTGACGCCATCTCCAAGATAAGAGTTGGGGCAAGCGTTCAGGTCACTGGTAAGGTGGTTCTGACCCCCGAAAATCAGCAGCCCTTCGAATTGAAGGCGACCAGCGTGGCACTCCTTGGCGACTGTCCTGAGGACTATCCCATCCAGCCCAAGCGCCACACCAGAGAGTTCCTTCGTACGGTTGCACATCTGCGTCCCCGCACGAACCTGTTCAGCGCCGTGTTCCGCATCCGCAGCGTTGCTGCCATGGCGATCCACAGCTACTTCCAGGAGAGAGGTTATCTCTACGTGCACACGCCTCTGATCACCTGCGCGGACTGCGAGGGCTCCGATCAGATGTTTAAGGTCACCACCCTGAACATGAACGATCTTCCCAGGACCGATGATGGCAAGGTAGATTTCAGCAAGGACCTCTTCGGCAAGCAGAGCTTCATCACCGGTTCCGGCCAGCTCCAGGGCGAGACCTTCGCCATGGCATTCGGCGACATCTACACCTTCGGTCCTACCTTTAGAACCGAGAATTCCAACACCCAGACCCATGCGAACGAGTTCTGGATGATCGAGCCAGAGATGGCATTCTGCGACCTGCAGGGCCTGATGGACATCGAGGAAGAGATGCTCAAGTACGTGGTGAAATATGTTTGCGACAAGTGCCCTGAGGAGATCGCTTTCTGCGACAAGTTCGTCTCCAAGGGCTTGAAGGAAAAGCTGGACGACATTGTGAACGCTCATTTCACCAGAATCTCCCATCATGATGTGATCGACCTCTTGAAGAAGGCCGACGTAACGTGGGAGTTCCAGCCTGACTACGGCGAGGACATCGCAAAGGAGCATGAGAAATATATCGTAGATTACTTCCACGGCCCCGTGTTCGTGACCGACTGGCCGAAGGAGATCAAGGCTTACTACATGAAGGTGAACCCCGACAACAAGACCGTTGCGGCAGTAGACCTCCTCGTTCCTCAGGCAGGCGAGCTCATGGGCGGCAGCCAGAGAGAAGAAAACCTGGACAAGCTCATTGAGAGAATGAACGAGATGGGCGTTGACAAGGACGGCATCGACTGGTATCTCGACACCAGACGCTACGGCGGCTGCATCCACAGCGGCTTCGGCATGGGCTTCGAGCGCCTGATCATGTACCTGACCGGCGTTGAAAACATCCGCGACGTCATCCCCTACCCCCGCACCCCCCGCAACTGCGAATTCTAAAAAACTCGAGAAACATAATATTATAAGCGTCTACTCAAAAAGATAGCAACAACAAAGCCCAACCTTCACAGGCTGGGCTTTCACTATGTCTATTATAAATGAATCATGTCCATTACCTCAAGGGGGAGGATTAAGCCCTCTCTCTCAGGCATGTGTGCCAAGCGTCGGTACTTAGGCGACGTCTTTTGGCGCCTTAGTACCGCTACGCTGCACTCATAGCGCGAGCGTGCCTGAGAGAGAGGGCTTAATCTATCCCCCGGGGTCAATCCTTAATCGTAATCACGTCCTTCAGCACATAGTGGAAGGAGGGCGCCGACGCGCTCTTGTTCTCCTCATATCCGCTGCGAAGATCGATCACGTCCTCGGGATTTAGCGGATCCACGCCCACGTAATCCCCCACGAAGACCATCAGCTTCTCTTTCTTGAACTTCTCGATCGCCTGGTCCACGGCCGCCTGCGTGCCGTCCGCGATGATCAGCCCGTTCAGGTCCAGGATCTGCACCCAGCCCTGCTCAAAGCCGGCTCCCACGTCATTTCCGTTCACGTTCCCCTCAATGGATTTCTCGATCGGCTTTTCATTCAGAACGGCCTCCGTCGCCGCGATGATATAATGCGACCAGTCAATCCTGGTGCTGACGAGGGAGGTGGTGGGCGCGATGTCGATCATACTCTGGTTATAGCCGACGTGATACACGCTCTTTCCCTGCTCCGCCGCCTCTTCACAGACCACGGCCGGCCCGATCGTGTCGGAGTGCTGCGCAAGGATGACGCACCCGTCGTCGATCAGCGACTGCGCGCATTTCTTCTCCAGCACGTAACTGGTCCAGGTATTGGTATATTGCACCTCCATCGTCGCCGTCGGCACGATGCTCCTGACGCCGAGCAGAAAAGCCGTATACCCGGAGATGACCTCCGCGTAAGGGTATGCCCCGACATATCCAAGCTTCGCTTCTTCCGCCGTGATCACTCCCTGATCGATCATTTCCTTCAGCTTCATTCCGGCGACGATCCCCGTAATGTATCTTCCCTGATAGATCTCGCCCATAAAGGTGTGATAGTTCGGAAGCGGATCCTGGTTCGCGTTGTCACAGGTTGCCTCGCAGAACTGAACCTCCGGATATTCCTTGGCAATGCGCTTTGCCACCTCGCCGTACCCATAGCTCGTCGTAAAGATCAGATCGCAGCCTTCCTCGATCAGCTCGCGGATGGCCTGCTCGCAGGTCTCGTCCGAAACGTTCTCCTTCGCGACCGTCGTCACCCTTCCGCCGAAATCATAGGCGTCCAGCTTCTTTTGCGCGCGAATGAAATTATAGGAATACGGAGCGCTCGCGTCCCCGTCATAAACGAACCCGACCTTGATCGTTCTGGACTGGTCATCATCCTTCGTGGCAAGATAATTGATGAAAGCAAAGATGCAGATCATCACGAGGGCGGTGATCACTGTCACAATTCTCATTCTCTTCACTTAGCCTTGCCCTCCTCATCATTTGCCGTGTGCGCGGTCTGCTCCCGCTCCTCAAGGAACCACTTCGGGAGCTCCACATGCGTATGATACAGCGCATCCAGATTAATCTTTCCCTTTCGGATGAGCCGGAACAGAATGTCCACCAGCTTCGGGTCGAACTGTTTTCCCCTGCCGCACCGAAGCTCCTCCAAAACGATGGAAAAGTCCAGCTTCTTACGGTAGACACGGTTCGCCGTCATGGCATCGAACGCATCCGCGATGCCTATGATCCTGCCGTACAGCGGGATGTCGTCGCCCTTCAGGCCCTGCGGATAACCGCTTCCGTCGTATCTCTCATGATGATAGGTCACGCCGTCGACCACGTGCTCCACCAGCGTAAAGTCCTTGAGGATCTCCGCGCCCCTCGTCACATGCGACTTCATGATCTCATATTCCTTATCATCCAAGTGCGCAGGCTTATTCAAAACCTTATCCGGAATGCCGATCTTTCCAATGTCATGAAGCAGCGCGGCCTTCCGCAGGTTCTCGCATTCCTCCGCCGAGAATCCAAGCTCCTTGGCGATGAGCACGCTGTACTCTGAAACGCGCTGCGAGTGCTGGCTGGTGTTCTCATCCTTTGCGTCCACCGTCTTCGCGATGGCGAGAATGGTCTCATTCCCCATCTTCACCTGGTTCTTCGCGAACTCGAGCTCCTTCTTCTGGAAGTTGATGGTGCGCTGGATCTGCGTCCTCGCGATGAACCAAGTCAGCCAGGCAACCGCCAGCATGGCAACCACGAACATATAAACGTGGAACCACCCGGTGTCGTACATTTCCTGCTCTTTGACGATCTCGAACACGCTCTCTTCGATCTTTTTCTCATTCTTATTATCGAGCACGGTAAAGTGGAACTGATAGGTCCCGGCGGGCAGGTTTGTGTAGATGATGCTCGTCAGGGCGCTCTGGCGCGTTATGGTCGGCGCGGCGTCAAACCCTTCCAGATAATAACTGATGCCCGGATCGTCCGCGGTATAATTGATGATCTCAGGGAAGATCTCCAGCTTGGAGACGTTCCTTCCGACATAGAAGGTCTCGCCTCGTTCGAGCTCCCGCTCCACGCCGTCCAAGTAGACGGACGAGATCTTCAGACGATAGGACCTTCTGACTGCGCCATAATCATGAATGTTGAAGCAGTAGACACCGTCGTCGCAGGCCAGATACATGTCACCGTTACTCTCCAGATAATCCCAGGAATTCGCGGTGAGCGCCACGTTCAGGCCGCGCTTGGAATCGAGCAGTTCATACTCGGGCTTCCCGCCTCCAAACAGCTCGTCCCGGTCCGTTACGTAGATGCCGCCACTGCTGAGCACAAAGAGCGTTCCGTCGTCCATGGCCCAGACGTCATAGTTATTATAATACGGGAAATTGTCCAGGAAGCGGATCTTATCTTCCCCGTCCATATAGCAAAGCCCGTTACTGGTCACGATGTACGCGCCCTTCTCCACTGGATCCTCCACGATCCTGAGGATGACGTCAGAGCTGAGGCCGTCCTTCTTGGAGAGATACCCTGCCGGCTTATCGTTCTCAATGACCACGATACCCTCTCCGTCCGTTCCGCAAAGGATCCGTCCGTCCGAAAGCTCCACCAGGCAAAGGATCATCGCCTTGCTCAGGCCGTCCTCATACCGCACCGTATTTTCCAGTTCATTTCCGCGAAAGAATCCAAGTCCTACGTCGCTGGAGGCCAGAAGTCTTCCGTCCGAGAGCTCGATCACGACTCTCGCCCAGTCGCCAAAATCCTTTCCGCCCGCCGTGCCGTCAAAGGTCGTGATCCTTCCGCTCTTTTCCGCGTGGATCAGTCCCTTGCCGTAGGTGCAGACCCAAAGTCCGCCGTCTGCATCCGCCTTGAGACACCGGACGCGCACGCCGGAGAGCATGCTCGTCAGCTCCGTATCCCATTTTTTCTTATATTTCGTGTCGATGAGGTCCAGTCCCTCATCCGTTCCCACATACAGATTGCCCTGCCATTTCGTGATGGCATTGACAACGCTCCCCTTGATCCCCGACTGCCGGTATAGGTCCGTAAACGGCGACGCGGAGAGCTTTAAGAGCCCAAGCCTGGACGAGGAAAACCACAGATTTCCCTGATAATCCATCGTCATATTGTCGATGGAATTACGGAATTCCCCGAGATTGAGCACGTGGAAGGTATCCGCATCGTCCCAGTAGCCAACGCCATTATCGGCGCAGACATACTTTGTGCCGTCCCCCTTGAGATAAATCCTGTTGAGGTGGTTGATCTCCTTGCTGCTGAGGATCCCCTGCTCCTTCAGAGTCCCCTCCGAAACGTCATAAGCGTACACGTGGTTCGAGCTAGTCCCCGCATAGAGCGTCCCGTCTTCCTTAAATTGCACGCAGGTATAGATTTCCTGCTCCGCGCTTAAGCGCTGCGAGGCAAGGATCTCCGTCCCGCGGATCAGGAACAGTTCGCCGTCATTGGTCGCTGCGGCGATCATGCCGTCCGGACCCGCCGAGGAGGAATGCGCGTAGACGATCTCAGGAAGCTCAGCGAGAATGCTAAGCCCGCCGTCCAAAGTCAATATGATCATGCTCGAGGTCGTGCCGATGTAATACTCTCCCTGCGAGGACATGGTGATGCTCCGCACGGAATTCGCAGGCAGACCGTTGGAGGCGTCGATCACGTTCGCGACGCGCTCCTGTATGGCAATGGATACGCCATTGTCATTGGTTCCGATCCAAAGTCTTCCCTCTTCATCCAGGTAGAGGCAGTTCACGTTTCTGACCGACGAATAGTCCATCAGCCGAAAATCCGCACCGTTATAACGGTACAGGCCGGCATAGGTGCCCACCCAGAGAATACCGTCGTTGGTCTGGATGACGTCATTTGCTTCCCCGCAGGGCAGGCCGTTGTCACTGCTATAAACGATCTGAATATTATTGTTGTGAATGTCATTGGACTTCGCCTGCGCCGCATCGCCAAGGAGCATCGAGGCCGCTAAGGCGAGCACGCCAAAAAGCGCAGCGGACTGCGCGAGATGCTTCCTGCGGAGACGGAACAGCTGGATCGTCAAAAACAGGATCAGAAGCGTGATGAACTTATCCAGGAAATCAACATAGAATTCTCCCACGATGGTCGCGAGGAAGGGATGGACCTCCTGCTCCAGGAGATAAGAAACCACGCCGTCTCCCCACTGGTTCCCAACCATGCCTCCATTGACGAGCAGGTTGATGGGAGCAGAGATGGCGACGGAGCACATAGTGATGATGACGCTGGAAGTCAGAATGCCGAATAGGGACTCACACAGCTTTTTCCTGGCGCAGATGCCTGCGCTGATGCCAATGGCGATGCTGGTGAGCCCGTATAGAAACGACGTTGGATCCTGAAATCCATACGCAAGATTCAGGGTCAGTCCTACGATCGCGCCGCAGAACGGGTCGCAGACATAAGCTGCGGTCACCGTTCCGAGCGAATCCATCCAGACTGGTAAGGAATAATGGTTCGCGATCATTTTCCCGAAATAATTGAACAGGATCATGGAAATCACGAACAAAACGATCTGATAAGTTTTTCTTTGACTCATTGATATGCTACTTCCACAAATAATTAAGATTTCAAGTAACCCATCTTCACGAGCACGTTCATAAATCTCTCGCGAAGCTCAGCATCATAATAGGCGCCCATGGGCTCAACGTTCTGCTTTGCGATAAAGCCGCCTGCCATGGAAGCATGTCCGCCGGCATTGCCTAGGCCGGACAAGGCGTCGCGGATCAGATACCCGGCATGCACCTGCTCGATCTCGGAACGCACGGAGAACTTCAGGCCGTCCTCACGAACGGAGATCACAACCACAACCTCCACCTCGTCGAGTGCCAGAATAAAGTCCGCCAGCATTGCGATCAGGCTGTCGGGGCAGGCAAAGGGCACTACCGTAAAGCCGAAGCGGTCATATACCTGAATATTCTCGATGGCCGCGCCATACGCCTTCAGGTCACGGAATGCCATGGTGTTCTGCTCCAGCTTCGAGATCTTCGCCTTGTTATGCAAAGGGAACAGGAAACGCAGCGCCGCGATGTCGAGATCCGTCACGCCGCGGGAGAATTGCATGGTATCCATCTTCAGGCCATACATCAGCGCGGAGGCCACGTTCTCCTCCGGCGTAAGGCCCAGCTCCATGTAATATCCCGTGATCAGCGTCGCGCAGGCACCGGTGATCCGAATGTCGGTATAATAATACTTCTCCTCCACAAAGGTGGGATGATGATCGATGCAGGCCACCTCGTCTCCGATGAAGTCGAGAATGTTGCCTCCGTTCTTCTGGCTGTCCACGCAGATGATGGGATCCTCTTCCTTCATGTCTTCCTTGATCTCATCATAGGAATAAATGCTGATCCCAAACTCCTCGAGCATCCTGGAAGTACTCAGCTTATCGATCCTGCCGGCATAGCAAAGCGTCGGCTCGATCCCAAACTTCTCCAGAAGCTTTTGCAGACCAAATGCCGTTCCGATCGCGTCCGGATCCGGGAAATTATGCGTCTGGATATATACCTTTGGTCCTCTTTCTTTACAAAGCTCGATCAAATCCTGTACCATCTCATTTCCCTCCTTCGTATTTTTAAATGGGGAGAGAACCTTCGGGCCTCTCCCCGTAATAATGTCTTACTTATCCTTGATCTGTCCGTGCAGGCTCTGCAGGGAGTGAACCTCTCCCCTTCCGGCCTTCTGTACGTACAGGATTCCTTCCGCGGTCGCCCTTGCGGCTGCGATGGTGGTCATGTAAGGGATCTTGCCCTTGATGGCTGCCTTACGCAGGTAGGAATCGTCATGCACGCTGTCGGCACCGATGGGCGAGTTCACGATCAGGTCGATCTCGCCGTTCGTGATCATGTCGAGAATGTTCGGTCTGCCCTCATAGAGCTTCTTCACCTTCTCAGCGGGAATGCCTGCTGCCGTGATGAGGTCACAGGTGTTTCCGGTGGCGATGATCTTAAAGCCTGCCTCGTTGAACATCTTCGCAACGTCAACGACCTCGGCCTTGTCCTTGCGGTTTACGCTGATGAGTACGGTGCCGCCCAGAGGGAGCCTAGTCTGGGTTGCCTCCTGCGCCTTGAAGAATGCCTCGCCGACGGACTTGGAAAGGCCAAGCACCTCACCGGTGGAACGCATCTCAGGCCCAAGGATCGGGTCAACCTCCTGGAACATGTTGAACGGGAACACGGCTTCCTTCACGCCATAGTAAGGGATGTCCTGCTCTTTGAGCGCGGGCACGGGCGAAGGACGGCCAGTGATCTCGGAAGTGATGATGTCGGTCGCGATAGGCACCATGCGCACGTTACATACCTTCGATACCAGCGGCACGGTACGGGATGCGCGGGGATTCGCCTCGAGCACGTATACCTTGTCGTTCTCGATCGCGTACTGCATGTTCATAAGTCCGCGCACGTGCATCTCCTCTGCGATCTTTCTCGTATATTCCTTAATGGTCTCCACGTTCTTCTCGGAAATGTGCTTGGAAGGAATGATGCAGGCACTGTCTCCGGAGTGTACGCCGGCGAGCTCGATGTGCTCCATGACTGCAGGCACGAAGGCATGGGTGCCGTCGCTGATGGCATCTGCCTCACACTCGGTCGCGTGATTTAAGAAACGGTCGATCAGGATCGGTCTGTCAGGCGTTACGCCAACGGCCGCCTGCATATAGCTTGTAAGGTTTGCGTCGTCATATACGACCTCCATGCCGCGTCCGCCAAGCACGTAGGAAGGACGAACCATTACGGGGAAGCCGATCTTGTGAGCCACCTCGAGGGCCTCTTCCACGGTGGTTGCCATGCCGGATTCAGGCATCGGGATCTCCAGCTTATCCATCATCGCGCGGAACAGGTCTCTGTCCTCCGCGAGATCGATGACTGCGGGAGAAGTTCCAAGGATCTTCACGCCGTTCTTCTCCAAGTCAGATGCCAGATTTAAGGGCGTCTGTCCGCCGAACTGCGCGATCACGCCGACGGGATTTTCCTTCTTATAGATCGAGAGCACGTCCTCCAGGGTCAGGGGCTCGAAATACAGCTTGTCGGAGGTATCATAGTCAGTCGAAACCGTCTCAGGATTGCAGTTTACGATAATGGTCTCGAAGCCGAGCTTCTTTAATGCCAGCGAAGCATGTACGCAGCAGTAGTCGAATTCGATACCCTGGCCGATCCTGTTCGGGCCGCCGCCAAGGATCATTACCTTCGGCTTGTCATTTCGGATCGGGTTCTTGTCCGCTCCATTATAGGTCGAGAAGTAATATGCGCTGTCCTGCGTGCCGCTTACGTGAACGCCCTCCCAGGTCTCTTCCACGCCAAGGGCAATTCTCTTATTCCGAACGTCCGCCTCGGGAACGCCCAGCAGGATGCTCAAGTACTTATCGGAGAAGCCGTCCTTCTTTGCCTGGATCAGCGCCGCGTCAGCGGGAAGGCTGCCCTTGCATGCAAAGATCGCTGCCTCTTCCTCCACCAGCTCCTTCATCTGCTCGATGAAGTACTTCTTTACGTGAGTGAGCTCATGGATCTCGTCCACGGTCGCGCCCTTCTTCAGCGCCTCATACATTGCGAAGTGGCGCTCGCTCGAAGCCGTTGCCAGCATGTTCAGGAGCTGCTCCTTCGTCTTTGCCTCCAGCTTTGCAATGTGGCCAAGGCCGTAGCGGCCGGTCTCAAGGCTGCGGATGGCCTTCTGGAAGGCCTCCTTATAATTCTTACCGATGCTCATAACCTCGCCAACGGCGCGCATCTGCGTTCCAAGCTTGTCTTCCACGCCCTTGAACTTCTCGAAGGCCCAGCGCGCAAACTTAATCACGACATAATCGCCATCGGGAACATACTTGTCAAGGGTGCCATACTTTCCGCAAGGGATCTCGGAGAGCTTGAGGCCCGATGCCAGCATTGCGCTCACGAGTGCGATCGGGAAGCCGGTCGCCTTGGAAGCCAGTGCGGAGGAACGGGAGGTTCTGGGGTTGATCTCGATGACGATGACTCTGTCGCTCACGGGATCATGTGCAAACTGCACGTTGGTTCCGCCGATAACCTGTACGGATTCCACGATGCGGTATGCGTAATCCTGCAGTCTTGCCTGCAGCTCCTTGGAGATGGTCAGCATGGGGGCCGCACAGAAGGAATCTCCGGTGTGCACGCCCATGGGGTCGATGTTCTCGATAAAGCAAACGGTGATGAGGTTGTTGTCCGCGTCGCGCACCACCTCGAGTTCCAGCTCTTCCCAGCCGAGGATGGATTCCTCTACCAGAACCTGGCCCACCAGGCTGGCCTGCAGGCCTCTCGCGCAGACCGTCTTCAGCTCATCCTTATTATAAACCAGTCCGCCGCCGGCGCCGCCCATGGTGTAGGCCGGACGAAGAACGACGGGATATCCTAACCTATCAGCGATCGCAAGCGCCTCGTCTACGGAGTAGGCAACCTCGCTGCGTGCCATCTCGATGCCGAGCTCGTTCATGGCGTTCTTGAATTCGATACGGTCCTCACCGCGCTCGATGGCATCCACCTGCACTCCGATGACCTTTACGTTATACTTGTCAAGGATGCCTGCGCTGGCAAGCTCTGCGCAGAGGTTCAGGCCCGACTGTCCGCCAAGGTTCGGAAGCAGCGCGTCAGGACGCTCCTTTGCGATGATCTGCTCCAGACGCTCCTTGTTCAGGGGCTCGATGTAAGTGACGTCAGCCGTCTCGGGATCCGTCATGATCGTTGCGGGATTGGAGTTCACCAGCACGATCTCGTAGCCAAGCTTCTTTAATGCCTTACAAGCCTGGGTACCGGAATAGTCGAACTCGCAGGCCTGTCCAATAATGATGGGGCCGGAGCCGATGATCAAAACCTTGTGTATGTCTGTTCTCTGCGACATGATAGAACCTCCCTGGGATATGAAATTTGTTCTGTTTCGAACTTTTTACTCAATTGATTAGTATAACATATTCCACGCCAGATTACTAGCAATTTTTCATCACTCGTGCAATTGATATTCCTTGTCCTCATCAATGATCTCAACCATGCATTTTGCAGGCTTTTCATCAAACTGCGTGCCTATGTTATTGAGGATCTCGCTGCGCACCTTCTCCTGCGGGAGCAGATTGCGGTAGCTTCGGTTCGAGGTCATGGCGTCATAGGAATCCGCCACGGCGATGATGCGCGCTTCAAGCGGGATTTCCTCTCCCTTCTTATGCTCCGGATAGCCCGTGCCGTCGTAGTGCTCGTGATGATATTCCGCACCGTAGGCCAGGTCGGGGCGGCTCTTGATCTCGGCGAGGATTTCATAGCCCTGATTCGTATGAACCTGGATGACGCCAAATTCCTCGTCCGTCAGCTTCCCCTTCTTGTTGATGATCTCGTTGGGAACCGCGATCTTTCCGATGTCATGCAAAAGTCCCATGTAATATATTGCCTCCTGCCGTTCCTCGGAAAGGCCCATCTTTTCTGCGATCATGCGGCTGTATTTTGCAACGCGCAGGGAGTGACCCTTGGTGTACATATCCTTGGCATCGATGGTGCGCGCAAGCGCCTCCATGACCTCGCGGTTCAGCTCCTTGATGTCTTCCTTGGCCTTGATCGCTTCGTTCAGATACTGGATGTTCTGCACGATCACCGCAAACGCAATGATCAGGACCAGCGTCACAAAGGCCACGGAATAAAAGAGCATGTCCGGTACCCTTTCGATGGAGGTTTGAATAATCCCCCGAACCTTATCGCGCACAAGGTCTGCGTTTTCGTCCGGCGTGATCTGTCCGATCATTTCTCTGATAAACTTGATGTCCTCATCCATCAAGGTGACCTTAAAGAATATGATCATGGACATGATAAACGTAACACTGTTGTAAAGCGTGGTCAGCGCCGGCAACAGGATAAAAAGCTTTGAATTTGTCGTCATACGTTCCTTTGTCAGCCTCGAAAGCGGCGGAACAAGGACAAAGTAGAACGCAATGACCAAAGCGGCCTGTAACGTGACGCCGATGAGCGGCCATTCCAGCATCACGTCGTAATACAGATTGGGCACCATCATCGCAAAGCACAGAAACACGAACATGGCGATGGATGCGTTCTTTGCCTTTACAAACTTTACGTACCCTACAAGGAACAGAACAAGGCCGACGATCTGAAAAAGGCTGTAGGAAATACTGTAGGACACAATGCTTTGGACGGATTGTATCTGAAAATCCTCCAGTACGTTGATCGCGATATAATCCGAGACCAAAATAGCCGTCACGGGGGATAAAAAGGCGCAGCCAAGAATCTGCAAAATGGTACGCTTCCAGGAGGTTTTTTCAAAAAATAGCTTTCTTGTGATCAGGACGAAAATGATCAGTTCGAATACATAGACGGAAAAACAGATTGCGATGTCACGACTTTCTAACATAAACTTTTCTCCTTACCCTGCCAATATCTTTTTTATTATACACTTTTTTGCGTTACTTGGCAAAAGAAAGTTGTCAAAAATTGGGGTTTATGAGACAAGTAAATACTTGACTGAAAAACTGCAATCATATAAAATATAAAAGATTTATGCAAACGCACGGAATTGGCGAAACTGTCGTCTCCAAAGAACGGAATAAGAAAGGAAAAGAAAACATGAGCGAAATCCCTTACAAGATTTATCTCGAAGAAAACGAGATGCCGACGCAGTGGTACAACGTACGCGCCGACATGAAAAAGAAGCCTGCTCCCATTCTGCATCCCGGGACCCTGCAGCCCGTAACGGTTGCAGATCTCGCACCGATCTTTTGCGAAGAGCTGGCAAAGCAAGAGCTTGATGAAACCACGCCCTACATCGAGATCCCGGAAGAGATCCGCAACTTCTACCGCATGTACCGTCCTTCACCGCTGGTACGCGCTTACTGCCTGGAGGAAAAGCTTCAGACGCCCGCGCATATCTATTATAAGTTCGAGGGCAACAACACGTCCGGAAGCCACAAGTTAAACTCTGCGATCGCGCAGGCTTACTACGCAAAGAAGCAGGGCCTTAAGGGCGTAACCACCGAGACCGGCGCAGGCCAGTGGGGTACCGCACTTTCCATGGCATGCTCCTACTTCGGACTGGACTGCCAGGTTTACATGGTAAAGTGCTCCTATGAGCAGAAGCCCTTCCGCCGCGAGGTGATGAGAACCTACGGCGCACAGGTAACGCCTTCTCCTTCCATGAGCACCAACATTGGCCGCAAGATCAATGCTGACTTCCCCGGCACCACCGGAAGCCTTGGCTGCGCGATCTCCGAGGCTGTGGAAGCTGCCACGACCCAGGAAGGGTATCGCTACGTGCTCGGCTCCGTTCTGGCGCAGGTGCTCCTGCATCAGTCCGTGATCGGTCTCGAGACCCACACCGCCCTGAAGAAGTATGGCATCAAGGCTGACACCATCATCGGCTGTGCCGGCGGCGGTTCCAACCTCGGCGGTCTGATCTCTCCCTTCGTCGGCGAAATGCTTCGCGGCGAGGCAGACTATGAGATCATCGCAGTGGAGCCTGCATCCTGCCCGAGCCTGACCCGTGGCAAATATGCCTATGACTTCTGCGATACCGGTAAGGTTTGTCCTCTTGCAAAGATGTACACCCTTGGCTCGAGCTTCATTCCTTCCGCAAACCATGCGGGCGGCCTTCGCTATCACGGCATGAGTTCCATCGTGTCCGAGCTGTATGATCAGGGTCTCATCAAGGCGCGCAGCGTGGAGCAGACCTCCGTCTTCGAGGCGGCAACGACCTTCGCAAGAGTGGAAGGCATCCTTCCCGCTCCCGAGAGCAGCCATGCCATCAAGGTTGCCATCGACGAGGCACTCAAGTGCAAGGAGACCGGCGAAGCAAAGAACATCGTCTTTGGTCTCACCGGTACCGGATACTTCGATATGTATGCTTACCAGGCTTACAACGACGGCACCATGACGGATTACATTCCTTCGGATGAGGAGATCGCATCCTATCTGAAGACCCTGCCTCAGGTTTAATAGGACGGGGAGGCACCCAGCAGACCTACCCCAGGTTTTAATGTAACGGGGAGGCACCCGGCAGACCTACCCCAGGTTTAATGTAACGGAGAGACACCTGGTAGACCTACCCCAGGTTTAATGTAACGGAGCGGTGCCTCCCCCTTATGTGAATTGTGGCTAAGCAGGTGATCAAGCGCTGATTTAGCCAAAGATTCTTTTGATTTTCCCTCATTTTGATATTGATTTCAAAGTACCTTGTGACTAAAACATGGGTTATGGCATGTTTTAGTCACATTTTTTTTGCATTTTAGAAACTTGCCAGACATATCTCTGCATTACTTTGGCTAGTTTTGAGCAAAATTTGTGACCAAAACTAGTGTTTTGGCATGTTTTAGATAAATTTTCCTCTCAATCTGAACGCAGAGACAGAATTCTTTGTGACTAAATCTTAGCATTGGGGTTGTTTTAGTCACAAACCGCCCAAAACACAGGTCAAGTAGGAGGAATTTCTCACCCGTTAGAGCGCGCCCATGGCGTGCAAACCAAAAAAAGCAGACCCCGAAAGGTCTGCTTTGGATGCCATGGAGGAAGGACAAGCATTCTTCTTTTGAAGGCATGTGGTCCAAACATTCTTCCCTTGGCAAGTTATTGATGACATGCAAGTTATTGATGACAAGCAAGTTATTGATGGCAGGCAAGTTATTAATGGCAGGCAAGTTATTAACAGCATGCAAGTTTTAAACAGCAAGCAAGTTTTAAACAGCAAGCAAGTTATAAACAGCAAGCACTTCGTTCGTCTTAGGATTTGAAGAAGTCCATGGTCCTGTCGAGGGTGAGGGACATCTTGTTGAGGTTGTTGACCTTCTCGTTGATGAGCGAAATGTTCTCCACGATATTGCGCATGGAGTTGGACACCTCTTCGTTGGAAGCGGTATTCTCCTCCGAGATGGCCGACAGGGAAGTGATCTTGTCGATGATGTCGTTGCGGATCGTCTCCAAAGAGTCCGTCTTCGCGCTGATCGAATCGATCTCTTCCACCGACCTCGTGATCTCATTGGATAGGGTTGCGAAGCAGTTCTTCGTCTCCGTAAGGATCCCCTTCTCCTGCTCCAAAGTCTTTTCCACGTCCTTCGAAAGCGCCATGGTTCCGGAGGATTTCGTGATGATCTCCTCCGCGATCATCTGGATCTCAACGGCGCTCTCATTACTCTGATCCGCCAGCTTCTTGATCTCTTCCGCCACGACTGCAAAGCCTCTGCCGGCCTCGCCCGCGCGCGCCGCCTCGATGGAAGCATTCAGCGAAAGCAAGTTGGTCTGATCCGCGATCTCCTTGATCATGTCGATGGCCTCGGAAATCTTGCCGACTGCCGTATTTGTATTGCGGATCTGCTCGCTGACGTTGCGAATGTATTCCGCGGACTGATTCGAGCTCTGCTCCATGGAAGTGATGAAATTCGCGGCGTCGCCGTTCGCCTTCTCCATCTCTCCCGCCGACAGGCTTAAGGATTCCACGGCCGTCACGATGTCACTGATATTATCATTCATGATGCCGATCTGCGCATTGACTTCCTGCACGTCCTCCGCCATCTGGTTGGATGCCTGCGACAGCTCGTTCACCGCCACGGAAACCTTTCCGGTGGCCTCATTGCTGGACGAGATCATGCCTTCCACTTCATCCGCCGTCTGTGCGACAAAGCTCACCTCATCCCGGATCTGATCCACCGTCTCCGACAGCTTCTCACGCAGCCTTTGCACCGCGCCTGCGATCCTGCTCAGCTCCTCGAGCGTAAATTCTTCGGGCAGCTCTTCCTTCACGTCGCCGTCCGCCATCTTTTCCACGGCCTTCACGAAAAGATTACACTTGCGGTTCAGCATCACCGTCAGCAGAATGCTTCCTCCAAGGCAAAGCAGAAGGATCGCCACGTTCACTGCAACCGTGATGAGATTTGTGCTCATCACGCCGTCATAAATGCCATGTACGGAACGATACATGATCATGATCATGTTATACTGCGGCATCACCTTGGCGGTCACGATGGACTTCACGCCGTCGATCTTATAGAAGCCCTGAATGGTGTCGCCGTTTTCCAAAGCCTCCTTGATCAGGCTCTCATGCATTTCATTCTCAATGGGCGCGCAGCTCTCATATCTCTGGTCATTCGTCAGCACGTAAATGTCCTGCACGTAGTCCGCAAGGATAAAGTTCGCGCCAACGAGCTCGCCCTCCGTAATGTCTGCCAGCTCGCTGCCAAGCTCCGTCAGGAACGGGCCGCCGCCCACCAGGCCGACGGGCTTTCCGCTGTCATCACAGATCATCTGGCGAAGGTTTAAGATCATCTTTTGCGAAGCAGGCGAGATGAACGCGCCGCCGTCAAAGAACCCGTCCGCCTGCGCCGTCATGGTCGCGCGGTATGGATCGAGGTCATCGCCCTTTCTGGTCTGCATGCCGATCACTGACTGATTCGAGTGCACCTGCACCACCGTATCCCAGTCGCTGACATAGATGCCCTCCCAGCCGTACAGGCCCTTAAAGTAATCCTCCGTATAAGCCTGCACCTTCTTTTGCAGCTTGGCGGCCTGCGCCTGGTCCTTGCGATCGAGCGCCACGAGGAGCTCCTTGATCTCCGGCGATTTCGCATAGAGCTTAAGGTATGTCTCCGCGCCGTCCACGTAGTTCTGGATCGCTGACATCCGATCATCCAGGATCAGATTCATCTGACGATATACGCTGGCCTCACAGGAAAGCTTCGAGGTCATCAGCAGGGTCGTTATGGTACTCAGGGAAGAGATCAATAAGGGAATCATGCACGCGATCGCACATAACCAGCCAATCTTCAAATGTCTCTTATTATCATCCATGGCAAGTCCACCTTTTTGTATTCTGAAAACAAATCTTCCGTTCTCCAAAAGCTGCTTTTCATTGTCTGAAAACGATAATATTCCTTTTATATTTTAACACTATTACGCATAAAAAGCAATAAAAACACAGCCCCTCCCCGAAGGGAAAGGCTGTGAAAAGGAAGGAAATATATATGAATTATTTGTTCTCGGGTAACTGCCACTTCCAGTCGCGAACCTCCGGCAGATCCAGACCGTACTCGGCGATGTACTGATCATGTGCCACAAGGGTGTCACGCATCTGCTGAAGCAGATATGCGCCGCGGTTGCCAAGCTGAGGCAGGTGATTGATGATGTCCATTACCAGGTGGAAACGGTCGATCTCGTTCTGCACTCTCATGTCGAACGGAGTCGTGATGGTACCCTCCTCCTGATAACCGTGAACGGAAAGGTTACGGTTATGACGGTTATAGGTCAACTCATGAACCAGCGTAGGATAGCCGTGGAATGCGAAGATGATGGGCTTATCCTTGGTGAACAAAGCGTCGTAATCTACGTCGGTCAGACCATGAGGATGCTTGGTGTGAGGCTCGAGCTTCATCAGGTCTACGACATTGACGAAACGGATCTTTACTTCCGGCAGATTTGCGCGAAGGATGGTCACTGCTGCCAGTGCTTCCTTGGTGGGCGTATCACCGCAGCAAGCCAGCACTACGTCAGGCTCTTCGCCCTGGTCATTGCTTGCCCAATCCCAGATGCCGATACCCTGGGTGCAGTGCTTTACGGCCTGCTCCATGGTCAGCCACTGATGGCTGGGATGCTTACTTGCCACGATCACGTTCACGTAGTTCTTGGAACGGATGCAGTGATCGAAGCAGGAAAGCAGGCAGTTTGCATCGGGCGGAAGATAGATACGTACCACGTCTGCCTTCTTATTCGCGATGTGATCCATAAAGCCGGGATCCTGATGCGTAAATCCGTTGTGGTCCTGTTGCCATACGTTAGAGGTCAGGATCAGGTTCAGGGAAGCAATCTTCTGTCTCCAGGGCAGCTCACTGCAAACCTTGAGCCACTTTGCATGCTGTGCACACATGGAGTCTACGACGCGGATGAATGCCTCGTAGGATGCGAAGAAGCCATGACGACCGGTGAGAAGATAGCCCTCCAGCCAACCCTCACACATATGCTCGGACAGATAGGAATCCATGATGCGTCCATCATGTGCCAGATCCTCATCCTTCTCATGATAATCGCCGTTCCAGTCACGCTTCGTCTCCTCGAACACCTTGTAGAGACGGTTGGACATGGTCTCGTCGGGTCCAAAGATACGGAAGTTCTTTGCTTCCTTGTTCAGCTTAAAGATATCACGAACAAATCCGCCAAGCTCGATCATGTCCTGCTTCTCTACGGCGCCGGGAGCGGTTACGTCCACGGCATAATTCTTGAAGTCAGGCAGGCGCAGGTCACGAAGCAGCTTACCGCCGTTCGCATGGGGATTTGCGCTAATTCTGTGATCGCCCTTAGGAGCGATGTAACGAAGTCTTTCGACGAGACGACCTTCCTCGTCAAAGAGCTCTTCGGGATGATAGGAAAGGAGCCACTCCTTCAAAAGATCCAAGTGCTCAGGCTTCTCCATGGTGATGGGAACCTGATGAGCACGGAAGGAGCCCTCCACGGGAAGTCCGTCCACAACCTTGGGACCGGTCCAACCCTTCGGGGAACGCAGAACGATCATGGGCCAGAAAGGTCTCTCCTCATTGCCGTTCTCTCTTGCGTCCTTCTGGATCGCCTTGATCTCTTCGATACACTTGTCGACAGCCTCAGCCATGAGCTTATGCATGGTCATAGGATCGCTGCCCTCTACGAAGTAAGGCTTCCAGCCACATCCATGCAGGAAGCTCTCGAGCTCCTCATGAGAGATGTGGGACAAAACAGTAGGATTACTGATCTTATATTCATTCAAATGCAACACGGGAAGCACTGCACCGTCGGTCTTTGCATTCAGGAACTTGTTGGAATGCCATGCAGTTGCAAGAGGACCGGTCTCAGCCTCGCCGTCGCCGACGATCACGGTAGCGATCAGATCAGGGTTATCAAAGGCAGCGCCGAACGCATGCGCGATGGAATAACCAAGCTCACCGCCCTCGTTGATGGAACCGGGCGTCTCAGGTGCCACGTGGCTGGAGATACCGCCGGGGAAGGAGAACTGCTTATTCAGTCTCTTCAGGCCTTCGATATCCTGAGAAATGTTGGGATATACTTCGCTGTAAGTACCCTCAAGGTAAGAGTTTGCCACAAAGAAATTTCCGCCGTGGCCAGGTCCGGAGATCAGGATCATGTCCAGATCATACTTATTGATCGCACGATTCATGTGCGCATAGACGAAGTTCTGTCCGGGAACGGTTCCCCAGTGACCTACGATCTTCTTCTTGATCATGTCCTTCGTCAGAGGCTCTCTAAGCAGGGGATTGTCCAGCAGATACAGCTGCGTTGCTGCCAGATAGTTCGCTGCGCGCCAGTATGCATTCAGGTCGGACAGATATTCGTCCGTCATAAATTTGTCAACCGACATTCTATATTCCTCCTATGTAAATTGAGTCTGTTAATTTTTTAACTAAGAGAATTATAACGCAACCCTTTCAGAAATACTATTCACATATTGTGCAAATATAACGAAATATTGCCATCTTTCCTGTGAAAAATAACTAGCATCGCTTTGGTAAAAATGACAAAGCCTTTGCCAAGCAAAAAGGACTGCGTTTTCAAGGAATCCGGAGCCTCTTACGCTCCGCTCCTTCCTGCGCAGTCCTTCTTATCTTATTGCTTCATTACGTAAACCCTTCTGGAAAAAGGATCACAGATATATACCTTGTCCTCATGGCAGAAGATTCCCGCAGGAGAGACGGGGGAAGTCGTCAGTTCCTTCTCCGGGAGCGACAGGATCGTCGTCACCTTTCCGTTCTTGATCCGGCGAATGGAGGCATTCACGGTATCGCTGACATAAACGGCGCCGTCCTTTCCAACCGCAACACCCTGAGGGGAGGCAAAGGTCGCTTCATGCGCTTCCCCGTCCTCATCTCCTTCTTCACCCTTACCGGCGAACACGGTCTTCACGCCGCCGTCGATCTTCACGATCTGGTGCTCCAGCGTCTCGGCCACGTACATCACGCCGTCCTTCCAACAGATGCCCATGGGGCCGTGTAATCCCTCCTGGAAAATGTCCACCTGCCCCTGTTCCGTGATCACATAGATGATCCCGCGGGCAGTGTCCGCCACGTAAAGTCTTCCCTGGCTATCGGTAGCAAGTCCCGTCGGGGTATCAAAGGTCACGCCCATGTCTCCCGTCTCCAGGGTATCAGAATGACCATTGATGGTCTCCACGCTGCCGTTTCGAAGAAGTCTCACCACATGGTTTTCCGTATCGGAAACAGCATATCCATCCAGGAAAGGCGTGATGGCCCAAGGCTCCTTAAACAGGCTCTCCTCGAAGGATCCGTCCATATAACCGCCCATGGGTTGTCCGGAGGCATCCTGCACGGTAGACGCACCCGCATAGACCACGGCCTTGTCGCCCTGTACCTTCCAGATCTTCTTTCCATAGACGTCCGTCACCAGGAAATCGCCCTCCTTGCTGACGGTGATCCCGCTGGGGCCGCACATGACGTCCAGCCCCTCGAGATATGCCATTTTTTTCGTCGAACCGGATCCCGGCTTATGACAGACCGCGGCGATGATCACGATCAGAAGGAGCACGACAACGCTGATCCCGCCAATAATGATCCGCTTCTTGTTCTTTTCCAAGTACATCTTGGTTTCTTCCGCATGCTTTTGCGCCTTGGCTTCACTCTCCGCCTTGACCCATTCCTGAATGCTCATGTCCGCATCCGAGGATTCCTTTGCCAGATCCTTTTCCTCCATAGGCTTATCCTTTGGCGCTTCTTCCTTGGGCTGCTCGTCCTTGGGTTTTTCTTCCTTGGTAGGCTCTTCCATTACGATTTCCTCTTCCAGCTCTTCGCCCATAAAATCATCCTTAGGTTCTTTTTGATTATTATCGCTCATCCTACTTCTCCCTAAAGTCTCATGTTTTATTCATATACGGCGACAAAGTACATGTTTCCCGTTACGGTTGGCGGTACGCCGCCCGGTTCTCCACCATTTAACGACCATCCTTTGAAAGTAAGCGTTTCTCCAGAGGCGGGGTCAACGATCGAGTCTGGTACATTGGACGGAACAGTAATTGGATCTCCATAATGTACCTGCTTATAGGAATATGCACTCATGCTCGTTGAATCTCCAAAGGCCAATTCATAATCATGATAAGCAGAGATGGCAAAATACGCATAGTATGTCGCATCTCCCGTCACTTCTGGCATTGCATCATAATTACCACCATAGAGGGGCGTCGGTCTTCCTGAACCAGCAGGAGGCGTCGCTGCAGTCGTCCAACCCATGAAGGAATAATAACCTACTTCATCATCCGTCTTTGAAGGGTATGCGTGGGAAGGGGTATCCCTATATTCCCATTTTGTCGTTTCGATCAGCGATCCGTCGTAGTTGCGCCAGGTAATGTCATACTTCCTTGTCGTCTCTGTCCATTCCGCCACGAAGAAAATACTCTCCTCAATCCCAGAGAATGTACCTCCGGCTGGAATTGGTGACCCTTGAGATCCATATACAAGCCATTGCTTGAAAGTATAGTCCGTATCTACGCTGCTTGCCTTGGTCGGCGAATTGGGAGCCTTAGAACTCCCGCCATGTGCCACCTGTTCTTCTTTATAAATAGTACCGTCTGCATCCGCCCACTTTGCAGTATAGCCCGTCACTGTGATCGAACAGCTTGCAGAATAATTACCGTCATTCGTCGTTACCGTGATCGTTGTAGTGCCAAAGCCCTTCGGCGTTACGGTTGCAGTCAGTCCGTTTCCGGATACCGTTGCCACGGAGGTGTTACCGCTCCTCCAGGTAACGGACGTATCCGTTGCATTGGTCGGTTGAACCGTTGCCGTAAGCGTGATGGGTCCATCTTGTCCGAGGAGGAACGCTACTTTATCCTGATCCAGGCTGACATCGGTTACGGGCCGCTTTACCGTCACGGCGCAGGTCGCTGTCTTCCCGCCGTCTGCCGTAGTTACCGTAATTGTCGCCGTTCCAACGCCCTTCATCGTAACCGTCGCGCTCAATCCATTTCCGGAAACGTCTGCCACCGAAGCATTGCTTGTACTCCAGGTCACGTTCTGATTGGACGCGCCGGAGGGATTGATCGTTGCCGTAAGCGACGCCGTTGCCACCATTTGAGGAGTATAGTTCACGTTTAGCGTAGTGTGGTTTAGCGTAACTCCCGTAACTGCAGTCGTTACGCTCACGTTACAGCTTGCCGAGAAGCCTCCGTCCTCCGTGGTCGCGGTGATGGTCGCCGTTCCATTTCCTTTGGCAGTCACGGTACCGGTGAGGCCGTTTCCGCTCACCGTTGCAACGCTGCTGTTTGAAGTGGACCAGGTCACCTTCTGATTGGTCGCATAGGAGGGTGCGATCGCCGCTTTCAGCGTTGCCGTATTGCCCTTGTTCATAGAAATCGATTGCTGATCCAGGCTGATGCCGGTCACGGATGCATTTACCGTCACCTGACAGGTTGCAGTCTTGCTTCCATCCTCCGTCTTCACAGTGATCGTCGCCGTGCCGCCCTGTTTTCCGGTGATAGTTGCAGTAAGGCCATTCGCCTTCACGCTGGCCACGGCTTCATTACTGCTGCTCCAGGTTACCTTCTGATTGGTTGCATCCGAAGGATTGATGGTCGCCGTAAGAATGCCGGCCGCGCCGCCGATCTGGAGCTTTAGGCTCGTCTGATCCAGCGTAATTCCCTTCACTGCCACCGTCGGCTCTTCCTTGGAAATCTCATTAAAGGTTGCGACATAGGTCGCGTCACCGCTTGCGGAAACAACCTCCGGCGTCCAGCCGATAAACTGATAACTAAACTGATCGCTCTCCTCGCGAGTCGGCTCCGCACCGTCATACGTGGGAACGCTTTCCTCGAGCACGTTCTTATCCACCTCAAGAACCGTTCCATCCCAGTTCTTCCAGGTGATCTCATATTTCTTCGTCTCCTCGCCCACTTTCGCAAACACCGCGCTGATGATCACGTCGTGGCCGGGCATCACGAAGCAATACGAATCATCCAAACCAACCGCCTCACCGGGAGCTTTGCCGAAACCGTTATAATAATGCACGGACGCGGAATCCAACTGATATCCATTCTCCGGCTTGATCTCTAACGTAACTCTCGCGCCAGTCTCCACTTCCTTCGGAGCGCTCACGGTTCCATTCTTTATATTCCCGTCCAAAACAACCGCGTGGCTGTCAACGACGCCCTGCGCGATCAGATGATACATGCCATCCGTGCGGTAAATGGACGCTGCATGATACTTCGAAAGATCCACGCCTTGTCCGAGCAAGGTATCGGTTGCCCCGGCAATATCCGTGCCAAGGGAACTGATCGTGAAATCGCCTGCGTTCACCTGCAGAGTTGCAGCGTCATTTTTCAAGTTGACGATCTCACCGCCGCTCAGATCCAGCACAGCCTTCGCGCCGTCCTGAACCTTGACGACGGAATCATGATTGGCCGATTGAATGCTACCGTCCTTCATCGCAAACGTTCCGCCGCTCACCTTGATCAGCGCTTCTCCCGCTGACGCATCCTCCGCCTCGATCACGCCCTCATTCGTAAAGCTGCCGGTCGTCTCCGCACCCTTGGAAAGCACGACGCGTCCGCTTGCAGTATTTTCAAAGTCACCCTTGTTATATAAGATCCCGCCCACTCTCAGCGTGTTGGAACTCAAAACGACAAGCCTTCCTTGGTTCGTTACGTCGTCACGAAGGTTTGCCGTCCCCTTTACGGTGAACGTCTTCCCGTTATCAACCTGCACCGGAACCTTTTCCTTTGCAGCAAAAAGCTTCCCTTCCGGTACCTCGAAGGCAATGTCAACCTTCAAGGTATTATCCTCCTGCGAACCACTTCCCGGAACCAGAACAACCTGTTTTACGTTACTCTGATTCAGATATCCCTGAACCGTTTCCGCCTTCTGGGGCATGGTCAGATAGACAATGCCATCCTCCTTGCCGCCATTCGCCGTGTTCCAAACGGGCTCCTTCGCAACGATGCTCTGCTCCCTGGAGGCCTCCATCCGGATCTTCTCGTTCTCCTGGGCATGCTTTTCCTCATCTGCCTTCAGCCTGGCCTGAGCCTGTTCCATGGTCAGTCCCCGAAGGTCGATGCCGGATTCATCATAAATCTTCTGGATCAGCGCATCATCCCCCACGAGCTCCACAAGAATGAAGCCCGGAATGTCTTCCTTCTGAAAGCTCTTGGTCTCAATGCGGCAGGAGTCCGCCTGGCTCTTTTCCGCCAAGGGAACTACGTAAAAGTCGCAGACGGTACCCGGCTTTATGGTCGTCTTCTCGGACTTACCGTCCGTGGGATTGATCACAACGCTCTCGAGCGCGCCCGTGAGCAGATATACTCTGGTGGACCAGTCCCCGGTGACCTCAAACCATCCACAGGTTCCGCGGATACCAGTCACCATGGTGGAGGTTCTGATGTGGAAGGCCTCATCCTTTTCCAGAGGAACCGTCACGTTAAAGAAGAGATTTCCGGAGTCCAAAAGAACCTCCAGCTTCTTCCATTTCTTTCGAAGCTCCGATTCACTGTTCTCGTCCAGTTTCACAGCCTTTTTGTCATCCAGGTTCATCCAGGCATAGCTCTGCTTCGAGGTGATCTGATGGTCACCGCCGTAGAGAAGCATGTCCGGCGTCAGACTCTGCTCTTCCTTCGCGCTGTTTTTCACCGTCACGGTTCCTTCCGTACGCGCAAGGCGTATGGTCGTAGCCTTATTCTTCGCCGCATATGCCACTGCGGCGATCATCAGGATCACGGCCACCAGAAGGACAACGCTCTTAAACCCTCTTTTGCCAACATGCCGCTTTGAATGCTTTATCATGTGCCAACCCTCCAACAAATCAAATCGTTTACAAAATGTATTATTCGCGCTTCAGCGAATCCAGGCGCAGGATCTCAAAGCCTTCCGCCTTACCCTTCAACTTAATGGTCGAACCAAGGCTCGTGCACTCCGCGCGGTCACCGAGCTGATCAGCCACGGCACGGGAGATCAGGATCTGTCCGCCGGGCGCGTTCGCCTCCAGACGGGCAGAGGTGTTTACGGTATCACCGATGGCCGTATAGTCCATACGCTTGGGAGCACCGATGTTACCAACGACTGCAGGGCCCCAGTTCACGCCGATACCGAAGGACACGCTCCTTCCGAAACGCTTCTGCAGCTCTTCTCCGAGTGCCTTCGAGCCCTCCACCATGTCCATGGCGGCGCAGCAGGCAAGGTACACCGGATCCTCCTGCGCGATGGGCGCATTCCAGAATGCCATCGTACAGTCACCCACGAACTTATCCAGAACGCCGTGATTCTTGATGATACATTCCGTCGTCAGCGTCAGGTACCGGTTAACAATTTCAACGACCGTGGGAGGATCCATGTTCTCACTCATGGTAGTGAATCCACGCACGTCCACGAACAGCACGGCGATGTCATACATCTTGCCGCCGAGCTCCAAAGCAGAGGGTCCCTGCTCCAGCAGCGTATTCATAATGGAAGGATCCACGTAATGACCAAAGGTATTCTGCACGCGGCGCTTCTCCCTTGCGGCCCGCAGGTAATTCAGCGCAACGGATGCGATGAACAGCACCGTCACGAAGAGCGGCACCCACAGCACGTGTAAAACAATCCGACAGCGATATGCGATCAGACAAAACACGATCCACAGCACCACCGCGCCCACTTCAGCGGCCACGGCATGGATCACGTGCCTGTCATAGAAGAACAATAGCGCTCCAAAGCAGATAAAGAAGAGGAGCACCAGCTGCAGCATCTGCGACGCATGCCTCGGATAGAAGCCATCAATAAAATTATCCGTCAGATTCGCCATCCACTCCACGCCATACATGGGCGCCGCGTGATCGACGGCAGTGAAATAATAGTCACCAAGGCCAACGGTATAAGGTCCGATATAAACGATCTTTCCCTTAAAGCTCAGCCCCTTCTTTTTCGAGTCGGTCTCTTCCGTCTGGTTTTCGAGCTCCTCCATTCCCTTCACGAGGTCCGCGAAGGAAATACGCTCGTAATATCCGCCGCCCTTCTTTGTAAAGTTCACGTAATATCTGTTGAGATTTGTACTCGTCTTCGGCAGCGGATTCGGCGTGATCCCGTTGTAATCGCAATACATTTCATAAACCACTCTCGGCATGGAATAAACAAAGCCCTTGCCCGGCACGTCGATCCCAAGGATCGCATGCCTCAAAATGGCATCCGTGTCCTCCATGGCATTGATGTGTCCCAAGGAAGTCACATCCAGCAGGTCTTCGATTGGCTCTGACCAGTTTCTGACAGCTTCCCTGTCCATGCGGAAATCACCGTTCTCTTCCACCACCACTTCGCTTCCGATGGTGGCGAATCCAGCCAGAACAACGTTGCCGGCTTCCTTACAGGCCTTGATCAGCGCCGCATCATCCTCCGGATTCGAACTGGGTGCGTCGTACAAAACATCGATCGCAATCACGGCAGGCCTGTTCTCGGGATCCCTGTTGAGATACTCGATGGCCTTCGCCATATAACTGCGCGGTCCGGGCATCGGGCCCAGTTCGTCAATGGCCTTTTGATCCATGCCGATCACCTTGATCTCTCCGTCCGTCACGCTCTCATGTTGATACAGGAAATCCGACAGCACCGTGTCCGGATAGTCCAATGCCCCCAGACCCGCGATCGTGCAAAACAGCGCTGCCGAGAGCGTTGCCGCAACCAGCTTGATGATCCACCTGCGTTTTTTATTCATGTCCTTGGTACCCCTTCCTCGTTTTCACGACTTTGTTTACCAAAATCTTATTTCATTTTTATTCCTGCGCCAGCACGTAAACTCTTCTGGAGAATACGTCACATACGTACAATGCATGATCCTTGTAGCACATGCCCACGGGGCTCGTGGGATAGGTCGAAAGGGCATCTCCCGCGTACTCCAGCACCGTGTCCACCATGCCGTCCTTGATCCTGCGAACCGTCCCGTTCACCGTGTCGCTCACGTACACCGCTCCGTCGTCCCCGACCGTAACGCCCTGCGGCGAGGAGAAGGTTGCCTTCGACGCGATCCCGTTGTCGTCTCCCTCTTCGCCCGTGCCCGCAAGCACGATCATCGAGCCGTCCTTGATCTGCAGGATCCGGTTCTCTCCCGTCTCCGCAACGTAAAGCGCTCCGTCCGCCCAGCAAAGCCCCATCGGCCTGACAAGGCCCTCCTCGTAGACCTCAACCCGGCCCTGCTCCGTGATCACGTAGATCGTGCCGCGTGCCGTGTCCGCCACGAAGAGCCTTCCCTGATCGTCCGCCGCAAGTCCCGTCGGCTGGTCAAAGATCACTCCCATGTCGCCCATCTCCAGCACGTCCGACGAGCCGTTCACGGTCTCCACCGTGCTTCCCCGGACAAGGCGCACCGCGTTGTTCTTCGTATCGGACACCGCGTAGCCGTCCAGGAAGGGCACGATGGCCCAGGGCTCCTTGAAGAGGCTCTCCTCGAGCGATCCGTCCTTATAGCCTCCGAGAGGCTCTCCGGAAGGGTCCTTCTCCGTTGCCGCCCCGGCGTACACCTCCGCGCCGGTCATGTCCGCCTTCCAGATCTTCTTTCCGAAGACGTCCGTCACGAGGAAGCTCCCGTCCTCCATGGGCGCGATGCCGTTCGGCCCGCACATGACGTCAAGGCCGCTCAAGTACATGATGTTCCCCAGCGGCGTCCCCGTCTTTTTCTTCGTCACGAAGTGCCCGATGAGGAAGATCAGCGCGATCACCAAAAGGACGATCACGGCCGCCAGGATGATCCAGAGCTTACGCTTCCCGCCCCGGCCGCCGTTTCCTTTCCCTGCGGCGCTCCTGGCCTTTCCTTCCTTCGCCACCCAGTCTTCAATTCTTTCACTGTTTTGTACTTCACTCATGATTTCCTATCCTCCCGGGTTAAGCGTTTTCGTCTTCCAAGGTAACCGGATCTTCCGGCTTGATCGCATCGTCCTGTCTGATCACGTCTTCCTGCTTGATCACGTCTTCCTGTTTGATCGCGTCTTCCTGCCTGGTATCGTCTCCGTTCCCGTCATCCGAATTGTTACCGCTCTCCTGTCCGATATCGTCCAAGCCTGCGAACAAGTCAACCGACACCATGATATCTTCCGACGCGCCTGCATCATCTGCCGCATCCTGGCCTTCCGACGCGCCTTCATCATCTGCCGCATCCTGGCCTTCCGACGCGCCTTCATCATCTGCCGCATCCTGGCCTTCCAGTCCCGCATCGTCTGCATCGTCCTGGCCAACTTGCGCGCCTACTGCGTCAGCCATATCCTGGCCATCCGGCATGCCTGCATCATCCGTCGCATCCTGGCCTTCCGACGCGCCTGCTTCTTCGGCATTGCCTTCGACCTGCTCCGGATTCCCGATATAGGCTCCGAAGCCTTCGGTTGCAGCCTTTGCGCCTGCTGCCGAATCGATCACGCCGTCATTTTTCACAAGACTTCCGTAGGTATTATCAAGCTCGCCTTCATTGTTGATCAAGCCACCTTCCGAATTTCGGATCAGACCGTAGTTATCGATCTCACCGTTATTCTGCAGGATACCGTTCACGTTATCAAGGATACCCTCTACCACGATCACGCCGCTTTCATAATTGACAATGCGGCCTGCATTCTCCTCGTCACCGTTGATCAGCGCTCCGTTTGGACCAATCTTAATGGTTCCGCTGTTATGGATCGAATGATAGCTGACGTTCATAATGGCTGCCTGCGTCTCACCAGATACTCCATATCCAATATTCACCGTCACGCCTTCGCAAACCACCAAGGTCTTTCCGCTCGGAATGACAACGTTATCATAGATCCAAATCACGTTTTGATCAGGATCCGGGCCGGGCTTCAGCGTAACAATCTGAATGCTGTCGTCCTTGAACATCTCTTCGAGCGTACTATAGTAAATCTCATCCACGCCAAGCGTCAAAACCGCCGTTTCGGGTTGGCTTGCAGGTCCAATGGTGCCAAGGTCTTTCTCGCTCGTCCCACTTTCCTTGTCACTTCTCGCGATACACGTAATATTGGTTCCAACGTCATCTGCGGTCAAAGTATAGGTATCTCCGGTGACAGGCGTTCCGATCAATGCTCCCTCATCATTGTGCTTCTCCCAGGAATAAGTGATCGTTCCCTTGTTCGGCCAGGTTCCGGTGTAATCCATACTTGCAGCCAGCGTCTCGCCTGCCTGCCTATAGCCAAGGACTGCCACCTGTCCACGGATGGGCGCCATCGTAAAGTATCCGGCCGCCGCGCCCGCGCTGTCAATGCATGCCATGCTTCCGCCCATATTATTTTCATCATAATGCGTTCCGTTGCCGCCCACCAGAGCCGTACAGTTTGCAAACATGCCTTCGCTCGCCGTTCCCGCAGGTGCAACGAAGAGATCCGTTGCATAGATCACAATAAGGCTTGTGTTATCAGCGAACATATCACTCATGTCCGTCACCTGCGCCGTGTCAAAGGTGCTAAGGTCAAGATGCAAGAAATTCGAACAGCCTTTGAACATATTGCTCATGTTTTTCACGTTCGCCGTGTCAAAGCTGCTAAGGATCACTTCGCCTAAGCCAACGCACCCCTGGAACATGGCAGACATCTGCTCCACCTTGGCCGTGTTAAAGCTACGCACGTCAATCTGTTGGAGAGACATACAGCCATAGAACATACCACTCATGTCTTTGACATTCGCCGTGTTAAAGCCCGTCAGATTCAGTTCGCCAAGATAGTTACAACCGTAGAACATGTTCTGCATGCTCTCCACCTTCGTGTTCTTTAAGCCGCTCAGGTTGATGCTGCTTAAGTGGGTGGATCCTGCGAACATATTTTCCATGCTTTGTACGTTGGAGGTATCAAAGGTGCTCAGATCCAGATCGTAATATGCGCCTGCCCCCCCGTTCCAGATTCTGGAGAATGCCTGCTTCATGCTGGTTACGTTCTCCGTATGGATCAGATCCAGATTCAAGAACTGGACGTCGCCCATGTCATAGAAGGCCTGCTCCATGCTGGTGGGATAGATGTCCTCCATCACGATGACGCCAGGGATGGTCGCATTCGCAACATTCGTTCCGTCCGTCGGCGTAAATTCAGAGCTCTTGATCGCATTATTCGGAAGCTGCATCCTGCCGCCGCCGGAATGCCCGTACAATCTGATGAAGTAGTAATCCTCGGTGCCGCCCTGCCCGTCATCTTCCTGCACAAGCGTCATAGAGTAATATACGCCCGCCGCGCCAAGCTGCGTCTTATCCGTAAGGTAACCAGGGTTCGTCGTTCCGCCGTCAGGGATGGCACGCTCTATGCCCACATATTGAGGATTATAGGCCGTTCCATTGCTGCCCTCGAGTCCGAAGTCGCCATCGAACATATCGTCGCCGGTAGCGTTCGTCACGTCAAAGTTCGACGATACGTAAATCGTGGTAAGCTGCGTATCACGCTCCATCATAAACATCTCGTCCATGTTCGTCACGTTCGCAGTGTTAAATCCACTTAGATCAAGCATCTGCATGCTTTCGCAATTCTTGAACATGCCACTCATATCTTCCACGTTCGCCGTTTCGAATTCGTTCAGGCTTAGCGTCTTTAAGCTTCCACATCCATTAAACATATATGCCATCGTTGTGACATAAGGATTCGTCCATCCGTCGAGGATCAGACTCGTCAGATCATCACACTCCGCGAACATCTCGTCCATGGAAAGCACGTTACCCGTGTTAAACGAGGTCAGGTCAAGGGAGGTAAGGCCCGTGCGCATGAAGGAATAACGCATGTCCATCACATTGTCCGTATGGAGATTTTCAATGTTCTCGATGGTCTTTAGTCCTCTCATTTCATAGAACGCAAACAACATGTTCGTAGGATAGATCGGATCTTCGAAAACAATCTTCGTTACGTCCGCATAATCGTAGTTACCATCATCATATGCCTCGTAGTACAAGATTCCCTTCTTCAGCTCTTCAAAGCCGCCCCAACTATCATTGTTATAGAAATGCAGGACAGTGTCCTTTCCATCCTCCGTAATTTCATAGTAGATCGATGCCGCGAGCGCACCCTTTTCAGAGAAGTATCCCTGCTTGTGATCCTTGCCGTCTATGCGTGCAAAGGTCTTATCGACAGGATTTGTGATCTCACCAGTCTTAATTCTGGTTCCGAAGCCGCCCATCAGGTTGGTACACCCGTAGAATATGTTTCCTTCACCGTCATCATCGTTCACGCCGTCCGTTACGCTCGTCACAACAAACTTGTCGGAAGCATAGATGGTCTCCAAGGCCGCACAGCCGTAGAACATATGGGCCATCTTCGTCACGTTCGTCGTATCAAATCCGCTCAGGTCAAGCTCCTTCAGGCTTCGACAATTATTGAACATATAGGACAGATCCGTTGCAGTATCGCTAAGTTGCAGTCTGTCAAGGTTCTCAATGACGCTCAGGTTCGTCAGTCCGTCAAAGGCATTTGCCACGCTTTCCGGGCTGATCTCTTCCATGATGACCACCATCGTGATGCCGCTCTTCAGGTTAGCGACTCCGCCAGAGGGCGCATACTCTTCGCTGCTCAATTTCTTGCTTGTGATTTCCGTTCTGTCAGTCCCGTTATGTCCATACAGGCGCAAAATCTTATCCGAGCCAACGTTCTGCATGCTATAGAACAGACCCGTCGCCGCAGTGATATCATTCTTGTCCGTAAAGTATCCGGGCGCCGCAGCAGTATCAAGCCTTGCATAGGTAGCGTCGATAACTGATGCGTCATAACTAGTACCGTTACCGCCCATCAGGCTGTAAAGATTCCAGAACATAGCCTCGCCGCCATTGGTATCTAAGCTGTCAAGCGTAAATTCATCGGAAGCATAGATCGTCGTCAGTTTATGATTCGGCTCACTCATGCTGAACATGTAAGTCATGGTTTTTACTTTGGCGGTGTTAAAGCTGCTCAGATCCAGAGTCGATAAACCGTAACAATCGCTGAACATTTGCTGTATGTTATCCGCGTTGCTCGTGTCAAAGCTACTCAGATCCAAGGAAGTCAGTTTACTACAGCCAGAGAACATCCGGGCGAAACAGGTTGCGGACGAGGTATCGAAATTCGTAAGGTCGACAGAGGTCAGGTTTCCGCAATCACTGAACAAGTTTTCAAAACTAGTAACGTTCGAGGTGTCAAGATTGCTAAGATCCATGGTCTTCAGACTTCCGCAGCCTGCGAAGGCCGAACCCATGTCCGTCACCTTCGACAGGCTCAGGCCGTTGAGTTTGATTCCCGTCAGATTCCATGCGCCATAGAACATATCACGCATGTCCGTCAGGCTCGAGGTATTCCACTTCGTCAGATCAAGTTCTCCTGCCAGGCCTGAGTTATAGAATGCTCCCGCCATGCTCATAACCTTGTCCGTCTTCAGGTTATCAAAATTCTCAAATGCCGTAAGAGGCATCTCTCTGAATGCGGTGATCATGTTCGTAGGATGGATCTCGTCTACGAAATTGACCTTCGTGATTTCCATGGCAGAATATCCATTCATGTTAAGCGAATTGGAATAGATGTCCCCCATCGGAAGCTGCTCTCTTCCAGTGCCTGCACTCGCATAGAAGCTAAGAACAATGTCCGTCCCTACCTTCTTGATGTCATAATAGAGCGATGCCGGGGTCGCATTCTTATCCGTAAAGTAACCAGGCAGATTGTTCCTTCCGTCAATGCGGGCATATTCCTTATCCGCCGTGTTCAAAGTCGCCTCATAGCATTCATAGCGAGTTCCGGCGCCGCCCACCAGGCAGTCGCAGTGATCAAACATGTCAGGGAGGCCGTACTGATCATAGGTATCCGTCACCTGCGTAACCACAAAGGTATCCGAAGCATAGATGGTTTGCAGGTAATCGCAATAATAGAACATATTGTCCATCTCAGTTACCAGAGAAGTGTCAAAGCTGCTAAGATCAAGTACGCTGACCTTGCTATTGGTGAACATTTTCGCCATGGTTGTTACGCTGGAGGTGTCAAAGCCTGAGAGATCAAGCGTTTCATCGCTTAGCCTGCAATCCTCGAAAGCGCTGCTCATGTCCGTTACTGCCTTCGTGTCGATCAGATCAATGTTTTCAATGGTTTTCAGATTCGTACAGCCCTTGAAGGCACCCGCCATGCTCTTTGGAGCAATCTCCTCAGTAATGATTACTCTGTCGATATCTGCCGGGGCATAGCCACTGTTAGAACTCTCATCATATAGGTCGCTGCTCAGTACGCCGTTCGGAAGCTCCTTCCTGCCGCCGCCGGACTGATTATAGAGCCTTAAGACAACCTCAGAGTCTTCCAGTCGCAGCAAATAGTATAGTCCGCTGACGATCGTCGACTTATCCGTAAAGTAACCAGGATTTCCGTTTACGCCGTCAATCTGCGCATAGACATAGGAAATATGGGAAGCATCTGAGTCATCATAGACCGTACCATTTCCGCCGATCAGGCCCTGGCGTCTTTCGAACATATAACCGCCATCTGCCGTAAATGTACTCGTCACGAACTTATCCGACGCGTAAATGGTGGTTAAGTTACGATCCACGTTTGACGAAGCGAACATCATATAGGCAGTCTGCACGCTCGAAGTGTCGAAGCTACTCAGATCAAGCGAGCTTAAGCCGGTACAATCACTAAACATATACCTCATGCTCGTCACGCTCGAAGTGTCGAAATTGTCAAGCTTCAGGGTGGCAAGCTTGGTACACCCGGAGAACATACTATCCATGCTCGTTACGCTCGAAGTATCGAAGTGGTTCAGATCCAAGGAAGTAAGCTCCGTGCACCCATAGAACATTCTATCCATGGTCGTCACGCTGGAAGTGTCGAAGCCGCTTAAGTTGATGGAAGTCGCTTTGCACTGACTGAACATGCCTGACATATTCTCAACGCTTTCCGTGCTGATGCCAGTGAGATCGATCTCCGTCAAGGATGCACAGCTATCAAACATGCCGCTCATGGTCGTCACGTTTTTCGTGTCAAAGTTGCTAAACTGCACCGAGGTCAGGTCCGTACACCTGGAGAACATTCCTGCCATGCTCGTCAACTGACCCGTAGCGCCCTTCAGCTTGATGGAAGGCACCTTGGAGCAGTAATAGAACATGTTATTCGCATTTGTTAAGCTCGACAGATCCCAGGAGCTCAGATCCAGCTCCTGATCAAAACTGGACAGTGACACAAACGCGTATTCCATGGAAGTCACGTTCTTGGTGTCAATCTTGTCAAGTCCAACGATGGAAGTCACGTCGCCCATGGAACCAAAGGCATACGTCATGTCATACGGCACGATGGTATCCTCGATGCGGATTGCGGTCACTTTATACCGCGAGCTGGTCAATTCATTTTCATAGGAGAGGCTGTGCATAGCGCCGCCGATCAGCCTTGTCCTGTCAGTTCCTGCTGCATTATAGAAATGAAGCGTATACTCATCCGTCTTACCGGTATTCAACGTAAACTGATAGTAGATGGAGGAAGGATCCACAATGTCCTTTCCGGTAAAGTATCCCTTCTTTCCGTCCTTGCCGTCGATCCAGGCATAGGTCTTATCCACGACACTGCCAGAGCTCTCGCCATACAGATAGCATCTCGTTCCAAGACCACCGATCAGTCCCCTACAGTTATTAAACATATTTTCGTGGCTTGCAGCGTCCGTAAGCTGCGTTACGACAAAGGCATCGGAAGCATAGATCGTCTTCAGCTTGCTGCTGAATGCGAACATATATGCCATGTCCGTTACGCTGGAGGTGTCAAATCCGCTCAGATCCAGAACGGTTAATGCGCCACAGCCCCTGAACGCCTGTGCCATGGAGGTCACGGCTTCCGTATGGAGATGCCCCATATTCTGGATTTCCTTCAGGTTGCTACACTGATAGAACGCGGAATCCATGTTGGCAGGATAGATCGGCTCCTCAATGATGACCTGAGTAATATTGCTTCTGTTAATGGCCGTCTCACCGCTCGTATCCGTATACTGCGAACTGTTCAGCATTGCGCCGTAAATCTGGGTCCATCCCGTCTCGGGAGTCGCGGACAGATGAAGCACCGTCTCGCCACTTTCCACGGAGAGCTTATAGTAGATCCTCTTATCCAGCTGATTCTTGTCCGTAAAGTAACCCTGCTGCGAAGCCACAGGATTATCGATCCGGGCATACTCCCCATCCGTATGAGGATCGTCCACAAACTTAGTACCCTGGCCGCCCACCAGACCCTTTCGGCCGGTGAACATGTCATCCTGACGGCCAGACTGTGAAGTGCTGGCGTCAAGCACAAAGTTCTGCGAAGCATAGATGGTCGTCAGCTTCGTATCATCCGTATTCGCACAGAAGATTTTCGAGAAATTGCCAACCCTGTTCGTGTTAAAGCTCGACAGATCCAGCTCGGTCAGGCTCGTGCAATCTTCAAACATGCTGGACATATCTGCCACGGTTACCGTGCTAAAGCTTGACAGGTCAAGTGTCTTCAGGCTGGAACATCCCTGGAACATGGTATTCATGCTACCCACGTTGCTGGTAACGAAGCTTGACAGGATAATGGTTTCAAGACTCGAGCAGCCCGCAAACATTCCTGCCATGTTCGATACGTGGGAAGTATCGAAATGAGACAGATCCAATGCTACAAGGGACGAACAATTTTCAAACATGCAGATCATGGCCTGCGCGCTCGAAGTGTCAAAGCTTGACAGATCAAGCTCCATCAAGGAAGTACAACCGCTGAACACGTAAGTCATGTCATTCAGATCCTTCGTATCCAGATAGTTCAGGTTCTCAATCTTCTTCAGGTCAGCACAATCCTTAAACGCCGATCCAATGCCCTCGGGAGCGATCGGGGAGTCGATGACAACCTTCGTGATCTGCGTGTGATCATAGCTAGTCGTTGCGGTGGAAGGTGTCTGGTACTGAGAGCTATCCAGTTTATTATCCGGAAGCGGAGTTCTGCCGGTCGCTTCCCTCGCATAGAGCGTCAGCACGATTTCTCCGTTGCCGTCTTCTTCCAAGGTGTAGTATACTCCGGTTTTCTCCTCCCAAGTCGCGCAGAAGGTCATGGCACCGGAGTCGGTGGTGCCAACTTCCGTGACGATCGTGCCAGGCGTATTCACTTCATACCATCCGGTGAACTTGTAACCGTCTCTGGTCACGTTCGCGGGCAGGGTCGCTCCAGTGCCATAGGTATATTCCGTAGGCACGGTGGTGTCATTGATCTTTGCCGTCGCGTCATTTTCGGCCTTCAGATCATAGGTAATGCCATATTTGCGGGCGGTTGCCGCATAATATGCCTTGAGCGTCGATACGGCAGTGATCTGCGGCATGTCGTCTCCGCCCGTATAGATCGTAGGCGTCGTGCTCGTATCCGTAGACAGGATCCAGCCCTTGAATTCATAGGTATATCCAGGGCTATCCGCCTTCGAAGGCTCCTGTGATCCGTTATAAGCGGGCTTAGCTTCATAAGCTACCTTCTGCGTCTGTCCGAGCACGGTGGTGCCGTCTTCATCCACAAAGGTGACGTCGAAGGTCTCCTTCTCGAATTTCGGCACAACCTTTACGTCGTATGCAGGCATATAGAAGGTGTAACAGTCTTGATTTGTCTGCGTCGTCGCGATCGTCTCTTCCGTTTCCACGTTATTCTCCACCTTGTAGAAGGTAAAGCCTTCGAACGTGTGATGCTCAGCGGCATTGAAAATCAGGTCGACTTCGTCATTTTGCAGTGCACAAATAAAATAATTCGTTGCGACGGTGCCGCCGGTAACCTGCGCGATCTCCACCTGATAATTGATGACGGTGATCTCCGCGGTGCAATCCTTGGCAGGCATGGTAAAGGAGTAAACTCCGTTTGACCCGGTGGTGGTGATCACGTTGCCGTCCGCGTCCTTAACGGAAATCGCATTCGGCTGGAAGGAGTAATTCTCGCCGTCTCCGCGGCTTCCGTAGAACTTAAGGTAAACTGTCTGATCCGTCGCGTAATCATAAGTAGCAGTCGCGCCGACAGCATCGATCTGCGCGTCCTTCGAATCGTCGAGATTCGTACTGGAGGAGCAAAAGTAGCTAAAGACTCCGCTGCCGTTTGCGGACAGAGTCAACGTGTTCTTATTTGCCGTCCACTTCGCATGATATTCCTTATCTTCCGCTTCCGTCGCGCCGATGGTCGTCACGGCCGTGTCATTGGCCGTAGGCGCATCAGAAGTAAACCAGCCGTCGAAACGATAGCCGTCTCTGGTCACGTTCGTGGGCAGGGTTGCTCCGGTACCGTAAGTATAGTTTGCAGGCGCGTTGGCATCATTGATCTTCGCCGTCGCGTCATTTCCCGCATTCAAATAATAAGTTATGGTAAAGCTGTTTCCGGTTGCCTTAAATCTTGCATAGTAATCCGCATCGCCCAGTACCGCAGAAAGCGTGGTCTCGGCTCCGCTTGCGTTATTCCAGCCAACGAAGGAGAACGTCTCCTGCACGGTCGCCGCTTTCTTGGGCGCAGGCCCGTCATATACGGGCGTCGTGTTATACGCCACGTTCATGGTATAAACATAGTTCGGATTCGTATCGTCCGTGTCATGGAAGCGGATCTCATATTTCCGCGCGGAGGCGGTATAGGTTGCCACATAGATCACGTCAGCCGTCACGTTCGGAATGGCATTTGCCAGATAGGTGTTCGTGCCGTCATACCAACCTGCAAACGTGAATTCTTCCTCCGTAGAGGGATTTCTGGTGGGATCTGCAGGGATCGTGAGTTCATCGCGCGTCTTGTTATAATCGTACTTTTGCTCTGCCTGCAGCGTATTTCCGTTATAATCATTAAAGGTTACGGAATACTGTCTGACATGCTCCTCAAACTCCGCCTTATAGGTGGCCTGGCCCGTTACGGTCTCGATCGTCGGCGTCCAACCCTTGAAGCTGTAGGTATTCGAAATGGTATCTTCTCTGGTGGGAGCATCCGTTCCGGGATAGGAGGGCATGTCGCCATAATCATAAGTCTGCACCGTGAGAACCGCATCGTCATAGTTTGCCCAGGTGATCCTATACTGGTTCGTGATCTCGTCATAGGTTGCCTGATAGGTCTGATTTCCGACCACGGGCCCTATCGCAGGCGACCAATCCGCAAAGGAATAGCTGAACTGTGCATTGCCTTCCTTCGTCGGCGTTGTTGCATAAGACGGCGTCGTGCCATAGGCCTGATCAGTAAGCGTATCCAGCAGGCTTCCGTCGTCGTTCTCGAAAATGATCGTATAAGTATTGACTCTCTGCTGGAAAACGACAGAGTAAGTCGCATTCCCGGTGACTGCGGGAAGATTGGTCCCGACTGCATAGGTAACGTTGCTCTCACTCTTCCAGCCGGCGAAATCATAGCTAAACTGTGCGTCGCCCTGCTTCTCCGGATCTGCATGCTCATAAACGGGGATCTCGCCATAAGGCAGGGTAACGGCATTTCCCATCTGGTTACCGTCTTCATCCGTCCAAGTGATCTGATATTCATTGACCTCAGATTCATAGGTTGCAACGTAAGAGACGTTACCCGTCACCTCAGGCATCTCACCAATGTTTTCATATAAATTGCTTCCGTCACTCCATCCTCTGAACGTAAAGGTATATTGTGGCGTTCTTTCCCTGAAGGGTTCCTCACCGTCGAAGCTTGGCCTTGCGCCTCTTAGCAGGTTCGTATCTTCTTCGAGAATGGTGCCGTTCCAGTTTCTCCAGGTCACCGTAAAGACAGTGGGCGCAACGTAGGGCTTATCCAGCTCCTTCTTCGCATAGACTGCGATAAACTTCGCATCTTCCTTCACTGCGGGAAGCGCTGCGTCTGCCGCGTAAGTCTCCTTGCCGAGCTTCCAGCCTGCGAAGGTATAGGAATACTCCTCGTCGGATTCCTTCTCCGGCAGGTCACGCCCTGCATATTTGGGCACGCTGCCATAGGGAATCGTCTGCTGATTCAGAACGGTTCTCTCATCGTCATCATAGAATACCACGTTCAAGTCCAGTGCACGGAAGGTTGCCCTTACGTTGACGTTGCTTGCAGGCATGACGAACTGATAGCTTTCGCCGCTTGCGACAACGCCGATCGCACTGCCGTCCGCACTGGTCACGGTCAGGCTTTCGAACTCATGTCCCGGGCCGTTTGTAACGTTGACGAATACTGTCTCGCCTTCGAGTGCTTCCTTGGGCGCCGCGCTCACGGTGCCGCCATCGGCAGCCGTAACGTTTACTTGATACTTGGCCTCCGCCTCGATCTTTACGAAGCTGCCGCCCACGATCACGTCGCTGGCAGGCATGGAAAAGCTGTGATCCGCCGCCAGGGAGACGGACCCGCCAATTCTCTTCGTCTTTGCGTTATATGCGTTCACGGTGAGGGACTCCAGCTTGTATCCCTCGTCGGGAACCGCGATCAGCGTCACCTTCGCTCCCACTTCCACGCGGCTGGGCGCGATGATGGTTCCGTGCTCCACGTCCGCAACGACCACGGGATAGCTGTCCACCTTGTCGAGCTCGATCAGGTGGAACCTCTCGTCCTTGCGGAACACCGAGCCCGCGTTATATCTCTCAAGAACGGCTTCCTTTCCGAGGATCGTGTCCGTCACGCCGATGATGTCCGTGCCGAGCACCGTCACCTGGAAGTCCTCCTCGCCTGCGAGGATCGATGCGCCGTCCTCCATCTCGTTCGCGATCGTTCCGCCTGAGAAGTGGAACTCCGCCTTCGCGCCGCTTGCCACGCGCATGATCGTTTCGTAGCGGTTGGACGAGATCATTCCCGAAAGCATGATCACCTCGCCGCCGTCAATCACGATCATTTCCTCTCCGGACGCTTCCGGGGCCGCCTCGACGGTTCCGGCGTTCTTAAAGGTGCCGTTCGTCGTCATGCCCTTTCCGAGCACGAGGCGTCCGGTCTCCGTGATCTCCAAAATGCCCATGTTTACCAGGACGTCCTGCAGCATCAGGGTGTTGGAGCTGCGCACGGTCACGGTGCCCTCGTTGGACATCCTCGCGTAAAGGTTCGCCGTGCCGTCCACGGTGAAGCTGCTTCCCTTTAGGACGCGAACGGGCACGCCTGCCCTTGCCTCCAGGGTCTTTCCTTCGGGCGCCGTGAAGTCAACGTCCACCTTCAGCGTGTTGTCGTCCTCCGTCCCGTTTCCGGGAAGCAGTACGACCCTTCCGTATTTTTCAGCGTCTAGGTATTTCTGAACCGTCTCCGCCGTCTGGGGCATGATCAGGTATGCCACCGCGGAGGGCCTGTCGGTGTTTGCGGGCTTCCACACGGGATCCTTTTCCACCACGTTCAGTTCGTCCGCCGCCTTCTCCTCGATCAGGCGGATCTCCTTCTGATGCTTTTCCTGATCTGCCTTCTTGCGCTCTTCCACGTACTCGCGCGTCAAATTTCGAAGGTCGATCCTGGTTTCGGATTCCTTGTATATTTTCTCGATCAGCTCGTCGTTCCCGAGGAGCTCCTCCAGGACGAACCCGGGGATGTCCTCCTCAGAGAAGGTCTTCATGGTGACGCCGCAGGATGCCTCCTCGCCTCCCATCTCGGACTTCGGGAACACGTAGAACTCCGCGTACTGACCGGGCTTCAGGGTGATCGTCTCAGAACCGTTGTCCAGCGGGTTCACCACCAGGCACTCCAGTTCGCCGGTGAGCAGGTACACCGTGCTCAGCCAGTCGTCGGTCACTTCCACCCAACCGCTGGTGCCGCGGATACCGGTCACCATCGTGGAGGTTCGGATGTTAAAGGCCTCGTCGTTTGCCAGGGGCACCGTCACGTTGAAGAAGATCTTTCCCTTGAGGGTGCGGACCTCGAGCTTCTTGGAGAGGAACGCCTTCTTCAGCATGGTCTCCGTGTTCTCGTCCAGCTTGATGGCCTTGGCCTCGTCCAGGCTGACCCACGCGTAGCTTTCGCTTTCCGTGACCTGATGGTCGCCGTTATACAGCTGCATGCCGTCCCAGAGGTCCAGTTCCTCTTTTGCGCTGCTTTCCACGCGAACGGTTCCCTGCGTCTTTTCCAGGACGAACTTCGTCGCCTTTTTCTTTGCCGCGTAAGCCACCTGCGTGACCATCAGCACCGCCGTCATAACCAGCAAGGCGCCCATCATTTTCTTCAGCATATGTAACTTCTCACATCTATGATTCATCTTCCTGACCTCCGTGAAATCGATCATTCAGTAAATTACAAACATCCTGTTATATCGTATCATAAAACCATTTACTTTTCCACTATAAACTGTTAATTCCCCCCGAAAAACCCCATAAAATAAACAAAGTCGTGGAAACTGTCTACTGTTTCCACGACCTTATTCGTCATCATCTCATTTCAGTGAACCCTCGGCAGCTTCCAGGCGGGATCTGCCGGAGTATCACGGTTTCTCTTTATTCCTGAACCAGCACGTAAACCCTTCTGGAGAATACGTCGCAGACATACAATGCATGATCCTTATAGCACATGCCCACGGGGCTCGTGGGATACGTCGAAAGGGCATCCCCCGCGTACTCCAGCACCGTGTCCACCATGCCGTCCTTGATCCTGCGAACCGTCCCGTTCACCGTGTCGCTCACGTACACCGCTCCGTCGTCCCCGACCGTAACGCCCTGCGGCGAGGAGAAGGTTGCCTTCGACGCGATCCCGTTGTCGTCTCCCTCTTCGCCCGTGCCCGCAAGCACGATCATCGAGCCGTCCTTGATCTGCAGGATCCGGTTCTCTCCCGTCTCCGCAACGTAAAGCGCTCCGTCCGCCCAGCAAAGCCCCATCGGCCTGACAAGGCCCTCCTCGTAGACCTCAACCCGGCCCTGCTCCGTGATCACGTAGATCGTGCCGCGTGCCGTGTCCGCCACGAAGAGCCTTCCCTGATCGTCCGCCGCAAGTCCCGTCGGCTGGTCAAAGATCACTCCCATGTCGCCCATCTCCAGCACGTCCGACGAGCCGTTCACGGTCTCCACCGTGCTTCCCCGGACAAGGCGCACCGCGTTGTTCTTCGTATCGGACACCGCGTAGCCGTCCAGGAAGGGCACGATGGCCCAGGGCTCCTTGAAGAGGCTCTCCTCGAGCGATCCGTCCTTATAGCCTCCGAGAGGCTCTCCGGAAGGGTCCTTCTCCGTTGCCGCCCCGGCGTACACCTCCGCGCCGGTCATGTCCGCCTTCCAGATCTTCTTTCCGAAGACGTCCGTCACGAGGAAGCTCCCGTCCTCCATGGGCGCGATGCCGTTCGGCCCGCACATGACGTCAAGGCCGCTCAAGTACATGATGTTCCCCAGCGGCGTCCCCGTCTTTTTCTTCGTCACGAAGTGCCCGATGAGGAAGATCAGCGCGATCACCAAAAGGACGATCACGGCCGCCAGGATGATCCAGAGCTTACGCTTCCCGCCCCGGCCGCCGTTTCCTTTCCCTGCGGCGCTCCTGGCCTTTCCTTCCTTCGCCACCCAGTCTTCAATTCTTTCACTGCTTTGTGCTTCACTCATGTCACTCAACCTCCAAAGGACCGTATGTCTTTCTTCCTTCGCCTAACTTAACCATTGTTGCCGTCATTGCCGTCGTTACCGTCGTTTCCGTTATCGCCGCCGTTGCCATCGTTACCGTCGTTGTCATCACTGCAGTGCACCGTGGCGCCGCTCGGGTACATATCCTCTACCTCTGCCCATTCTTCCCTCGTTCCGTCGAAGTAAATGTCCGTTAAGGCAACTCCACGGAACGCACGTCCGTGTACGCCAGTAACCTTCTTCGAGACAGTAAGCTCTTTCAGATTCGTACAATCGGCGAATGCATCCTCACCAATATATTTCACTTTTTCAGGAAGCGCGATTTTCGTAAGGCTCGTACATTGAATGAATGCGTCTTCTGCAATGGTCGTCAGGTTTTCAGAAAGAGTAACTTCCGTCAGGGCCGGGCAAGCACCGAATGCACCATTGATTAGAATTTCCACGTTTTTAGGAAGCGTGATCTTCTGAAGCTTTTCGCATCCGTAGAAGGCTGAATAACCAATGGTTTTCACGCTTTCAGGAATGGTGATTTCCTTCAAGGCATCACAGCTAAAGAACATATCATAAGGAATCTCTGTCATTCCTTCAGGCAGATTTATTGTTTCAAGGCCGTCACACCAGTAAAAGATAGAAGTTCCCCACTCCGTAATGTTACAGTCATCCGCAAACTCCACCTTTTTCAGTGAAGAACAACCTGCAAAAGCAGAATCGCCAATGCTGGTGATGACGCTGTCTATTCTAAACTCTGCTAAGGACCTACAGTACTCGAAGCATTGCTTCGGTATACTCGTGATATTCTTTCCAAGCGTAACCGAATTAAGTTTGCCGCATTCTCTAAACACTCCGTTCCCGATCGTGAGCACGCTGTCAGGGATCACAATAGTTTCAATGGCCGTTCCGCTGAAGGCAAAGCCACCAATAGACGTGACGCCGTCCGGAATTGAGATGCTCTTGACGGATTGTACGTAATAGAAATCAGCATATCCAATCGACGTGATTCCTTTCCTGATCGTCACCGTCTCTAAAGTATCCTTGTCATACCCACTCTTCTTCCAAGGAGCTCGATTATTGTTCGAATCGTAATCCGGGAGCGCACCGTCGCCAAAGACGGTCAGGTCCTTGCTGGTCAATTCATAATACTGCCAACCACCGGCCGTTACGGGCACGCCAACGACGCCATAATTCTCGTAATCTCCGTCGATGCGTCCGCCGTTTCCGATCGCGCCGTTCGTCTCATTGATCAGCGTTCCCTGATCCCGGATCGAAATCTGTCCCTTATTGAGCAGATCGCCGCTGTTGCTAACGGTTCCATAGGTGCAAAGGATCGCATTCTCCTCGATCTTCACCTGAATTTCCTCAGGGATCGTCAGGGTTGCGCCATCCATCACGAACAGCGTCTTCCCTGCAGGAATCGTCAGGTCTCCGGTCAGCGTAAGGTCACTGGTCAGCTTTACGGAAGTGTTCGCATTCAGGACTCCCTGCAGCTGCTCCGCGCTGCCGGTAAACTCAGTTGCTCCCGCCGTAAACAGGAACGTAACGTTGATCGTCACCTTCTCACAAGGCATTTCAAACGTATTATTTTGCGCTACAGTCAAGGTTGTTCCACTGGCCGTCTTCACGCTTATGATATTTACTTCCGCGCCTGCATCCGGCGTGATCACAAGCTTTACGTTCTTTCCTCCCATGGCCGTCGTCGCTTCCGTGCCATCCACCTCTGCCTTAACGGTTCCGTTTGCATTATTCGCAATCTGCAGGTTGGATACGTAATTGTAGTACAGCACCTCCATCGTGCCATCAGTAAATTTGGTATCCTCGACGCTCCGAAGCAGGTTAGACCACTCCGCCGCCGAACCGGCATAGTAAACAGTCGTCAGGCCGTCTCTGCCAATGAAGGCAGCCGAGTTAATATACTCCAGGCTCTTCGGCAGCCAGATCTCTTCCAGCTTGTCGGTTTGTGCCATCGTCTGCGCGTCAAAGGCATCGTTTGCGATCCCCTTAGTCCCCTCTGAAATCACGACCTTCTCCGCCAAAGGACATCTGTAGAAGCAGAACGAAGGCACTTCACTCAAGCTCGGAGGCAGATAGATGCCAGGCTCCGTGGGAGCTCCGTAGTAAGTAACACTGGTCAAGCCGCAGTTAGCGAACGCATAGATGCCCATATCAGTGAGATCTGAAGGCAATTTCACCGTCGTCAGGTTCGTGCAACCCTCGAACGCATATTTCCCAATGCTGTGAACGCTGGCGGGAAGCTCTACCGTCGTAAGTCCGGTATGACCGCGGAAGGAATCCCCCGCAACATACTGAATGCCGTCATAAACGACGATGTTCTTCACTCCGTCTCTGATTGCTTTCCAAGGCATCGTGTCACTTGAGAAATCACTCATGACGCCAGTGCCAATGATCCGAACCTCATAGTTGTTTTCGCTTCCAAAAACGGCATAGCCGCACCAGTCTCCGCAGGTCCCAATGGTCCCCTGACTTGCACTGATCACCGTACTCGAAGTGTTATAATCCTCAAACGTTCCGGAAGGATCCGTCGTGGAATAAAACTCTCCATAGTTTTCGATCGTACAATCGGTAAAGTCCAAAGTACCACGGTTAAACAGAAGGCCACGGTTCGCGAATCCGCTCGAGGACGTATCCTTCAGGCCTTGGATCGTACCCCTGTTAAAGATCTGACCATAGTTACTGAGTAATCCACCGTCATTTACGGTCAAGGTCACGCTATCGCCAATCTGTAGGATCACTTCATCATCCACGGTAAGCGTCTTACCCGCCGGGATCTCCAAGTCATCAAAGACTGTAATATAGGTGTAGTCACCGCTCACCGGCTTCAGTTTGACTTCCGACACTCCGCTCATGTTAAGGTAATTCTGAATGGCGGATACCGTCTGATATCCGGTCAGGTTCATTGTCGTTCCTTCCGACGCCGCCTTAAAGGTAGCCTTCACCGTCACGTTGCTCTCAGGCATCGTAAAGGTATAAACATTCTCCGCGTCGGCAGACTTGATCACGTCCACCCTTCCGCCGTCTTCCGTCAGCACGGTTAACTGATCAACGATCAGACCCTCATTCGGGCTCGCAGTGATCGTCACGGTCTCGCCAACGGGAACGCTCTGCCCGATCGTATTTCCGCCAACCGACAGGCTAAAGCTTCCGCCGGCCGTCACGGTCTGCGGCGTAACGTCATAACCATACTTAAAGACTCCCAACACGGCAATGGAAGGAGTTTCGTCTCCGCTAAAGTAAACGCTCCCAACCGTGAAGGAATACTTATTCTCCTCCGTCTTACTCTGGAGCAGCTCGATTGCTTTCGAGTCCGTGCCGTCCGTATAGACCGCATTCAATCCAAGCAGACGATAATCCTGCGCAGGCGTGATCGTCAGTTCAACTTCTTCGCCGGTCTTCACCTTCTTCACGACGTTGCCGTCCACCGTAGCCGTCAAGCTTCCGGCATAATCCTTGACTACAAAGTTTCTGCCATCCATGATTCCCGGCAGGAACTGCAATGCATACTCCATGTTCTCCATGAAGGTTACTTCGAAGATCAGACGCGAGCCAAATATGCTATTGGTAACCTCATAGTTCACCGTGCCGATGCCCGTTGCATTGTCGATCGTGATTCCATTGATCTCACTGCCATAATTACCAAATTCATAGCTTACGCCGGCATTCACGTCCCAATATACGGCTTTCACTTTTGCCAGCTGATAGCCATCCATGGGCTCGATCTTAAGCGTCAGTTCTTCACCCGATGCTACGCTGTCAACGACGTTGCCGTTTTCATCATACGCCGTCAAGGTACCGCCTGCAGGGATCGCCGTATAGTCATTTGCGGCAGTATTCCAAATCTGATAATAGGTCGTGATGGAACCTTCCGCAGTATCCACTTCTTTCTGTGTCTTCACGTAGATCCAGACGTCTTCGTCAGGCATCACAAATTCAAAGTCTGCATAACCATTTCCACTATAGACATTGGACAAATAATCATAATTACTGGAGTAAATGTCATCCCTCTGCCCCTTGCTTCCCAAAGGATCGGATTCGAATTCATATCCGCTCATAAGTTTGATCTCGATATAAATCTGATCCTGCTCATGTACCTGCAAGGTAGTGTTCTTAAGTCCATTTACTGTAAACTCTGCCTGTGCACCAGTCGGAGTAGCCGTCCAAATGACGTCACCCGTGGTTCCGCCGTATCCGTCTAAGTACTGCACGTGGATCGTACGAGTCTCCGGCTTTGAGCTAAAGTAACCCTCGCCTACCCAGGAGCCTTTGTCGATCCGTGCATAGTCCGAATTGATCTCTCCCCAGTCGAACGTAGTTCCGCATTCACCTACTAGGTTAACGCAATTGCTGAACATGTAGGTGCCGCCGGCGCTAACCAGGCTGCTCGTCACGAAACTATCCGAAGCATAGATCGTCTGTATCAGATCCATGTCGGCGAACATATAGTTCATGTGAGTCACGTTCGAAGTATCAAAGCTGCTAATGTCAAGGTAGTAGATGCCATCCTGCAGGTCATTGCCCACTTCCTGGAACATCCCGTTCATCTTCTGAACCTTCGAAGTGTTAAAGTGGCTCAGATCCAGTGTGTTGGGATTCAGAAGTATCGCGCCAGCGAACAGGCCGGACATGTCAACCACGTCTTCCGTATGGATCTTATCAAGGCCGGTAATGTTCCGGATCACGTTACCGTTGGGATCACGCCACCAGTAGGACATATAGGTCGGATAAATATCAGCCTTGATCACCACATGCTCCACACGGTCATACAGAGACGTATCAAACCAAGGCGCCGTCGGACCTGCGTTATTGAACTGCTGATTCTCCAGCTTGATCGCGCCGTCTGCGTTACTGCTTTGCAGATAAAGCGTATTGTCTGCAACTCTCCAATAGATCGGGGCATTCCACTTCGCTCGAAGCGTCACGTCTTCCCCAACGGCATCATTCTCGAAATCCCATTGCTTCGTCAGAGCATCATCCGAATACCAGCCATTAAATGCATAGCCCTCAATAAATTTCGGGAAGGTCGCAGGCTCCACGACCTTGCCGCCGGCAGCCACGGTCTGATCCAAAGGCTGATGGGCTGAAACATCAATGCTGGTGTCAGGGAGGTTCACGACAAAAGTAACCGTCTTATCCACTCCGAGCACTCTCTCCTTAGTCACTAAGGTTCTAACGTCCGGCGTGTTCGGCGCGGTCACGACGCAGGCAAGAAGGCATCCGCCGTCGTTATCCGTTATGGTATAAGTATTTCCGTTCTCGTTTTCAATAGTCGACGCGTTTCCGTCCACGTCGATCCTCTGCCATTCATAGTGCAGGGTACCCACGCCAGGATCCGTGTCCGTAACGGTCACAGTAAGAGTCTCACCGATCGCAGTATTGCCGCTCAGGGTGATTCTTCCGAGCGCCGTTCTCTCCGTAAAGTATCCGTGAGCAGTATTGCCGCCATCAATCCTTGCATAGGCCTTATCCGTATGGTCCGTGTCATAAGTCGTGCCAAGACCGCCTTCCAAGCCCTCACGATTCGTAAACATGTCTTCGCTTTCCGTGACGTTAGAAACGTCAAACTTGTCAGAAACATAGATGGTTGTCAGCTTCTGATCCGGATCATCCGTCTTAAACATGGAAGTCATATATACTACCTTGGAGGTGTCAAAGCTGCTCAGATCCACGGTCGTCAGACTGGTACACTCGTAGAACATTGAATCCATGTTCGTCACGTTGCTCGTGTCAAAGCTGCGCAGATCCAGCGACGTCAGTTTGTAACAGTCTCTGAACATTCCCGCCATGTTAGTCGCCGACGAAGTGCTGAAATTCGTAAAGTCAATAGACTTCAATTCGCTACAATCCATAAACAAACCATAGAATGTTGTCACGTTCGAGGCATCGAGATTGCTCAGATCGATGGTCTTCAGCTTTTCACAACCAGCGAAAGTCTGTTCCATGTCCGTTACGCTTGAAAGATCCAGCCCGGTGAGCGTGATTCCCGTCAAGTTATACGCGTCCACGAACATGGCATACATGCTTGTCACGCTCGAAGTGTTCCACTTGCTCAGATCCAGATTTCCGGAGAGGGGAAGCTCATAGAACGCTGCTCCCATGTGCATCACCTTGTCCGTCTTAAGGTGATCAAAGTTTTCAAAGGACTGGACATTCATATCCTTGAAGGCACAGGTCAAGTTCGTAGGATGGATCTCATCCACGAAATCAACCTTCGTTACGTTCCTGGTAGAATAAACACTCGAATAATAATCGTAGGAACACAGACTGCCATAGGAAAGCTTCTCTCTTCCGGTACCATCACTGCTATAGAAGCTAAGCACGAGGTCCGAACCCACCTCCTGGATGTCGTAATAGATCTCTTCCGGAGTCGCATCCTTATCCGTAAAGTAGCCAGGCAGATAATGCGTTCCGTCAAACGTTCCGTCGATGCGTGCCATTTCCTTGTCGCCGGAATTATAGGTTGCCTCCAGCCACTGATGCATGGTTCCGGCGCCGCCGATCAAGCTTTCACTGCCTTCGAACATGTTAGGATAGCCGTTTTCATCATAGGTATCCGTCACGTTCGTTGTCACAAAGGAAGGCGAAGCGTAAATCGTGCGCAGGGAATAACAATCACGGAACAAGTTGTCCATCTTCGTCACGTGGGAAGTATCAAAGCTGCTCAGATCCAGCTCTTCAAGGTTCCGACATCCCTTGAACATGTTGGACATGTCAGTGATTCCCGTGATGTCCAGCTTCTCCAAGCCTTCAATGCTTTCGATCTGGTAACAGTCTTCGAAAGCAGATGCAACGGAGGCGGGCTTGATCTCATCCATGATCACAACCCTTTCAATACTGGTCTTATCCAGGTTTCCGGAAACGTAAGCGTTACTGCTTAGCTCTTTATTCTTGATCTCGGTCATGTTGCCAATATACTTATTATACAGGCGCAGCACAACCTCCCCGTTCTCATTGGCGAGCGAATAATACAGGCCTTCCTTGCCGTACATTGCCACGTCCGTAAAGTAACCGGGATTTACCTTGCCGCCGTCAAGCTTAGCATAAGTATAGGAAATATTGTTTGCATCATAAACAGTACCTGCACCACCGGCCAGACTAAGGCGGTTCAAGAACATCTCATCGCCATTGTTGTCCCGCTCCATGGCAGCCGTCATCACAAACTGATCTGAAGCGAAAATGGCCCTCAGGTTATAATCCGGCGCGCCCGAACCGAACATCCTGTAAGCATTCTCCAGGCTCGAAGTGCTAAAGCTGCTTATATCAAGTGACGTCAGGCTAATGCAGTCAAAGAACATCGAGTATGCGTTGGTTAATTTCGAGGTATGGAAACCGCTAAGATCCAAGGAAGTAACCGCCTTACATGCGAGGAACATAGCTCCCATGTTCGTCACGCTCGCCGTGTCAAAGCTACTTACGTCAATGGTGGTCGCGCTTTCACAGCGATAGAACATGAACGACATGTCAGTGACGCTTTCCGTGTTGATCCCGGCAAGGTTGATCTCGGTCAGCCTCAGGCAGTCATAGAACATGTAACTCATGTCAGTGACATTCTTCGTATTAAAGTTGCTCAGTTCCACAGAGGTGAGGCCCTCATCGTTGCCAAACATATAGGACATGTCCGTTAACTTATCCGTCGCTCCGCTCAACTTGACGGAAGTGATGCCATAATTATTGTAGAACATATGGTTCATGTCGGTAACGTTCGACAGATCCCAAGTGCTCAGATCCAGTTCCCCTGCCAACTCGGGCATACCCGAAAATGCATATCGCATGGAGGTTACGTTCTTGGTATCGATCTTAGCAAGACCTTCAATGGTAGTACCGTACATGCTTGCAAACGCAAAGGCCATGTCAGAAGGCACAATGTTGTCTTCGATCTTGATCTCCGTTAATCTATATTGCCAGGTGCCTAACTCACCATTCTCGTAGGCAAGTGCATGCATAACACCGCCGGCAAGTCTTGACCTGCCAGTTCCTTCTGCATTATAGAAATGAAGCGTATACTCATCCGTCGTCCCGTCATTCAGGGTAAACTGATAGTAGATGGAGGAAGGATCCACGATGTTCTTTCCGGTAAAGTATCCCTTCTTGCCGTCACGGCCATCCATCCAGGCATAAGTCTTATCGACAGGATTGGAATATCCCTCGCTGTACAGATATAGTCTCGTACCAAGACCGCCCACCAAAGACCAACATGATTGGAACATGTCTTTGTCGCTGTCCGGATCCGTAAGACCAGTCAGGACAAAGCTCTCCGAAGCATAGATCGTCTTCAGTGCACCGCTGTTCGTGAACATTTCCTTCATGCTCGTCACGCCCGCCGTGTCGAACCAGCTCAGATCCAGGGCGGCTAATACGCGGCAGTCATTGAATGCCTTTGCCATGGAGGTCACGTCCTCCGTGTTCAGGTACTCAATGTTCTGAATTTCCTTCAGCTTGATGCACTGATAGAACGCGGAATCCATATTGACAGGATAGATCGGCTCCTCAATGATGACCTGAGTAATGTCTTCTTTGGTGATGGCCGTCTCACCGCTCGTATTCGTGTACTGCGAGCTGTTCAGCATTCCGGCATAAACCTGCTGCCATCCTGCTTTTTTCGTCGCAGACAGGCGCAGTACCGTCTCCTCGCCTTCCATCTCCAGCTTGTAGAAGATCCTCTTGCTCATCAGGGCTTTATCCGTAAAGAAACCGGGCTTCGAAGCCGCAGGATTATCCACGATTGCGTATTCGGAATCTGAATGAGGATCATTTTTATAAGCAGTACCCTGACCACCCACCAGGCCCATGCGGTTGGTAAACACGGCGCCTCCGCAATCGGTTCCAACATGCGAAGGATCAAACGTATCCGTTGCGTAGATGGTCGTAAGGTTATAATCTACCGTATTTGTATAGAACATATTGCTAAAGCCCCAGGCGTTCCTGGTGTCGAAGCTCGACAGATCCAGCTCGGTCAGGCTCTTACAATTCTCGAACATGCTGCCAAAGGTACCCACTTGTTCCGTATCAAAGCTCGACAGGTCGACACTTTCCAGGTTGGTACAACCCTGGAACATGCCAGACATCGTGGTAACGCTTGAGGTGTCAAAGCTCGTCAGGTCAAGGCTGGTCAAAGTAGCGCAGTCCTTAAACATATCGATCATTGTCGTAGCGCTGGCCGTATCAAAGCCCGACAGATCCAGATTATTCAGGGCTTCGCAGCCGTCGAACACATAATTCATGCTATCCAGACCCGTCGTTTTCAGGTATCCCATGCCCTCAATGGAGGTAAGCCGGCTACAGTTCTGGAATGCCTTCTCAACGCTCGTCGGCTGGATCTCCTCGTGGATGATCACCTTCGTAATGGAAGTCCTGTCATAAGCTGCCGCGCCGGCACCGCCCTTCACGTACTGATCGCTGCTCAGGGCATTATTCGCAAGCGGCGTCATACCGCTGGCATACGTGCCAAAGAGATGCAGCACAACGTCACTTCCATCATCCTCGATCTTATAATATACGCCGGTCGCGCCAAGCATCGTAATGTCCGTAAAGTAACCAGGAGCCGTAGTGCCTCCGTCGATCACGGCATACGTGGCATCCACTACCGTATTATCATATTTCGTTCCGGCACCGCCCACAAGGCCCGTACGATTCGTGAACATATTACCGCTTCTTTGTACGTTTGTAAGGACAAACTTATCAGATACAAAGATTGTCTCAAGCTTGGTATCCGTATTGTCAGCCTCGAACATGTTCATCATTGCCTCTACGTTCTTCGTATCGAAGCTCGACAGATCCAGAACCGTCAGACCTGTACAATTATGGAACATGTCATTCATGTCCTCCACTTGTTCCGTATTGAAGTCTGACAGGTCAAGTGCGGTCAGGGAAGAACAACCGTAGAACATGCCATACATGCTCTGCACCTTGTCCGTCATAAATCCGTCAAGGCTCAGCGTCTTCAGGCCAGAGCATTGTGAGAACATTAGTACCGTGCTTGTGAGTTCATCATTCGTCCAACCGTTCAGGATCAGTCCCTCCAGATCCGAGCAGCCGGCAAACATGGAATCCGCAGCTATCACGTGACTTGTATCAAAGCTCGAGAAGTTGAGCGTGCCCGTCAAGCCAGTGTTTTCAAACGCCGAATACATGTTCATAACCTTATCCGTCTTAAGATTTGTAAGGTTTACAATGGTAGTCAGATCCGTCATGTTCTTGAAGGCGTCATACAACGTTCCGGGATGGATCTCGTTCGCGAACTCTACCGTAGTAACGGATCTTGCCAAAATTCCTCCGTTCGAATAGGAATAAGAAGTCATCGCGCCTCTAAGGAGCTTAATGCTGTCCGTCTCCTCATGATCATAGAAGGTCAGCTTCACGTCGCTGCCACTCTGTGCCAGCGTATAGTAAATATCGTCTCCCTTTGCATTCTTATCCGTAAAGAAGCCCATCTGATAATTTCCTGCCGTACGGGAATCAATACGGGCAAAGTTCTTACTTATCACGTAAGAATAGTTGGTGGCAGAATTGGGATCATTATATGCTCTCGTGCCGTAGCCGCCGACAAGCTTCGAGCATCCCGTGAACATATTGCCGCCGTTTGCCGCATCATCATCCGTCACTGCCGATGCGTCAAATTTGTCAGAAGCATAGATGGTCTCCAGATTCGAACAGCCGCTAAATATGTTAGCCATCTTTGTCGCGCCGGTAGTATCAAAGCTGCTCAGATCCAGCTCCGTCAGATTAGAACATCCGCTAAACATCTCGGACAGATCCGTCAAACCTTCGACGTGCAGGTACTCAAGGTTTTCGATCTCCTCAAGCGCACTGCATCCCTTGAATGCCGATGCAACGCTCGTCGGCTGGATCTCCTCCGTAATGACAACCTTCTGAATTGCAGATACGTCAATGCTGATCGCTGCATTGGTCGACTGATACAGACTGCTATCCAACGCATCGCCCGTAAGCGGCATTCTTCCCGCGCCGGAATGGCCATACAGTCTCAAGGTGTTTACAGAGTTTTCCGCCAGTAAAGTATAGAACAGTCCTTCCCCGATCAAAGACTTATCCGTGAAGTATCCGGGTTTTCCATCCACTCCGTCGATCCAGGCATACGATGCCTCCGTATAGGCCTGAACATATGTAGTGCCATTGCCGCCGGTCAGATTCTTGCGTCCCCAGAACATTGAGGTGGAATTCGTCACTTTTGTCGTCTTAAAGTTCCCCGACGCATAAATGGTCGTCAGGTTATAATCGTCGAAATCTGACGCAAACATGGCACCCATTTTCGTCACTTCGCCCGTATCAAAGCTGCTTACGTCAATCACGTACAGGTTAGTACAATTGTAGAACATGCCGTACATGTCCGTTACCTTTTTAGTGTCAAAGCTGCTAAGGTCCACGGACATAAGGTTCGTACATCCATTAAACAGGGAGGTCATGCTTGTCACGTTGGAGGTGTCAAAGCCGCTAAGATCCACCGTCTTCAACGCGGCACAGTCTCTAAACATGCTTTGCATATTCGTAAGCTTCGTGGTGTCCCAACTGCTCAGATCCACTTCCTCCAGGCTAGAGCAATTGTCGAAAAGATACGCCATGGTCACTACGTTTGAAGTATCGAAATCATTTACTTCCGCAACGGTCAGGGTTTTGCAGTTTCGGAACATATAGGACATGTCTTCCAAGAGCGCCGTGTTGATTCCTGAGAATTTTGCTTCCTTCAGGGAATTACAATCAGCGAACATATTGGCCATGGTCTTACAGCTCGAAACATTCAGATTCTCCATGTTCACGGACTCCAGTCGCGTGCAATAGGAGAACATATTTGCCATGCTTGTCACGTTGCTTAAGTCCCCCGTCAAACGAATGGAGGTCAAAGAAGAACAGCTGTCAAACATGTATTCCATGTTCGTCACCGAAGAAAGATCCAAGACGCTTAGATCGATCTCCTGAAGGGCTGCGCATTGGTCGAACATGTAAGAAAGATCCTTTGCATCATCAAGATGCAAGTTTTCAAGATTCTCAACCTTCTTTAGACCATATAATCCCTTAAAGGCCGCCGTAACACTCGAAGGATAGATGTCATCCACAAATTTTACGGTAGTGACGTTAGGCACGTGGACAACATATGCGTCACTCTTTAAGATACCGTTCGTAAGCTTGGTTCTGTCAGTTCCGGCGCTGTTATAGAAGGATAGCAAGACGCCAGAGTTGGCGCTGTCAGTCCCTGTCGTGTAGTATACGGCCGATCTCTCCTCCCAAGTTGCGCAGAAGGTCTTGTCGCCGGAGTCGGTTGTGCCGACTGCGGTAACGATCGTGCCAGGCGTATTCTTTTCATACCATCCGGTGAACGTGTAATCGTCTCTGGTTACGTCTGTGGGCAGGGTCACGCCGGTGCCGTACTTATAATCCGTAGGCACGGTGGTGTCATTGATCTTTGCAGTCGCGTCACCTTCCGCCATCAAGTCAAAGGATACAGTGTAGGAGCGAACGGATGCCTCATAATATGCCTTCAGCGTGATCGCGCCGTCCACCTCAGGCATGTCGTCGCCGCCTGTGTAAACATGAGGAACCGTGGCAGTATCCTTCGTCAGGATCCAGCCCTTAAACGTATAGTTGAATCCTACCGTCGATGCCTTCGAAGGTGCACTCGTTCCACTATAGACAGGCTTTGTGCCATACGGTACGGCCTGCTGTACGTAAAGCTGGGTATTATTTGCGTCATCGTCGTCCACGAAGGTGACGTCAAACTTCTCCTTTTCGAAAATTGTCAGGATCACCAGATCGTTGGCAGGCATGGTAAAGGTATAGTGGTTATCCTCCACCTTGGTAAGCGCTAAGTTCACGTCCTCGCCTTCTGTGTCCGTAATGATAAATTCGCTGAATTCGTAAGTATCATCCGGTACGGCGTACAGGTGCACCAAGTCTCCTGCATCCGCAAAGTTTGCAATGTTCGTGTATGCGTAACCGTTCTCGGTTTCCTCACTGAAGAATACGGTATAGTTTACAATGTTCAGCGTTACCTTACAATCCTTCGGAGGCATCTTGAAGGAATACCTTCCGTTTGCATAAGTTACCGCAACGTTTTGTCCGTCTGCATCCACGACAGTGATGGAGTTCGGCGTCGTCAGCTCCGTGATCGGGTTAGCGATTTCGGTCTTCATGAGTTCAACACCTACGTAAACCGTCTGATCCGTTACGTACTTATGCGTCATCGAACCGAACTCTTCAAATGTTTTGTCATAGGAGTCCACTTCATGACCAACGCCAGCTATGTTGAACACGCCGCCGCCCGTCAATTCTACCGTCAACGTATTCTCTTTCGCCGTCCACTGAGCGAAGAAGGTCTTATCTTCCGCCTCCGTCGTGCCAATGGTGGTCACCTTCGCGTCATTGGCCGTAGGATTTTCGATCAGATACCAGCCTGCGAACTCATAACCGTCTCTGGTCACCTTATCGGATCCGGGCAGAGTTGTTCCAACGCCGTAAATATAGGAAGTAACGGCATTTTCAATCTTTGCGGAGGCATCGCCGCCTGCATTCAAATTATAAGTGATGCCAAACGTCTTTCCTGCTTCGCCAAACTCTGCGTAGTAGTCCTTGTCTCCCGTTACGGAGGTAAGTCCCTGGTTGCCGTCCGCGTCAGCCCATCCGACAAAGGTATAGGTTACCTGTGCCGTAGCCGCCTTAACGGGCGCATAGGTATTGTCATAGGTCGGAACAGTGTTGTAAGCCACCTGCTGTGAGTGGAACTTCGACAGATCGTCCCCGTCATAATGGAACTTGATCGTGTACTCTCTTGCATCTTCACTGTATACCGCCTTGAAAGTAATGTCTCCCTTTACTTCAGGCAGGTCCGCATTGGTCTCATAAACAGTCGTTCCGTCCACGGTCCACCCTGCAAAGGTAAAGACCTTATCCACGGAAGGATTCTTCGTAGGATTTGCAGGAGGAACAATGCCCGTCCCGGACGTGCCATAATCGTATGCGGTCGCCGCCTTCAGGGACGTTGTGCCGTCATCGTCCACGAAGGTTACGTTATATTGATTCAGCTTTTCCGTATAATATGCCCTGAAGGTATAATTCTGATTCACCTTAGGCAGCGCGTCAACTCCCATTTCATACTTAACGCCGTTCGCCATCCAGCCGGTGAAAATATAACTATACTGAGGGTCAGGATCCCTCGTAGGATCTGTCGTTCCGGGGTATGCGGGATCGCTGTCGAAAGGCTCATTCGGCTGCACTGCCAGTGCGGTGCCATCATAATTCTCCCAACGTACGTTGTATCCTGCCACCGTGAGCGTGAGCGTCTCGCTAAAGCCGCCGTCATCCGTCGTTACCGTAATGGTCGTGCTTCCTGCCGCCACGGGAGTGATCGTCGCAGTGGCTTTGCCCAGAACGTTCGCCGTCTCAGAATCACCTACGATCTTTAGAATGTTTTCGTCACCGCTCGCCCAGGTCACTTTCTTGTTGCTGGCCGTAGCAGGCTCCAGCGTTGCCGTCGCCTGCGAATGTGCTCCGAGAATCACCTTGTTTTGAACACTGTCGGTCGTCAGGGTAACGCCGGTCACTGCCGTCCTCACGTGAAGGTCACAGGTTGCCGTCTTCCCTCCATCCTCCGTCTCCACGGTGATGGTCGTGTCTCCGTTCGCCTTAGGCGAAATAGTCACGGTCAATCCGTCCGTGCTCTTGGTAAGATCCGCCAGAGTAGTGTCTCCGATGGTCCATTGCACGTTCTTATTCTCCGCAGTGTCCGGAAGAACGGTTGCCGTCAGACTGCCGGAGGTGCCGCCAATGTAAAGCTCCAGATCCGTCTGATCCAGTGATACGGAGGTGGGATGGATCACCGCAGTCGTCTGGTAGGTCGCCGTATAGGTTACGGTTCCCGTTACCTGAGGCAGATTGTCGGCAGCATAATCATTCTGGCCATCCGACCAGCCAGAGAATTGATAGTGGAAATCATTGTCCGTATCTCTCGTGGGATCCGCGGGTCTTGCGATCGCGCTTCCGAGCGTATCATAATCATAGCTCTGAGAAGCTTGCCCGTTCACCATAAGAGCCGTGCCGTCATAGTTTATGAAGGATACGGCATACTGTTTGATCGTTTCCTTGTAGGTTGCCACATAGGTAACGTCTCCCGTTACGTCGGGCAGATCGGCCGCCGTCTGATACTTCGTTGTTCCGTCCACGGTCCATCCGTCGAAGGTATAGATGAACTTTGCGGTCTCCTGCTTCGTAGGATTTGCGGGCGCATAGTTCGTGCCCTCCGTGCCATAGTCGTAAGCGGCGGTCGCCTGGATCACGGTTGTTCCATCGTCGTCCAGGAAGGTGACGTCGTACTGGTTGACAATCTCGTCAAAGTATGCCTTCAAGGTAAGATCGCCCTGTACTTCAGGCATTAAGGAACCAGTCGCATACTGAGTCGTGCCGACCTCCCAGCCTGCGAAATTATAAGAGTATTGTGCGTCGCCAGTCCTGCCGGGAACTGTAGCGCCGGGATAGGAAGCCGTCGTGCCGAAGGAAATGTTATACTGCGTCTCCAGAGGCGTGTTGTCCCAGTTCAGCCAGGTAACCTTATAAGTGTTCGTACGCCCCGTGAAGACTGCCTTATATGTATCGTCTCCCGTCACGGGCTCGATCTCGTGATCCCATCCGGTGAAGTCGTAGCTATACTGCGGGGTACCCTGCTTTTCCGGCGTCGTGGAAACGGCAGGCGTCTCGCCGTAATTCCATTCCTTTTCCTCAATCAGATTTCCTTCGTCATTGAGGAACGTGATGAGATAGCTGTTGAGTTCTTCCGTGTATTTTGCGGTATAAGTCTTGTCTCCGGTCACGGGTACGACTCCGCCGTCCCAGCCTGCAAACCGGAAGGTATACTGCGGAGTCCTTTGCTTCGCAGGTTCCGGACCGTTATATTCAGGCGTCTCGCCGTAAGGAACCAGCGTGTCCTTCTCAAGCTCCGAGCCGTCCTCGTTCACCCAAAGAATCGTGTACTTGCGGATCGTAAGGTCGTAATGCGCAGTATAAGTTATGTTTGCCGTTACTGCGGGAAGCTCTTCACCGTTGTGGAAGGTGCCGGCGGCAGAGGTCCAGCCTGTCATGTCGTAAGTGTACTGGGCGTCGGGATCCCTATACACGACGTCTCCCTCATAGCGAGGGATCGTGCCCCATGCAAGGCCCCTGTCCTCCTTGATGACGGAACCGTCCCAGTCTCTCCAGGTCACCGTATAGACGGTGGGAGCAACGTAGGGCTTATCCAGCTCCTTCTTCGCGTAAACTGCGATAAATTTCGCATCTTTCTTCACTGCGGGAAGAGTTGCATCTGCTGCATAAGTCTCCCCGTCCTCGCCAAGCTTCCAGCCCGCGAAGGTATAGGAATACTCCTCGTCGGATTCCTTTTCAGGCTCGGTGCTGCCTGCATATTTGGGCACAGTGCCGTAAGGAACCGTCTGGTGGTTCAAAACAGTCACCTTGTCCTCGTCATAGAACACTACGTTCACGTCCAGCGCGCGGAAGGTTGCCCTTACGTTGACGTTGCTTGCAGGCATGACGAACTGATAGCCTTCGCCGCTTGCGACAACGCCGATCGCACTGCCGTCCGCGCTGGTCACGGTCAGGCTCTCAAGCTCATGCCCCTCGCCCTTTCGGATGCTCAGGGAGACGGTCTCGCCTGCGTCCGCCTCTGCGGGAGTGGCGCTCACGGTGCCGCCATCGGCAGCCGTAACGTTTACTTGATACTTGGCCTCCGCCTCGATCTTTACGAAGCTGCCGCCCACGATCACGTCGCTGGCAGGCATGGAAAAGCTGTGATCCGCCGCCAGGGAGACGGACCCGCCAATTCTCTTCGTCTTTGCGTTATATGCGTTCACGGTGAGGGACTCCAGCTTGTATCCCTCGTCGGGAACCGCGATCAGCGTCACCTTCGCTCCCACTTCCACGCGGCTGGGCGCGATGATGGTTCCGTGCTCCACGTCCGCAACGACCACGGGATAGCTGTCCACCTTGTCGAGCTCGATCAGGTGGAACCTCTCGTCCTTGCGGAACACCGAGCCCGCGTTATATCTCTCAAGAACGGCTTCCTTTCCGAGGATCGTGTCCGTCACGCCGATGATGTCCGTGCCGAGCACCGTCACCTGGAAGTCCTCCTCGCCTGCGAGGATCGATGCGCCGTCCTCCATCTCGTTCGCGATCGTTCCGCCTGAGAAGTGGAACTCCGCCTTCGCGCCGCTTGCCACGCGCATGATCGTTTCGTAGCGGTTGGACGAGATCATTCCCGAAAGCATGATCACCTCGCCGCCGTCAATCACGATCATTTCCTCTCCGGACGCTTCCGGGGCCGCCTCGACGGTTCCGGCGTTCTTAAAGGTGCCGTTCGTCGTCATGCCCTTTCCGAGCACGAGGCGTCCGGTCTCCGTGATCTCCAAAATGCCCATGTTTACCAGGACGTCCTGCAGCATCAGGGTGTTGGAGCTGCGCACGGTCACGGTGCCCTCGTTGGACATCCTCGCGTAAAGGTTCGCCGTGCCGTCCACGGTGAAGCTGCTTCCCTTTAGGACGCGAACGGGCACGCCTGCCCTTGCCTCCAGGGTCTTTCCTTCGGGCGCCGTGAAGTCAACGTCCACCTTCAGCGTGTTGTCGTCCTCCGTCCCGTTTCCGGGAAGCAGTACGACCCTTCCGTATTTTTCAGCGTCTAGGTATTTCTGAACCGTCTCCGCCGTCTGGGGCATGATCAGGTATGCCACCGCGGAGGGCCTGTCGGTGTTCGCCGGCTTCCACACGGGATCCTTTTCCACCACGTTCAGCTCTTCCGCCGCCTTCTCCTCGATCAGGCGGATCTCCTTCTGATGCTTTTCCTGGTCCGCCAGCTTCCGCTCTTCCACGTATTCCTTCGTTAGGCCGTTCAGGTCGATCCCGGACTCCTTGAGGATCTTGTCGATCAGCTCCTGGTTCCCGAGGATCTCCTCCAGGACGAACCCGGGAATGTCCTCCTTCGTGAAGGTCTTCATGGTCACGCCGCAGGATACCTCCCCGTTCCCCATCTCGGACTTCGGGAACACGTAGAACTCCGCGTACTGACCGGGCTTCAGGGTGATCGTCTCAGAACCGTTGTCCAGCGGGTTCACCACCAGGCACTCCAGTTCGCCGGTGAGCAGGTACACCGTGCTCAGCCAGTCGTCGGTCACCTCCACCCATCCACAGGTGCCGCGGATACCGGTCACCATCGTGGAGGTTCGGATGTTGAAGGCCTCGTCGTTTGCCAGGGGCACCGTCACGTTGAAGAATATCTTTCCCTTGAGGGTGCGGACCTCGAGCTTTTTCGAGAGGAACGCCTTCTTCAGCATGGTCTCCGTGTTCTCGTCCAGCTTGATGACCTTGGTCTCGTCCAGGCTGACCCAGGCGTAGCTTTCGCTGTCCGTGACCTGATGGTCGCCGTTATACAGCTGCATGCCGTCCCAGAGGTCCAGTTCCTCTTTTGCGCTGCTTTCCACGCGAACGGTTCCCTGCGTCTTTTCCAGGACGAACTTCGTCGCCTTTTTCTTTGCCGCGTAAGCCACCTGCGTGACCATCAGCACCGCCGTCATAACCAGCAAGGCGCCCATCACTTTCTTCAGCAAATGCAGCTTTTGATATCTATTACTCATCTTCCTGACCTCCGTGAAATCGATCATTCGGGAAACTACAAATTTACTGAAATATCATATCATAAAACCATTTACTTTTCTACAATAAATTGTGAATTTCGTCCAAAAAACCCAATAAAATAAACAAAGACGGGGAAACTGTCTACTGTTTCCACCGTCTTTGCTGGGTTTTTGATTCAATTTTCTTATTTTTTAAGGGTTTAGTAGGCCTTATTTATGAGTTCGTCCAGGGTCAGGGGGACATGCTTCAGGATGATCTCCGTGGATTTTTCATACAGGGAATCCTCCCGGTTGATCTTATAGGCCACGTTCGCCTTCGGGAAGAAGGTATCCGTATCATCATACAGGGTCATGGTCTGCTTCCAGGTGTCCGTATCCAGCGCTAGTCCGTTCTCATCCGTCACGGTGACAATCAGTCTCTTTCTCGCAGGGTCATCGTAGCAGGTGAGGGTCTTATCCGTGGAAGGCGTGGTCGGCTCGCCCATCTCGCAAGCGACAAGCTCCCTGCCCGTTGCGACCTCATAGAGGAAGAACCATCCGTCTCTGGAGTAAAGTGCGATCACTTCGTCATTCTTTGCGAAGGCAACGTCCGCGATCACCTGTCCCTCGAGTATCTTGATCTCACGGGTCATGGCCTGCGTCGTAATATCATAAATACGAAGGATGCCATCCGCGTCGTGTACTGCAAAGATGGGCTTTTCCTTGCCGAGAACTACCATCCCCTGTTCCTGCTCGGGGCCCTTGTCCTCGATCTCATAGCGCGCCTTCGTCCTTACGTCGAACGCAATGAGCTTGTTTCTTCTTACATTGTCACCCTCGCAGGAGCCGACCAGAAGATAGCCATTCTCCCCGATGGTAAGATACCCGTCGCCAAAGGTGCCATAAGGGCCGCCCCACTCTTCCGATCCTTGTGCAACGGCTTCCATGATCTCTCCCTCGCCGATCTGCCACATGACTCTGCCGCCCGCTTCGCCGTACGCAGCGCCCTGCTTATAGGTGAGATATGCCTGCAGCAGTTCGCCGCTTCCCAACTTGCAGTAGCCCTGCTCGATCCTGTGCTCTGCCGCCTCTTCGATGAGAAGGCTGCACTGCTTCGTCTCCATGTCATAAACATACAGTTTTAAGCCTTTTTCAAACGTGAAATGTCTTTCATCGGACCAGAACTCGGCATCATAGAGCTGATAGAGCGACGCATAGGATCCAAGGTCCTCATAGCTGACGTCCACCGTCTTCTTGATCTTGTCAGACGCTACGTCAACAAAATATAATCTGGCAGCCGCAGTCGAATTATCCAGATCCTGAATGACCACGAGCGTGTCCTCGTTGACCTTTTGAAGCTTCATCCTGCTTCGTCTGATCGTCTCGATCTCCTTCGTCCAATCGGGCGCCTTCACCTCAGGATCCTTTGCAGGCCTTTGCACGTAAATGCGTCTCATGTTGTCATCGCAGAGGATCACCTGTACTAAATTCTCGTCCATGACATAGCCGTAGCCGCCGTCGCTGGTCGCATAATTCTCCGTGATCTCAAGAAGGACAATGTGCGTCTTTGCCGAGAAGGGCGCAAGAGAATAGCCGGCGGAGCCATACCAGGAGTAATTATTTCCGTCTGCCGCAAGATCCGAGCGCGCATAAGTATCCTGATCGATCCAGCTTCTCTTCAGAACACTCTCCGCAGAGGACTGGGTCGAGTCCACAAGACGGCCGTTGTCCACGCGATAGAAGAAGTTCATGCCAAGGCAGGATGCCATGATCGCATTGTTCTCTCCGGCCAGGAAGGTCGTCGCGTAAGGCTGGGTCATGCCGCGCTCCGGCAGGGCCATGGGAACCAGGGACTCTTCTCCCTTCTTTCCGTCAAAGAAGATCTGCTCCATGGAAACGCCGCCGAGGTCAGGCCGGTAATGCAGTGCCAGAACGCATTGCGTGTCAACGTGGCAAAGCATTCCGATCGTGAACGGATAGTCTGAATGCCCGTCATAATCTATGATCTCCAGGGCCTTTACCGTCAGCTCTTCGAGGTCGGCAAGGAAGACATAGCCCTTGCGACTATAGCTATTATATCTGCTCTCATAGAGCATAAAGGTGAAATAACGGCCGTCCTTAGAAAAGGCGCCAACTTGGTCGCCAAAGGCGATCATGTCTGCCCGGTCCTCACTGAACTCTGCAAGGGAGATCTCCTTTTGCACCTCACCGCTCTTCGTGTCAAGCAGGCGCAGGGCGCACTTTTCTGCAAAGAAATCGCCGACCATGTCAACGACTGCAAGCGTTTTTCCGTCCGCGGAAAGGCAGGCGAAATCAGCAGATCCGCTCTTGCCGAGCATGTGCGACCAAACAAGACTTCCGTCCTCCAGCTTCAGCGCCGTGATGCATTCCTCCACGCAGCAAAGGAGCAGTCCCTCATCCTCCAAAAGGAGAATTCTGTGCTTCGCCGTCACGTCATAATAATAGTCTCGCGACTGGCAGTCTCCCATCCAGATCTGACTGCCGTCCTGGGTGGAAAAGCAGCGGATATAGCCTCTGTTTCCCAGCGTATACACCCTCGAGCCATCCTTGGAAAGTGCCATGCACTGCACGTCGTCTTCCTGCTCGATGATACCCACGGTGCGAAGGCAGTTCGAATTCTGACCGGCACCGAGTGCGCGATAAAGCAGGAATTCTGCCTCCTGCGCGAACTCCTCGCGGCCTTCCTTCGTGGACACTGCAAGACGCGCCGCGTTGATCGCGCCCCTGGCGTCTCCCTTTTCATAAAGGAGCTGGCCGCTTCGGATCAGCGCCTCCGCCTCGCTGCGCTTTAGGTCAGCGTTCTTATCCTGTATTTCCACGTATTGGATCTTGATCTCTTCATTCTGCGACTGGATCTGTATGTTCTGCTCTTCAATCTGCTGATTTCTCGCGCTGATCTCGCGGTTTTTCAAATAGATCGAGGTGCTGAACGCCAGTGCGACCACCATCACCAGTGCCATCAGCGCCACGAGCCTTCTCATCTTCTGGCGCTTTTCGCGCTGCCACAGGGAGTCAAACGGGCATCCGAGGAGTGCAGCATACAGGCGCACTGCTTCCTTGCGGAGCCTGCTCTCCTTATAGTGATGGTTGACGTCCGTCAGATTCGCCGCCAGCGGCTCTACTTCACGGATGGATTCGTTTCCGTCTGCATCCCTCTCCACGGCCTGCGTCAAAAGCTTCGGGAAGGATTCGTCCGGCGTACCGTCCACGAGGACGCCGATCACGTGATCCCTGCCGTTCTTCTCGATGAAATACGCGATCTCCCTCTCGCACCAGATCGACTTGAGCAGGTTCGGCGTGCAGATCACGATCAGGAACTTACTGTGATCGAGCGCAGTCTGAATGCTCTCCGTCAGGTTGCTCGATACGGGGAGCTCCTCCTCGTCGCGGAACACCTTGCCGAGCTTCTTCTTTCCGTCCTTACGAAGCTCCTTCGGGATCACGTAGCGCTCCACCATGGTGTGGATCTTCTTTGCGACCTTCTTGTCGAGCTCCGTGTGACGATAGCTGATGAACGCAACATACTCGCGCACGTGCTTCTCCGCCAGCTTCTCGTGCTTCTTTTCCGTCTGCTTCTTTTCTTCCTGATTTTCTGCCGCCTTTTCTTGCTTTTTTTCTTCCTTGTTTTCCGTCAGCTTCTCTTCCTGCTGCATTTCTTCCAGCTTGTTTTCTTCCATCTTTCTCTCCCTCTCTGCCAGGTGCGGGAAGGCGTCCGTGGCTTTTGGTAACCCGGCCGTCTCGAGCGAATGAGGTGCTAGATCATTTGATACGAAACTTCCATGATACTTTTCGCAATGATATATACGTCCTTGGGATTTTCCTTGCGGGCTGCAAGGAAGTCACCCGGTTTTCCTAACATGTAGCTGTCGCTCCAGGGAACAAACACCTTGGTACGCTTGGTCAGCTGCTTTGCGTGGATCCTCGAACTTGACTTCGGGATGAAGGTCATGGCGTAATCCTGCAGATTCTTGGGTCTTGTCCCCATCTCATCTCCAAACTCCGCGGCATTCACTGCAAGATGCACCGTGGGCGCATAATCGCCGGTGATCTGATAGCGCTCCTGCACAAGGTCATTGTGCGAGAGGAAATATGCCTCGTCGTTTTTATAAACCTCACCCTCGATGCCAATGATGAAATAGGTGTCATCCTTGATCACAAAGGGAATGTCGCCTTCGAGCATGCGGACCGTCACATAGGTGCCAACCGGATACATGTCCGTCGCCTTGACATAGCCCTGCGGCAGGCGCTGCTTCTCATAAACCGGCTCGCGCGTCAGGTCGGGCACGTCGTCCGTGCCTGCGTAGAAGAAGTCCTGATCGTCGAAGTATTCCTCCAGCCTTGCGTTCAAGATCGCATGCGCGGCCTCTGCCCAGGCATTTCCGCAGGAATTGCCGTAACGGCGCACGTACTCCTTATCCAAAAGCTCCTTGACGATAAAGCCGCCAGACTTTCGCATGTGTCCGCCGCCGGAGCCCATGCCCGCCGTCACAAAGGCAGCCAGCTCATCGGCGCGGGTCTCCTTCTCGCAGCTTCGAACGGATAGCTTGATCCCATCGTCCAACACGCAGTAAGCGATGCAAGTGCCAACGCCCTCCACCTCGATCAGCGCGTCACTGATCACGCCGAGGATGTTCGGGTCGCAGCGCTGCGCCAGCGCCAGCGCATAATGACCGGACTTATGATAATCGATGTCCGACATGGCTTTTCCCGCAATCTTCAGCTCCTCCTCCGAGAGGTTACTGTTTTGCAGGAACGTAAGGATGGCGCGATTTAAGCGATTCTCCAGCTCATCCCGCATGTCCTTGTCCTTGGGATGATGGATCTCCTGTAATTTTCCCGTATCCATGAACAGCCCATAGTAGAGGGCCGTTGCAAGCTCTTCATTCTCCGCGGGGTCATACCCCTCTTCCTTTAACATGTCCCACACGATGGTCGAACATGCGCCATAGGTGCTGCGCACCTCAGCAAGCGCCGGGAGCTTCTCCGGGATCGCCACGTGGTGATCGATCACCGCGACGGTCTTACCCGAGAACTTCTGCACGTTGCGCTCGCCATACTGACAGTCCACCGTCAGCAGAAGATCCGGCTCCTGATAGAGCGCTTCCGCATGCTCGATGGGGATCTGCAGCTTCCTTACCATGTGCACGAGGTTGCTTTTCTGAATGGGACGGCTTCCCCCATAGATCAGCCGCACCTTCTTCCCCCGCAGGCGGAAATACAGCCAGAGCGCGTATCCGCTGGCGATGGCGTCCGCATCCGGATTATCGTGTGCCTGGATCACCACATTCTTATATGTCAAAAGATCACATAGCTTCATGGTATTACCCCCTTTTACCCCTTTTATCCCTTTTTACATCTTACCACAAAGTACTCTTTCTGACAAGACAGCCTTAAATTCTGCTTGTTTTTTTACTTTTAACGACATATAATGGGGTGGTGTCAGTTCAAATTTTTCTCTTCCCTTGATAGGACGAGAAAAAGTGACGTCGAGTTTTAAACAGATTGTATTTTTCTTTGGGAGGAATTATGGAATTTCTGAAATGGTTGGAATCGATCCGCACGCCGTTTGGCGAGTGGTTTTTCATGTTTTGGACCGTTGGCGGCGAGGAGATCATGCTGCTGGGGCTGATCTGCATTCTCTTTTGGTGCGTTGATAAAAAGCTCGCCTATCGGCTGACCTTTTCGTACTTGCCGTCAGCCCTTGCCATCGACGTGATCAAGCTAGCCTGCCGCATAGAGCGCCCCTGGGTAAGGGACCCGTCCTTCACCGCCGTGGAGCGGGCAAAAAAATCCGCCACGGGTTATTCCTTCCCGAGCGGACACACCCAGAACGCCACGGCCCTCTTCGGCTCCCTGGCCTATACGCGAAAAAAGCTCCTGTACCGGATCCTGCTTTTACTGATCATTCCCATGGTGATGCTCTCTCGCATGTATCTTGGCGTTCATACGCCGGCTGACGTCCTGACCAGCCTTGCCATTTCTTCCGTCATCGTGTTTGGGATCAATCTCCTGGCGGACCGGCTTGAGATCACGCCAAAGCGGCGCCTCATCATCGCCTGCTGCTTTGTCTGCATCGCCATCGGCACCATGATCTATACATATCTCCTCTATCAAAGCGGCACGATCGCTTATAAGGATGCCGCGGACAGCTTTAAGGGCTGCGGCGGAGGACTTGGCTTTTCGATCTGCTGGGTTCTGGAGGCAAAGTACGTGAACTTCAGCGTGAAGTGTGACAAGCTCTGGAAGCAATTCGTAAAGATCCTCATCGGCGTGGGCATCCTGCTCCTCCTCAAGGAAGGCCTCAAGTATGGCTTCCGCGCGCTGTTTGGGCAGAATTTCCTCACTGAGGTCATCCGCTATTTTCTCCTCATGAACTGGGCCATGCTCGGCATGCCGCTGATCATCAAAAGATTTTTCCAGCCAAAGGAAGAACCGGCAAAGCTTTCTTAAGAGCCCCGAAGGATTCCCCAAAATCATATTTTCAAAATTAGAAAAGCTCTCTGACGTCCCTTTCGGGACGCCAAAGAGCTATTATATTCTAAGTGAAAAAGTTAAACCAACAACAAAGTTAACAACAAACAACGGTTTCAAAAACTGGTAATGCTGGTAATGCTGATAGTACATTACTTCCTGGTTTCTAAGTACTTACTCATCAGCTTGTCTGCAAACGTGTCTGCATCCACCTGATAAGTGCCCTCTTGAATCTTCGCTTTGATGGGGGCCGTGAGATATTCCCGTACGTCAGCGCAGGCAGCCACTGCTTCCTTCGCCGTCTGGTAATCCTTCATACGGGTTCCCAGAGACGCTACTTCCGCAGCAACGCTATTCCCAAATTTCTTCGAGCGCCCGATCGATATGGACTTGAAAATCTCTGAATAAGCCTCCGAGCTCATCTGAACCTCCTCCTTTCCGCTTTACTACCCCAAACTCAAAGAAAATATACCCTACGCATCATGTATCGGTTTACCTTACAGAATAGTTTAGCCCTTTTTTAAAAAATTTTTTTATTTTTTTGGAAACTAATTCTCCAGGTACTCCAAATAGTCCATTTCTGATGCAAATAACAGGTAAACTCCTTCGACCCATCCCATGTAACCATTCGCCGTAACGTATCCTTTCATAATGTTACCTCCTTATCAGATTTCGCTTGTTTTCTTGCTTCCTGATAAGAAGGTAACATTTTTTAGGTACGTTATTGTACTCTTAAAATCATCTCTGATTTTCCAAATTTTCAGCCGTCCAACCTATCGGCGGGACAGTTTTTGCCTTACTTCAGCGTCACCTTGTCGAGGTGCCAGATCTCGTCCACGTACTCCTGAATGGTTCTGTCGGAGGTGAACTTTCCGGAACATGCCACGTTGAGGATCGCACTCTTCGCCCAGCCTGCCTCATCCATATACTTCAGCTCGATCTTCTTGTGTGCCGTCGCATAGGACTTGAAGTCCTTGAGGATGAAGTAGGTGTCAGCCTTCGCCGTGCTCTGCGTGTTCAGCAGGGAGTTATACAGCGGGCGGAACAGCTCGGGATCCTGCGGAGCGTAGGTTCCGTTGATCAGCTGCATCAGCACCTTGCGTACGTCGGCATCATTGTTGAAGATCTCCATCGGATTGTATCCGCCGAACTGCTCATAACGGATGACCTCGTCGGAAGTCAGACCGAAGATCACTGCGTTCTCCGCGCCAACCTCTTCCACGATCTCCACGTTCGCGCCGTCCATGGTGCCGAGGGTGATCGCACCGTTTAACATAAACTTCATGTTACCGGTACCGGAAGCCTCCTTGCTGGCGGTGGAGATCTGCTCGGACACGTCCGCGGCCGCGAAGATCAGCTCTGCGTTGGACACGTTGTAGTTCTCAATGAACACCACCTTCAGCTTGCCGTCGATGGAAGGATCATTGTTGATCACGTCAGCCACGGAATTGATCAGCTTGATGGTGAGCTTTGCGTTGCGATAGCCTGCTGCCGCCTTGGCGCCGAAGATGAAGGTTCTGGGATAGAACTTCATGTCGGGATGCTCCTTGAGCTCATTGTAAAGATACATTACGTGCAGGATGTTGAGGAGCTGACGCTTATACTCATGCAGACGCTTTACCTGTACGTCAAAGATGGATCTGGGATCCACTTCAATGTTGTTGTGCTCTAAGATATACTGGGCAAGGCGAACCTTGTTGTGATACTTGATGTTCATGAATTCCTGCTGTGACTTGTCATCGTCCGCATATACCTTGAGGCGGCTGATCTGAGGCAGGTCAGTGATCCACTCGTCGCCCACGTGATCGGTCACCCACTCAGCCAGCAGAGGATTGCCGTGCAAAAGGAACCTTCTCTGCGTAATGCCGTTGGTCTTATTGTTGAAACGCTCCGGGAACATCTCATAGAAGTCCTTGAGCTCCTGGTTCTTTAAGATCTCGGTGTGCAGTCTTGCCACGCCGTTGACGGAATAGCCTGCAACGATCGCCATGTGCGCCATCTTCACCTGTCCGTCATAGATGATCGCCATCTTGCGGATCTTGTCCTGTACGTTGACGCCAGGCACGTTATTATACTTATTCTCGATCTCGATGATGAAACGACGGTTGATCTCCTCCACGATCTGATATACGCGGGGAAGAAGTCTTGAGAACAACTCGATGGGCCACTTCTCCAGTGCCTCTGCCATAATGGTGTGGTTGGTGTAAGCACAGGTCTTGGTGGTCACTTCCCACGCCTCGTCCCAGGTCAGATAATACTCATCCATGAGAATTCTCATCAGCTCTGCGATCGCAACGGTCGGATGCGTGTCGTTGAGCTGGAAGGTCACCTTCTCATAGAACTTCTTGATATCATCATGCTTTCTCATGTACTTCTCAATGGCTTCCTGTACGGAGGCGGAAATGAAGAAGTACTGCTGCTTTAAGCGCAGCTCCTTGCCGGCATAGTGGTTGTCATTGGGATAGAGCACCTCGACGATGTTTCTTGCGAGGTTTGCCTGCTCCACGGCCTTCTGATAGTCGCCCTTGTCGAAGGAATCCAGGGAGAAGCACTCCACGGGCTCAGCATCCCAGATCCTAAGGGTGTTCACGATGCCATTGCCATAGCCGACGATGGGCAGGTCATAAGGAATGGCGCGCACGGACTGATAGCCTTCCTGATAGAAGACGTTCCTTCCGTTCTCATCCATGCGGCAGTTCACGTAGCCGCCGAACTTCACTTCCTTGGCATACTCGGGCCGACGAAGCTCGAAGGGATTGCCATCCTTCAGCCAGTCATCGGGAGCCTCGATCTGATAGCCATCCTTGATCTTCTGCTTGAACATACCGTAGCGGTAACGAATGCCACAGCCATATGCCGCATAGCCAAGGGTTGCAAGGCTGTCCAGGAAGCATGCTGCCAGACGGCCGAGACCACCGTTACCAAGCGCTGCGTCAGGCTCCTGGTCCTCGATCACATTGAGGTCAAGTCCCAGCTCCTCAAGGGCTTCCTTGACATCCTGATAGCCCTTCAGATTGATCATGTTGTTGCCCAGGGCGCGTCCCATCAGGAACTCCATGGACATGTAATATACCATCTTGGGATCTTCTTTCTCATAGGCCTTCTGGGTCTCCATCCAGCGCTCCACGATCTGATCCTTCACGGCGTAGGACACCGCCTGGAAGATCTGCTGAGGCGTTGCCTCCTCGAGTTCCTTTCGATACAGGGTCTTTACGTTGTAGAGAACGCTCCTCTTGAACAATTCCTTGTCAAAGCTGAACTTCGGCTTGTTCGTCTTTGTCTTTGCAGACGTTGTTGAACTCTTCATTCTCCAATTCTCCTTTCTTTCCCCCCGCAATAATCAAATCTTTTCCATCGTGATGGTAACCTTTTCTCCGTTGACGTCCCAGTCCTTGCTGATGGCGAAGGTCTTGTCATAAGAAAGCTCAAGGGCAAGCACCTTGCCACAGATGGCTTCCTTGTTCTTCTCAGCGACCTTGGCAAGAACCTCATTGCCGAGGATGGAGACGCGGATACGGTCCATTACCTCAAAATCAGAATCCTTACGCATGTTCTGGATCTTGCTGATCAACTCGTTGGAGAAGCCCTCCTCGATGAGTTCCTCGGTCAGGTTTGCATCCAGCACGACAGTCATGCCGTTATCTTCCTGAGAAACATAGCCTTCCTTCTGGGACATGGTGATGAGCAGGTCATCCTCCGTCAGCTCCACGTTCACGTCGCCGACCACAAACTTCAAGACGCCATTTGCCTTGAGTTCGTCCATGGCTGCGTTGCCGTCCAGGGAAGCAAGCTCCTTCTGGATGCCGCCAAGCTGCTTGCCGTACTTCGGACCAACGGTGCGAAGCTGAGGCTTAAAGGTATAGGAAGTGAACTCACGAACGTCCTCGGTGAAGACAACCTCCTTCACGTTCAGTTCATCCTTGATAATGTCGGTATAGAAAGCATCCAGCTTTACGCCGGCCTTGACATACATCTTGCTGATGGGCTGGCGGTTCTTGATGCTTGCGCTCTCTCTGCAGGCACGGCCCATCACGACGATCTTCAGGACTTCATCCATGGCGTTCTCAAGATCCTTCTTGATCATGGAAACGTCAACCTTCGGGAAGTCACAAAGATGAATGCTCTCGGGCGCGGTCTTGTCGATCGAGCAAACCATGTTGCGGTAGATGTCCTCGGTCATGAACGGGATCATGGGTGCAGCCGCCTTGGCGATGGTCACCAGCGCGGTGTACAGCGTCATGTACGCACTCACCTTGTCCTGTTCCATTCCCTTTGCCCAGAAGCGCTCACGGCAGCGGCGAACGTACCAGTTGCTCAGGTCATCCACAAAGCCCTCCAGCGCTCTTGCCGCCTCGGGGATGCGGTAATTCGCAAGGTTGTCATCCACCTCACCCACAACGGAATTCAGCTTGGAAAGGATCCACTGATCCATGACAGTGAGCTTATCATACTCTAAGGTATACTTCGTTGCGTCGAAATTGTCAATATTCGCATAAAGGATAAAGAAGGCATAGGTGTTCCAAAGGGTGCCCATGAACTTTCTCTGTCCTTCCTGCACGGCCTTTCCGTGGAAGCGGTTCGGCAGCCAGGGCGCGGAATTGATATAGAAATACCAGCGGATCGCGTCTGCGCCATAGGTTGCCAGCGCATCGAAGGGATCTACGGCATTTCCCTTACTCTTACTCATCTTCTGGCCGTTCTCATCCTGCACGTGACCCAGCACGATAACATTCTCATAAGGTGCCTTGTTGAAAAGGAGCGTCGACTCTGCCAGCAGGGAATGGAACCAGCCTCTGGTCTGATCCACTGCCTCGGAGATGAACTGCGCAGGGAATTGCTGCTCAAAGAGCTCCTTGTTCTCGAAGGGATAATGATGCTGTGCGAAAGGCATTGCGCCGGAGTCAAACCAGCAGTCCAGCACCTCGGGAACGCGCTTCATCACGCCGCCGCAGTCAGGACACTTTAAGGTGATCTCATCGATATAGGGACGATGGAACTCCACGGTCTTTGCCGCTTCGTTGCCGCTCATTTCATAGAGCTCCTGTCTGCTGCCAACGCAGACGCGCTTGCCACAGCTACACTCCCAGATGTTTAAGGGAGTGCCCCAATAACGGTTACGGGAGATCGCCCAGTCCTGAATGTTCTCCAGCCAGTTGCCAAAGCGGCCCTTACCGATGGATTCCGGGATCCAGTTGATCGTATTATTATTGCGGATCAGGTCGTCCTTCACCGCAGTCTCCTTGATGTACCAGGACTCACGCGCATAATAGATCAGCGGCGTGTCACATCTCCAGCAGAAGGGATAGTCATGCTCGAACTTCGGTGCGTCAAAGAGCTTGCCTTCCGCATCCAGATCCTTTAACACTTCCGGATCTGCCTTCTTTACGAACAGGCCTGCGTAAGGGGTCTCCTCGGTCATCTCACCCTTACCGTTGACAAACTGTACGAAGGGCAGGTCATAATTTCTGCCAACGCGGGCGTCATCCTCACCGAAGGCAGGCGCAATGTGTACGATGCCGGTACCGTCGCCCATGGTAACGTAGGAATCACAGGTCACGAAGTGTGCCTTCTTATTCTGCTGCTTTGCAGCCTCTCCGGCACATGCGAAGAGGGGCTCATACTCCTTATATTCCAGATCCTTGCCGACATAGGACTCAAGGATCTCATAAGCGGGCGCGTCCTCGGTTGCAAGCTTTCCGAGCACGGTGTCAAGAAGAGCCTTCGCCATGTAATAGGTCCTGCCGTCCGCAGCCTTCACCTTGCAGTACTCCTCAACAGGGTTCACGCAAAGCGCCAGGTTCGAGGGAAGGGTCCAGGGCGTGGTCGTCCATGCCAGGAAATAGGCATCCTCGCCCACTACCTTAAAGCGCACGATTGCAGAGCGCTCCTTCACGTTCTTATAGCCCTGCGCAACCTCCTGTGCGGACAGGGGCGTTCCGCAGCGAGGGCAATAGGGAACGATCTTAAAGCCCTTATATAACAATCCCTTGTCCCAGATGGTCTTTAACGCCCACCACTCGGACTCGATGAAATCATCATGATAGGTCACGTAAGGATTGTCCATGTCCGCCCAGAATCCAACGGTTCCGGAGAAATCCTCCCACATGCCCTTATATTTCCAAACGCTCTCCTTACACTTCTTGATGAAGGGCTCAAGGCCATACGCCTCGATCTGATCCTTGCCGTCCAGTCCGAGGAGCTTCTCCACCTCGATCTCCACAGGCAGGCCATGGGTGTCCCATCCGGCCTTTCTGGGTACCATGTAACCCTTCATGGTGCGATATCTGGGGATCATGTCCTTGATGACGCGGGTCAGCACGTGCCCGATGTGGGGCTTGCCGTTTGCGGTCGGCGGGCCGTCATAAAAGGTATAGGTCTCGCCTTCCTTACGCTGTTCCATGCTCTTTTTGAAGATGTCCTCGTCCTTCCAGAACTGCTCTACCGCCTTCTCGCGATCGACAAAGTTCAGGTTCTTGTCCACTGCCTTGTACAACATAAGCGTTCTCCTTTTCTATTTTTTTATGCCATTTCTTTTAAAACCAAAAAGCCCCGTCCATAATAGGACGAGGCCATTCTCGCTAACCACCTATTACAACATACGCCGGCATTTCTAAATCCCTGTCCTCCAATGCGTCCAAACGGATCACCCTGCCAGGATATGGTTCCCCGTAACGAGGGGTCTTCGTCTGAGATTACTTGCGATCCCGTGCCGACATTTCCGTGCGTGTCAGCGTACTTTAGATCCTTTCATCTCAGCAGCTCGGAAGTGATCTTCACCCATTCTTTACTCGTGCCGGATTCCCACCATCACCGACTCTCTGAACCTTTCAACAAGGGCTACTGTCTTCGTCATTGCCTTTAACTTGTGAAATATTATAATCCATGACCCTTTCAATGTCAATCATTTTCTTTTTATCCCATGACTTCATTTTCTCTACTGCTCCATCTGTTTCCCGAGGAACCCCGCCGCGGAGAGCACGAGCTTTTGCTCGACCTCCCCCATCTTGCTCTTATTGTCATCCTCGAGCAGCACCACGCTTCCGATGATGTCCCCCTCGCAGATGATGGGCGCGATCATCTGGTGGATAAAGACCTCGCCCCCGTCCTCGCTGACGGGAATAAAGCTTCGGTCCCCCTTCGAGGCCATCAGCGTCTCCCTTTTGTTGATCTTCTCATCCAATTGATGACTGACGGCCTTTCCGGTAAGATGCCGATATCCTCCCGCCGTCGCAATGAACTGATCCCGGTCCGCGATCAGCGCCGCGTGCCCCGAAACCTGAGCCAAACTTTCCGCATATTGCTTCGCAAAGGTCGTCATCTCCCCGATGGGCGAATATTTCTTTAATATGATCTGGCCCTCCCGGTCCGTAAAGATTTCCATGGCGTCCGACTCACGGACGTGCAAGGTCCGCCGGATCTCCTTTGGGATCACGATCCGTCCAAGATCATCAATTCTTCTCACAATACCTGTCGCCTTCATAGATTTCCTCCATGTCCTGTTTTCTCCTAGTATGTGAAACTTGATGGAAACTATGCATTCTCATAACATTGCGCCTTCATCACCCCACAAAAAACAATCCTCGCAAGAAAACAAAAACCGTTCTCGCAAGAAAAGCAAAATCTTTCGCAAAGGAAAAGCAAAATCTTACGCAGAAGAAAAGCAACTCCTCCTCAAATGAAAAATAAAGATTGACAAACCTGCGGGAATCCATATAATAGACACATGGAACCACGGTCAGTTCGAAACCTTCCTGACCTTAAACAAAACTAAAGGAGAAAAAAATGAAAAACAAGAAAGTTCTATTCATCACGCAGGCAGCGGCCATCGCTGCTCTCTATGTCGTGCTCACCCTTTTGGCAAATGCCTTGGGGCTGGCAAACTACGCCATTCAGGTCCGTTTCTCGGAAGCACTCACCATCCTTCCCTTTTTCACGCCGGCTGCGATCCCGGGGCTATTTATCGGATGCATCCTTGGAAATTGGCTGAGTGACTGCATCCTCTGGGACATTATCTTTGGCAGCATCGCAACGCTTCTTGGCGCGGTCGGGACTTATCTCATCGCTCACGCAAAGCCCAAGAACACGAAGCTTTCCCAGTTTCATGAGATCTGCTGTACGATCCCTCCCATCCTCGCCAACACGATCATCGTTCCCTTTATTCTTGCCTATGCATATCATTTCGAAGGCGGCGTTCCCTTCTTTATGCTGACGGTCTGCATCGGTGAAGTGATCTCCTGCGGCATCCTGGGAAGCATTCTTCTAAAGACCTTAAAGAAGTATCGGGGGCACCTGTTCGAACAGCCCTAAGTCAAACCTGAAAAACGAGAAAACGAAAGCGGAGGCAATGACGCCTCCGCTTTCTTCATGCATGATTTATAACAAAGAAAAATACTTACTAGAATAACTTCTTGATGGTATCGGCAACTCCGCCAAGCTTGTCAATGGAAATCTTAGCCTTTACGCCATCCACCACTTTCTTGATCACGTCATCGGGAAGATCAACGCCCAGAATGGACTCAACTGCCTTCACGGGATCCTTCTTGAACTGATCCATGAGCTTCTCGTCCTTCGTCACCTTGTCCACCACTTTCGTGATCTCTTGCTTCAGATCAGCCATAACCTTTTCCTCCAAGCCTTATTCAGCCTTCACGGTAGGTGCGTCAACAACATTCTTCTTTACGGATTCAATGCCGTTTAAGCAGCTCTTCTTTGCCTTGTAGCCTTCGCTGGTAGCAATGACCTGGCCATTGGTAGCGGTCAGGCGGAAGCGATACTCTCCACCCTTGTCAACATAAATCTGGAACTTAGGATTCTTCGCGGTTGCGAAACCTTCAACGGTCTGATCCTCAACGTTAGCAACTGCTGCGTTCTTGGTAACGCTTGCAATACCGTTCTTGCAGGCAGCTTCCGTCTTATAAACCTCGGAAGTAGCAATGATCTCGCCATTTCCAGCCTTCAGATCAAACTTAACGCCCGTCTTGGTTTCCTTAATGACAAACTTTCCCATAATGCATTCCCTCCTGCGTATGATATAGTTTTCAACCTTGGTGCGATCGCACCCTTCCCTATAAGAATAGAACGTTTTACGCAAAAAATCAAGGAAAAAGTATTACGGAAAATAGGTGAGAAAGCTGTTTCCGCTCTCCTCGAACCACTTCGCCGCGTCGCTCATGCCCTTCTTATACAGTTTTCCCGTCGAAGGCTGGAAGATCACCACCTGTGACTCATTATATCCCGTGATCAGAACGGCCCCTCCCGTCTGCAAAAGTGCCATCACGGGATAGTCCCTGCTGACGAAGTAGAGCATCGCATCCAGGCTCACCCCGGGGAGCTCAAGCACCTCAGACTCCGTCAGATTCGCCCTGAGGATCGCCGCAGGAAGCTTTCCCGCCGAAAGATCGGAAAGGCTCTCATAAGAGATGCCCTTCTGACGCAGCATCACATCCAGGCACTGCGCCTGCGTCTCTATGATTTCCTGCGTCTTTTCCGGCTCGTGAATGGCCATGATCTGATTCCTTCCGGACCTTTCGCCCTTCTGCCAAAGAAGCATGCCCTCTTCGCTGACAACGCTTCCGGAAATCTCCTCCGCACGGATCATGGCATTTGCAACTGACACAAAGTCCCCGTCATAGCCCTTCGGCCCATAGACGTAATACCTTCTCACGGGAGAGTTCACGTTCAGCGTAAGCTCCTCGGCGCCCTCCTGGATCACTTCCTTCGGCGTCAAAAGCTGCACCTTCTTGGGATCGATCTTGCCGTTCACCTGGATCTGCACGTACTTCTCATAGACGTCGATCTCCACCACCGAAACCTTATTCTTTCCGCTCTTTGCGGGCGTTGTCTTCGTCACGTGGTCCTGCGTCGTCTCCACAAAGGATCCGTTCTCCTTTTGCATGACACGCTCTAATATGATCTGATTCTCCTCCACGCTTAAGTCCGTCACGTAAATTCCGTCCTGCGCATATTCCTTCAGGAGCGTTCCGTCCGCCTTGACGATGCAGAGCTTATACATGGGGAAAAAGATCTGGCCCGCGCCGGTTCTCGTGACATCATTCATCCTCGCAACGCCATAGATCAAGTCCTGCCCCATAAAGCCCAGGATCTTCAAGGCCTCCCCGGCATTCGCGCGGATCAATGTCTCCTCTCCGATGGAAAGATCCCGCACCTTGATCACGTTGGAAAAACCGGACTGCGTCGGCTCCTGCCATACCAAAATCTGATTGTCTTCGGAAAAGAAAGTCAGATCGTCTCCCAGGATATCCATGACCTTCACACAGTCCTTGGTCTCAAGATCGACGCAATAAACCGCATGCTCCAGGCAGAGATACAGATTCTTCTCCTCGCCTAAGTATAACAGCTGTCCGAGCTGCCATTTCAGATCCGAAAAAGGCTTGCTCCACGGAATAAACACGACCTCAGAAACTGTGTTGAAGGATACGTCATAGCGGCAGACGCGAATGCCGACCTGCCCCTCCCGCTCTCCGCGGTTCATATAGCCATAGACGGCAAAGATCAGATTGCCGTCCTTGTCCACGTTTAAGATCTTGACCTCGTGCTCGTCCAGCTCTTCCCTGGCATCCGCGCGCTCAAGATCGTCAAAGCTAAAGATCAGGGCGAGCTTCTGCGTCCCCGTATGATAAGAGAACAGCCGGTCCGCCTGCTGGAATGCCACCACGGTGCCATCCTCATTCTCCATCATGTCCACCTTCTCGTCCCCGATGCCAAGCAGGAGCTTATCCCCTCCGTAAATGGCATTCTCGTTCGGGATCTGCGTCATGGTGCGCTCATAGGAAAGAAGATAGGTGCGGTCCGGCGTATAACGGATGCGATAGAATTCCCGCATGCGATAGGACTCGCCCGGGTCGGCTTTCACGTCTTTCACGGCATAATCCACCTGCACGGAAGCGACCTGGCCGTGGATCTCCTTTAGGGTCAGCGTCGGCTTCCTTGTCTCTTCGATCTTCAAATCTCCCCAGGTGATCTGCTTAAAGCTGCTGTGAATATTGACCTGATGGAAGGAACGATTGTCCTCCAGCTTAGAATTCGATTCCAGATATTTGACCAGGGATTTCGCTTCCTCCCTGTGATACAACGTTTTATGAAAATCCAGCACGAAGGCGAGCTGCTCCCCGATGAGGCTCTCCTCATCCCAGATGGCCCTGGTGTGATACCAGACCTCCTGCCAATCGTCCAAAAACAGCCCGATGCTGATCACATATTCCTGCTTTTTTTCGATCAGATCCTTCAGCGCAAGCTCCGCCCGGATCGAATCGTTTTCCACCTTATATTCCGTGATTTCCAGGTTCTCGATCAGCCTTGTCCCGTCGCCGCTGCGAACCTGCGCCGTGATCTTCGAGACCGTTCTCCCGTAAGGCCTGATCAAGAACCCCACCCTGCGGTTTTCCCCCAGAATGGTGATCTGATCCCGCTGCGCACCGGGATCCGCATAGGACACGTAGCCATAAAGAGGATTATATTCCTGCTCGCCCCAGAGCATGCAAATGACAGGCAGGGTTGCCTCTGCCATTTCCATGGTCATATTGTCATGATCTTTGTTAAGCATTCGGCCTGCCACCATCAGCGCGACCGCGAAGGTGATCAAAAACACCGAAAACCTGAGCAGGAATTTCTTCATACAATGCTCCTTAATTTGCCAGCGTATCTCCGTCTTTCATCCAAAGAAGGCCCTTAAAGCCCCTGTCTGCCCTCCGGAAGAAGGCTCTCCAGCGTGGGCCGGATCTGCAGGAACTCCTCCATCTCACGAAGCGCCTTGTTCGCGCTGCTCCCGCGCATTTTCTGGCGCTTTACCGCCCGGATGAGGAGATTCTTGGGCGTGTGCTCCATGTCGATGAACTCCAGGATCTGCGTGTCATATCCCTCTCGCTCTAAGATTTCCGCGCGAACGGCATCCGTGAGAAGCGCCGCCATCCTCTCCTTGATGATGCCATATTTCAGCGCCGGCCGCAGTAGGTCATTTTTGATCTGGCGGTTTAGCTCATGCTGACAGCAGGGCACGGCGAGGATCACCTTCGCGCCCCATTTCACGGCCTTTTCGAGGGCATAATCCGTTGCAAGGTCGCAGGCGTGCAGTGAGATCACGACGTCAGCTCCCTCGCCCTGATAGGCACTGATGTCCCCCTGCTCGAATCGAAGGCCCTCATATCCCAGCTCCCTGGCAAGGGCGTTACAGTTTTGGATCACGTCCTCCTTTAAGTCCAGCCCGGTCACGGCCAGGTCGCGCCCCTGCTTTACGTGCAGATAATAATAAGTCGCAAAGGTCAGGTAGGACTTGCCGCACCCGAAGTCCACGATCTGAATGGTGCGCTCCTCCGGAAGCTCCTCGAGCACATCCTCCAAAAACTCCAGATAGCGGTTGATCTGACGGAATTTGTCATACCGATTCTTGGTGACGCGCCCGTCCGGCGTCTGCACGCCAAGACGCACCAAAAAGTCCACCGGCTCGCCCTCGGGCAGGAGATACTGCTTGGTCCGATCATGAGCAAGGCTCGCTTCGGCGGCGGGACTCTTCGCGTGGGATTTCACGGTCATCTTTCCCTTCTTGCTCACAAGCACAATGCCCTCGAGCATCTTCCCGCGGAACTCTCCCTGTCGATATAGCTCCGTCAGCTCCTTCTGGATCCTGCGCGCCATCTCGTCTCTGTCATAATTGTCATGATAAACTTTGGTGCCCAGATAACGGGTCTCCTGAAACCGCAGTCGTCCTCCGATCATCACCGGGCGGATCTTCGCCTTGGAAGCGACGGAAGCGTCCCGCGAATTACTCAATATGATCTGCTCCAATCCGTCATCTAATATCAAATCCAAGATCCTTTGTAATTCTTCCATAGGTTCCCTGCTTTCTTCTCTGCCGCCTGCGATAGATTTCATTGCAGACAAGCACTTGGGCAAGCCCGCGAAGGTATTCTTCCTTCTGCGGATCATTTTCACTCTCCGGCGCGTCCTCACCCGCCTCCCGCATGCCCTCGAGAATGCGTGCCACCGCTTCTCCAAGGTTTTGGAGACTGATTCGGTCCGGATATTCATCATAGATCATGCTGCCCTCATAATCCATGCGGTCCAGGATTTCCTCCACTCTGCGCTGCCACTTGGAAAGGAGCGTGGGATACGTCCGACGCAGATATTCGAAATCCTGCCAGGCATTCTCTTCCCTGCCGGGCTGCTGCCTCCTCAGGCAAGGATGATCCGGGTGGGCCAGAAAAAACGGCAGCGGCTCTCCCGTGGGCAGAACGTAATTCATTTGGGGCTGAAAGTCCATACGCAGTGCCTCATAAGTTACTTTATCATAACATATGACCACTGCGTATCTTTGGTGTCAGTCGCAGACCTCGTCCGCGATCCATGTTTATTTCAGTACTTCTATTCTGGCGATGGCACGCTGAAGCGCCGTCTCCACCTTGGCGAGATCCGTCTGGCTCTCTCTGTTTGCGATCCGCTCGCGGGCCCTCTGCAGGGCAAGCTCCGCGCGCTCCTCGTCGATTTCGTCAGGCCACTCCACGATCTCCGCAAGGATCGTGATCTTATCGGGAAGGATCTCCGCAAAGCCCGCATGCAGCGCGGCTTCCTTCGTCTCCTCCGCCTCCGTGATCGTCAGGATCCCGGGCTTCACGATCACCGTCATGGGAATATGCCCCGGAAGAACACCGATCTGTCCCTCCGTCGTATTAAATTCCACCATCTCCACTTCGCCCTCGTAAAACACCCTCTCAGGCGTCACGATCCGAAGCTGATAACCCTTTTTCTCTTCGCTCATATTTACTTCGCCTTCACCTTAGCCAGCACGTCATCGATGGTTCCCACGTTCAGGAAATAGCTCTCCGGAATATCATCATGCTTGCCCTCGAGGATCTCGCGGAAGCCGCGGATCGTCTCCGTGATGGGCACGTACTTTCCGTCAAGTCCGGTGAACTGCGTTGCCACGAAGAAAGGCTGCGACAGGAATCTCTGCACCTTACGGGCGCGGGATACCACCAGTCTGTCCTCCTCGGAAAGCTCATCCATGCCAAGGATCGCGATGATGTCCTGAAGCTCTTTGTATCTCTGCAGGATCTCCTGCACGCCGCGGGCCGTTCTGTAATGCTCCTCGCCCAGGATTCTGGGATCCAGAATTCTCGAGGTGGACTCCAGCGGATCAACCGCAGGATAGATGCCCAGCTCCACGATGGAACGGGAAAGCACGGTCGTTGCGTCCAAATGCGCAAAGGTCGTTGCAGGCGCGGGGTCCGTCAGGTCATCCGCAGGCACGTAAACTGCCTGAACGGAAGTGATGGAACCGTTCTTTGTCGAGGTGATGCGCTCCTGGAGCGCACCCATCTCCGTCTGCAGCGTCGGCTGATAACCCACGGCGGAAGGCATGCGGCCAAGAAGCGCCGACACCTCGGAACCTGCCTGGGTGAAACGGAAAATGTTATCAATGAAAAGCAGCACGTCCTTGCCGCCCTTGTCTCTGAAATACTCTGCCATGGTAAGACCGGTCAGGCCCACGCGCATTCTCGCTCCGGGGGGCTCATTCATCTGACCAAAGACCATGGTGGTCTTCTCGATAACGCCGGACTCGCTCATCTCATGATACAGGTCATTTCCCTCACGAGTGCGCTCGCCAACGCCCGTGAACACGGAATATCCGCCGTGCTCCGTCGCGATGTTACGGATCAGCTCCTGGATCAGCACCGTCTTTCCAACGCCGGCGCCGCCGAACAGACCGATCTTTCCGCCCTTCTGATAGGGGCAAAGCAGATCAACGACCTTGATCCCCGTCTCCAAAAGCTCCGTCTCCGTGGACTGCTCCTCGAAGGTGGGCGCGGGTCTGTGGATCGGCTCGTAGGTGACACCCGTGGGTGCGGGCTTATTGTCGATGGGCTGACCAAGCACGTTAAAGATTCTTCCCAGCGTATTCTCGCCCACCGGCACCGAGATCGGCGCGCCCGTGGCGATGGCCTCCATCCCTCTCATCAGTCCGTCCGTAGGTCCCATTGCGATACATCTCACCGTGTCGTCGCCGAGATGCTGCGAAACCTCCACTGTCAGCTCTCCGCCGTCCCTCGTGGCGATCCGGACTGCGTCATTGATCTCAGGCAGATTTCCGTCATCAAACCGAATGTCCAGCACGGCACCGATGATCTGCGTGATCTTGCCCTTACTAACTCCTGCCATTTCTACCTCTTTCCCATCCTGGCCAAGCATCGGTCAGAATGCATCTAATCTCTTACTGAATTGCATTTGCTCCCGCGATGATCTCGGTCAGCTCCTGCGTGATGGAGCCCTGACGGGCCCTGTTATAAAGGAGCTCCAGATCATCGATCAGCTCTGCGGCATTGTTCGTCGCATTGTCCATGGCCTGCATCCTGGCGCCGTTTTCGCTCGCCAGCGCCTCCACCAGTCCGCCGTAGATCAGGCTGGAAACATACTTCGGAATGATCAGGTCCAGCGCTTCCTCATCCGCGGGCTCAAAGTTCATGGGAGCACCGCCTTCGAAGACCTCATCCGGTATTCCGTCTCCGTCTATGTCCTTCGGCTCGGGTCTGTCCACGGGCAGAAGCTTCATGAGCGTCGGAATATGACTTACGGTATTCTTGAATGCCGTGTACGCCAGCCAGATCTCGCTGATCTCACCGGCCTCAAAAGACTTCAAAAGGCGCTCCGTCAGGAACATGGCATCCGCATAGGTCGGTGCCTCCATCACTTCCGGAAGCTGCTCCCTGATCTCATAGTCAGCCCTGGAGAGGATCTCACGACCCTTGTTTCCGATGGCGTAGATTGCCAGATCCTCCTTCTTCCAGGTCTCATGACGGGTGATCAGCTTCGCAACGTTATTGTTGTAGCCGCCCGCCAGACCGCGGTTGGAGCTGATCAGGATCACGGCCTTTTTCCCCGTTTCCCCGGGTTTTAGGTACTTGTGATCCACGTAACCCACCCTGGCAAGGATGCTGTTCATGGTATCAAACATGCAATGAAAATATGATTTCGATCGTTCCGCGCCTGCACGGGCTCTCTGCAGCTTTACCGTGGACACCAGCTTCATCGCCTTCGTGATCTGCTGGGTACTTTGGATGCTGCTCCGCCGGCGCTTAATGTCACGCATGGAAGCCATACTGCGTCTCCTTAATTTGTTTCATGATGAATAACTCTTACTCCGTCGGCTGCGCAAGGAAGACGGGCTTGAACTCCTCGATGGCCTTCCTCAGCTTCTTCTCCGCATCCTCGGAGATGACCTTTTCCGCTGCGATATTGTCCGGAACCTCATGATACTTGGTGTCGAGGAACTCAAAGAATTCCTTCTCGAATCTCGTGATCTGGTCCACGGGAATATCCAGTAAGTACTTGTTGGTCACCGCAAAGATGATGATGACCTGATATTCCACGGGCATGGGCTGATACTGGGGCTGCTTGAGCACTTCCTTGATACGCTCGCCCTGTGCCAGCTTTTCCTTCGTGTCGTCGTCCAGCTCGGAACCGAACTGTGCGAAGGATGCGAGCTCACGATACTGCGCCAGCTCCACGCGGATGGGTGCGGCGATCTTTTTCATGGCCTTGATCTGTGCGGCGCCGCCCACACGGGATACGGAAAGACCTGCGTTAACTGCAGGACGGAATCCGGAATTGAACATTTCGGTCTCAAGATAGATCTGTCCGTCGGTGATGGAGATCACGTTGGTGGGAATGTAAGCGGAGACGTCTCCCGCCTGGGTCTCGATGATGGGCAGGGCGGTGAGTGACCCTCCGCCATACTCCTCGCTCATTCTCGCCGCACGCTCAAGAAGTCTTGAGTGCAGGTAGAATACGTCACCGGGATATGCCTCACGTCCGGGTGGACGATGAAGCAGTAAGGAGAGGGTACGGTATGCGGCAGCATGCTTACTTAAGTCATCATACACCACAAGTACGTCCTCGCCGTTCTCCATCCACTCCTCGCCGATGGCACAGCCGGAGTAGGGAGCGATATACTGCAGGGGAGCAAGGTCGCTGGCGGTGGATACCACGACGGTGGTATATGCCAATGCGCCGAACTCCTCCAGGGTTTTCACGATGTTGGCAACGGTGGAAGCCTTCTGGCCGATGGCCACGTAGATACACTTCACGCCCTGTCCCTTTTGATTAATGATGGTATCGATCGCGATGGCCGTCTTACCGGTCTGGCGGTCACCGATGATCAGCTCACGCTGGCCCCTTCCGATGGGTACCATGGAGTCGATGGCCTTGATGCCGGTCTGCAGCGGGGTATCCACGCTCTTACGAGTGATCACGCCGCTTGCCACGCGCTCGATCTTACGATACTTGGTCGTCTGGATGGGCCCCTTGCCGTCAATGGGCTGGCCCAGGGCGTTCACGACACGCCCCATCATGGCGTCGCCTACGGGAACCTCTACCACGCGTCCGGTGGTCTTCACAATGTCGCCCTCGCCAAGATCCTTCGTGCTGCCAAGGAGCACGACGCCGACGTTGTCCTCCTCCAGGTTGAGCACCATGCCATATACGCCGCCGGGGAACTCAAGCAGTTCACCCTGCATTGCTTTTTCCAGACCATGCACGCGGGCAATGCCGTCCGCCACCTGGATGACCGTGCCCACGTCGGACACTTCCAGCTGGGACGCATATCTCTGGATCTGCTCCTTGATCACGGAGCTTATTTCTTCCGGTCTCAAATTCATGAATCTGCACACCTTTCCATCAGTTGGGCGCTAGCCCAGCTGAATCTGTAATAATTGCTTTGTCAAATCATTCAACTTGCGCTTTATGGTACTGTCCACCACGCGGTCGCCGATGCGGATCACCATGCCGCCAATGATCTGCGGATCCACCTCATAGTGCATTTCCAGCTGCTCATACCGGGACGTCTCAAGGATCTTTTGCTCGATCTGGCGCCGTTGCGCATCGCTTAAGGCGATCGCCGTTTTCACGTAGGTCACGCCGATCTTTTTCCATTCCTTGATCTGGTCGGAGACATACTCCATGATCTCAGGAAGATCCTTATATCTGTCCTTCTCGATAATGAGCCGCAGGAATTCATAAATCTCCGGTGAAGTCCGCCCCTGAAATACCTTCTGTGCGACGGAGAGCTTCTCCGTCTTGGCGATTCCGGGATGTATCATCAGATCGTCAAATTTCGGATTTTCCGCAAGGACCTTCATGAGCTCTTGCAGCTCGGAAAAGAATTCCTGTGCCGCTCCTGCCTGCCTTTCTTCCTTTTCCATGGCGACCTGCCAAAGCGCTTCTCCATATGTTTTGGATACTAGCTTAGCCATGTGTTCTCACCCATTTCCTTCAAGGTCTCGTCGATCAGCTGATCCTGCACCTTGGTATCAATGTTCGCGGATACCACCTTGCCGGCCATGACGGAAGCGACGTTGATGATCTCCTTCTTCACGTCATCGGACATCTTCTGCTTCTCCAAAAGTGCCTCCACGCGAGCACGCTCCAAGATTCTGGCTGCCTCGACCTTCGCGTCCGCAATGATCTGCGTCTGATTGGCAAGGCCCTTGCTGCGCGCCTCGCTCAGGATCACTTCCGCTTCCTTGTCAATGACCTTCAGTTTTCCTTCATATTCCTCGCGAAGGGTCCGCGCCTCGTCCATGTTCGTCTTGGCGTCTTCGAGTTCTCCGCGGATCTTTTCCTTACGGTCATTTAGCATCTTGCGGGCAGGGTTGAACAGGAAGTAACTCATGATGAGGAAGAGGGCAAAGACGGCGATCAGGGTCAGAGTGGAATCTGCCAGAAGCTGCCAGTCGATGCCGAACATTCTTTCATAGCTCTCTCCTGCAGTTAATAGAATCATTGTTCAGGCTCCTTTCTAGTTCACTCCCCAAAGCAGAGGCTTTAAGAAGAGCAACAGAAATGCGATCAAAAGTCCATACAGACCGGTGGTCTCGGCAACGGCCTGACCAAGAAGCATGGTAGAAGTGATGGAAGACTTTGCTCCGGGATTGCGTCCCACGGCTGCTGCCGCGTGACCTGCCGCGATACCCTGGCCAACGCCGGGTCCGATACCTGCGATCACCGCAAGTCCTGCACCGATGGCTGAACATCCCAAGATAAACTCTCTGTTAAATTCCATTTTGTTTTCCTCCTAATAATATATTGTTTCCTTGTTTTCTTAAATTTGAATCCTTTATTCCTCACCGCCAATGGCGTTGGATACGTAAGTCATGGTGAGCATACAGAACACGTAGGTCTGAATGGCACCGGAGAACAGGTCAAAGTACACGTGCAGCGCCGCGGGCCAGATCACGGATGCCCACTTGAGCAGGCCGTACACCAGCGCCATCATAATGGTGCCTGACAGTACGTTTGCGAAAAGACGGAGCGACAATGAGATCGGCACCGCCAGCTCACTGATCACGTTGATCGGGAACCAGATGGGAAGCCAGGGCGGCAGGGGCGAACACATGTCGGTCCAGATCTCCTTCGGCTTGTGGTACTTGAACTGGTTGAAGCGGACCAGGGTGAAGGTCACGACGCCCAGCGGAAAGGTCACGCCATAGTCCGCAGTGGGGGGACGCAGTCCCAATAGTCCCGATATGTTACTAAATAATATGAAAATGAATATGGTGCTGATATAATTCCGATACTTCGTTGAATTCTTGCCCATGGTTCCGTCCACCATGCCGTCGAGCTTTTCCACGATGAGTTCCACCACGTTCTGGAAAGCTCCGGGCACCTCCGCGCCCTTTCGGATGACGATGCCTCCCACGATCGAGAATGCGATCAGGATCAGCATTATGAAAAGCAAACTGATATGGGTCGTGGTGATCCACGCTTCATGTCCGAAGAACGAATATTTGAATACTCCATGCGCCATTACGTCGACGTCACTGCTTGCCGTAAGCAATAATACGCGCATTACTGTGTCACCTCCTCTTCCGGGAGCGGATCGGGATCCGTCTCGTGAAAGATCTTATTACAAAGCTTATGAGTCAGCGGTTGAAGATACGCCGTAAATTTCAGGCTAAGGTACGCCAGGAAGATCAGGAGAGGCTTTAGCCAATTCGTCAGCGCCGCAAGGACAATGACGATAATGAAAAGGAAGTATCTCGTGGCATAGCCAAGGTAGATGGCCTTCTGCGCACTCCTCTCCTCTAAGTCCAGTGCCCGGTCCAAAGTGCGATACATATGGAGCACCGCCGCAAATGCCATGGCAGATCCGAGTAGCAGGCTCACTGCCCTCGCGAGGCGATCTCCCGGGAAGGGGAGCGATCCCAACTGGAACAGGATCCCAAACGCAAGGATCCCCAGCTCCATCTCCAAAACCGTCCTATGAATCTCTTTTAGTCTCTCCAGGAGTCCCTTCCGATTGTTCATGATCCGCAAAAACCCTCTTTGCCATGCGCCACACGTTCTGTCCGCCGGCGATGGCGCCCACGAAAAACAGCGTCACCGTGATCCAGCCTGTCTCAAATTTCTGATCCAGCCAAATCCCAAGCAGAGTCATCATGCCAATGGGAACCAGCATGTTGATCCCGAACTGCGTGATCATCGTAAGCGTTCGGAAAACACTCTTGTCATAAGGCTTGTCGTGCTTCATTCGAGGCCTCCCGCCACTTGGCATTTCGTCCGTCGATCATACGCGAACAGACGCAAAAGACAAAAAACACCAAATAGCATTATACGTGAATTTCCCTCAAATGTCTAGGAAAACCGTGCGAAAAAATGAAAATTTATAAGATTTTTACAGATGCGATTGACGGGGTGCGATCGGTGTCGTAAACTGAAAGAAAACATGGGGTGCGGCGTGCAAGGTAGCCGCCCGTCTTTTGGGAGGGACGCCAGATGAATGCAGATTCTCTGAAGCTTTACAGGAAAAGGATCATCCCAGCGGAATGCATCTTGCTGAAGGATGACAAGATCGAGAAGGTGAACGACGAGGTGGTCATCACCTCCTGGAAAACCTTGAATCCGAAGACGGACTTTTCCCACGGCGCCTCCTGCTATTTCCTGCAGCAGGGCTTTAAGGTGAGTAAGTTCTACCGCCACGACGGCTCTCTCCTCTATTGGTACTGTGACATCGTGGATTATGAATATGATGAGGCGGAAAACTCCCTTACGGCGACGGATCTTTTGGCCGACGTGATCATTTTCCCGGACGGGCATATGAAGGTGGTCGACTTAGATGAGATGGCGGATGCGCTGGACAAGGGTCAGATCACGCCGGAGCTTCTCGCGAAGGCCCTTCGAAGACTCAATGACCTCCTTGCCATTTTCTACCGCGACAAATTCGAAAGACTGCAGACGCCTCTGGAGCAGCTTGGCCTGTGATCCGCCGCCTGCGCACGTGGAAGGCACACGAAATCTGATCATAACAAAATGGGATCCCCAGGTTCGGGGATCCCATTTTATTTGTTTCAGTCTGATGCGTAAGTTCGCCGCGATCCTAGTAGAATACGTGGCCTCCAATGTTGATCCCGGTCAGGCCGGGGATCGGCGTACGGAAGAAAACGCAGGTACCCACATTGGTCACGCCAAGCATCGCCTCATCCGCCGCCTGATAGCACGCGGCATTCGCCTTGTCGACGCTCAGTGCCAGTCCAAATCGTCCGCTGGCCACGGGGGAGAACTGGTTCTTTTGATAGATCACGCCCGAGACGGTGTCCGGAAATCTGTTGCTGAGCACGCGGTTGATCACGACCGCGCCAACGGCAACCTTGCCCTCATAAGGCTCGCCGCCCGCCTCACAATAAATAATGTTCGCGAGGAGCTTTCGATCCTCCTCCGTGAAGGTCACTTCGGAAATGGAACGCCATTTCCCTTCGGCGGCCTCCCTTGACAGGCGAAGCTCTTCTTCCAGCCTTTTCTTCAGAGCCTTCAGGTCTGCCTCGCTCTTTTTCAGCTCTGCTTCATATTCCAGCGCCTTTTTCTCTGCATCGCTGATCTGATCCGAATAATCGTCGATTTTGGCGACCAGATCCGTCAGAAGCTCTGACATGTACTGCTTTTGTTCCTCCGCCTGAAGATGCAGCGTATCCAGCTCTTCCTTCTGCAGCTCCAGCATGGCTTCGAGCGCATCGATCTGCGCATGGATCTCTTCAAATTCCGTCAGCCTCTCCTTGTCATAATTCTCCACCCGTTCAAACCAGGTCGCCAGGTTGAGCAGATTTCCAAGGCTCCCCGCCTGCAGCAGGGAGGTCACGTAATCGGAATTCTTCCGCTCATACATCTTTCTTACGCGGATCTCCATGTCGATCTTCTGCTTTTCTTCCCGCGCGATGGCCTCCGCCAGTGCCGCCTGATTCGTTTCGATCTCCTGATCCTTCGTCTTGATCTGATTCTCCAGATCCACCAGCCTCTCGCAGGCTTCGATCATCAGCTCGTTCGCGTCGGCAAGCTCATCCTGCAGATCTCTCTTCTCGCCCTTCAGATCAGAAACCTCATCCTTCTGATCATCTAGCTTATCCTTGATCTCGTTCTTTTCTCTTTCCTTTTCCTTGATCTGTTCCCGCGTGGATTGCACGGTGGCACTCACTTTTTGCACGCCAAAAGAAGAGGGCAGCGCCCCCAGCAGTATCGCCCCTATGAGAATGACCGTTACCACCTTGTTCTTTTTCATGCGTACCTTTCCCGAACTGTTCCCGCGAGGTGCAGGCCAGCTCCCGTCTTACAGTGCGATGTGCACCTGTCTCCCCGTGCGGCTGTATGGCACGCAGGTCACGCCTGCCGCCTCAAACATTTTCTTTGCCGCCTTGTTCGCCGTAGTGCCATTATATTTATCGCAGTCATATACCACCGTCTTGATGCCCGCCTGAATGATGGCCTTCGCACATTCATTACAGGGGAACAGGCTGACGTACAGCTTCGTTCCGTCCAGGGAACCGCCGCGGTAATTCAAAATGGCATTGAGCTCCGCGTGCGTCACGTAAACGTACTTCGTCTCCAGGTCTTCGCCTTCCCTGGCCCAGGGGAACTCCTCGTCGGAGCAGCCGCAGGGGAACCCGTTGTAGCCCATGGACAGGATTTTATTCTCCTTGCTGACGATGCACGCTCCCACCTGCGTGTTGGGATCCTTCGAGCGCATGCCCGAAAGCTGAGCCACGCCCATGAAATACTCATCCCAGCTGATATAGTCGCTTCGTTTGCCAGTCATCTGCAGCCCCCTTATTTCGTTCCGAAGATGCGATCGCCCGCATCGCCGAGTCCGGGTACGATGTAGCCGTGATCATTGAGCTTTTCGTCCAGCGCGCCTACGTAAAGGTCTACGTCGGGATGTGCCTCCTGCATCTTAGCGATGCCTTCCGGTGCCGCGATGATGCACATGAAGTGAATGCTCTTGCAGCCCTTGTCCTTCAGCATCTGGATGGCTGCAACGGAGGAACCGCCGGTTGCCAGCATGGGATCCACCACAAACACTTCTCTCTCCGCACAGTCAGCGGGCAGCTTACAATAATATTCCACGGGAGCCAGCGTCGCAGGATCCCTGTAAAGTCCGATGTGGCCAACCTTTGCGGCGGGGATCAGGCTCAGCATGCCGTCCACCATGCCAAGTCCGGCGCGGAGGATGGGGATGATCGCCATCTTCTTTCCCTTCAGTTCCTTTACGGTCGTCTTGCAGATGGGGGTCTCGATCTCTACCTCGTCAAGCTTTAAGTCCCTGGTCGCCTCATAGCAGATCAGCATTGCGATCTCGCTGATGGTCTGTCTGAAATCCTTGGTACCGGTCTCCATTCTTCTGATAAATCCGATCTTATGCTGGATCAGGGGATGATCCATAATCACAACCTTACTCATAGCCCGTGTCCTCCTAAGTATTTTTCCATTTTATTCTTCGATCTGTGCGATCTTTTTGATTCTTCTTATGTGCTTCTCCTCGTTGGAGAAAGGCGTGTCAAGGAAAGTGTCAACAATGTCAATGGCCAGGTTGGGACCAAGCATCCCGCCCCCGAGCGCCAACATGTTGGCATCGTTATGAAGTCTCGTCATTTTTGCAGAAAGCGTGTCGCTGCAGAGCGCGCAGCGGATCCCTTTCACCTTGTTTGCCGCCATGCTGATGCCAATGCCAGTGGTGCACACTACGATGCCCCTGTCGCATTCACCCGATGCAACGGCCCTCGCCGCAGCGACTCCAAAATCCGGGTAATCCACGCTGGATTTGTCAAAGCATCCAAAGTCCTTTACCTCGAGTCCCCTTTCCTGAAGATGCTTTTGGATCAGCTCCTTCAGATCATAACCGCCGTGATCACTTCCGATCGCTATCATATGCTTTCGCCTCCCATTATGATGATATGTTATGTCCTTATGGCCACAAAGCACCGCCCTGCGGTCCCTTGTTCCTTACACCTTGATCACTTGATGCCCTGCCGCCTTTAACAGACGGTTCATGATGGCCTGTCCCAGGCCGCCGTGCTCCCCGGACTCATCGCCGAAGCTCTCGGAAAACATCAGGTCAACTTCTTCGTCGTCAAACTCTCTTAAGATCGTATACAGCCTTCTGGCAATGACCTCTTCGTCCCTGCGGTCTCCGATGGTCTTGATCACGTCGCCCTCATAACGGAATGCAGTGTCTGACGCCGCAATGACGCCTGTCCTTTTTCCTTCCGCCCGCGCCTTAAGCACCTTTTGGTTCACGAAGGCAACGACCTGATCCTTGTCACCCTGGACGATCGTCAGATCTCCCTTCGGCGCGTAATGTCTGTATTTCATGCCGGGTGCCCTCGGTGCCTGTCCGCTCCCCGTCGAAAAGAGCGTTGCGTCATTTTCCACCTGCCCGAGCACTTCCGTCAGCATCTCACCCGTGATAAACCCCGGCCGCAAAATCTGCGGCGGAGAAACCGTGAGATCCACGATGGTGGACTCTAGGCCGATCCCGACCTCACCGTCATCAAGGATCATCTCGATCCTGCCGTTCATGTCCTCCACCACGTACTTCGCCGTCGTGGGGCTCGGCCGTCCGGAGAGATTCGCGCTGGGCGCGGCCACAAAGCCTCCGGCATATTCGATCATCTTCCTCGCGGCGGGATGAGAAGGAAGTCTTACCGCCACGGTATCCAGGCCGCCCGTCGTCTCCTTGGGGACCAGATCGCTCTTTGGCAGGATCATGGTCAGGGGACCTGGCCAGAAAGCCTCAGCCAAACGAAGCGCCCGCTCCGGCACCTCCCGCGCCACCTGAAAAAGGTCTTCCGTCCGATAGAGATGCACGATCAAAGGATTGTCGGAAGGTCTCCCCTTGGCAGCATAAATCTTCTTAGAGGAACTGGGATTCAGTGCGTCTCCGCCCAGGCCATAAACGGTCTCCGTCGGAAAAGCCACCAGCCCGCCGGCCTTTAAGATTTCCCCTGCTTCCCGCAGGACTTCCTCGTCCTTATTCCCTTCTCCCAATCTGACGACCTTTGTCTCCATAAGGTTCTTTTGCACCTTCTTATCACGATCTCATATTTTCGCAAACTATAGTATACCACAAAGAAAAAGAATATGCTACCTCTTTTTATTCCCCCTTCTCTTCCAGGTAATCCATGATCCCAAGATACAGCGCCCAGGCAATGCATTCCTGATAGTCAGCGCTTCCCAGTTTTTCTGCCTCCTCCGGGTTGGAAAGGAACCCACATTCCGCGATCACCGTGGGGACGGAGGTCTTTTTCAGGAGATAATAGCTGTCGTTTTCCTTGATCTGGCGTCCGTTCTCCGGATCCGCCTCGCTCTTTAGCCGGTCCTGCAGCGCCTGAGCCAGCGTCTTGCCCTCACTGCTGGCATGATAATAAAATACCTGGCTTCCCCGGACCTGCTCCTCGGGGTAACTGTTCTGATGAATGGAGATCGCGGCGACTGGCCTGGCCTCCTCCATGATCTGGATCCGCCGTTTTAGGTCGCGCACCTTCGCGCGCTCTTCCCCCTCCTCGCAGAGTGACACGTCGTCCTCCCTGGTGAGAATGGCCCTGACGCCCGCCGCCTCAAGATTTTCACGAAGCAGCTTCGCGATGCTTAGGTTCACGTCCTTCTCCTTCAGTCCGCCCGCCCCGATCTTTCCTGGGTCATATCCGCCATGTCCCGGATCGATCACGATGCAGGGAGGCACCGCCCAGCCCCTGACCAGCTTTCCCTCCCGCATGACCCTGTCCTTAGCGCTCTCCTGTCCTTTATCGCCTTCGTCTTTCTTAGCACCCGCCTGCCCTTTACCGCCTTCCGCATTTTCCTGCTCCTTTATGAGCTTGGCTTTGCTTTTGCTCCCGCCCTCTCCTGATATGTTCTTTCCCTTTTGTCCCACGGAAACTGCCGCCGCCATCGCTACAAAGAGCAGGATCACTGCCGTTTTCTGCCAGAATTCTTTCATTTTACGCCTCGGAAGGTCATTTTCTGCTTTATTCTATTCCAATTTGCCCTCCTCAAGAATAACTATCGCACAAATTCTTAAGTTTTCTGAAAGATGATTGCTTTTTCTAAGTATTTAGCGTATAATCTATGCTAAGTAATTCTGTTTATTTTCCATCATTTTATAGCAAATAAGGAGGAAACTAAAAATGAAATCACTAAAGCGTATCCTTGCAACAGCCCTGGCCGTCCTGATGGTGGCGATCCTGCCTCAGGCAAACGTGGCAACCGTAAAAGCAGCCGGCACGACCTATACCGTGAAATATGTGGATTCCTACGGTGAGTGGCGTGCACAGCCCCTGGCTTCCTGGGATCTTTCCAAGGGCACCGGTGACCTGAACTACCTGTATAATAGCGTCAAAGACGGCGACACGATTGTTGTTCTCGGCGATGCGGCTGATCCCGGCCCCGTGGAACTGAAGGTCAACGTAAACATTGCCAATCTTACCCTTTATGAGACGAAGCAGGGAGTTACCTTTACCGGCGTTGGTACCGTGACGGACGTTTACGTGCTGAAGGGAAGCATTGCAACCCTGAATGCGAACTGTAAGAACATTTATGTATTTGACGACAGTAAGTGTAACGTCATGAAGGATGCTGACCTTGTGCAGGCCGCAAAGGAATCCCTCATGAAGATGAGCATCGTGGCAGTTGGAAAGATCGCACATGCGCAGATCGTAGAAAACGGCAAGGTTACGAAGGACATGTATAATGTTGCTGCTAATACCTTCCGCATCGTTGACGGCGTTGACAAGACGGAGGCAGCAAATTATTCCACCACCGCTTCCGCATCCTCTTCCACCGGCAATGCAGGAAATGCAGGTTCCACCACAACAAATAATGGCGGAACTGTTTCCCCTAAGACCGGAGAAGCCAGCTACGCCATTTGGTTGTTCGCAGGTGCGGTGCTCTGCTTCGCAGGAGCCATCGCTTCCAAGAAGAAATTTGCTTAATTGATCTTACATTTGCTTAAACGCACTGAGGAGATCCCAGATCGCCTGTGATCCATAGCCGAGCCGCCATGCGGCAACGCCCGCCAGTTCCTTGGCGCTCATGACGTTTAACTTCACACTGATGGAATCGAGGTCCTCCAGCCAAACCTTATAGGTTTTCCCGTTGGAGGACCATTCCATGTAGTTCTGACAGGTCTCTTCATCCCATACGGGTTCCACTCCCATTCTGCGAATGAAATCCGGCTCATTCACGAGCGTCAAATATTCATCCGTCACTTCAGAGCCTTCAATCTTCCAGAGGATCGTGTAAAAAGGAACGGCATTGATCAGCTTTTCCGCAGGCACGTTCTTCAGGGTCTTATCGATCCCGTCCGTGATAAATCCAATGCTTGCCACGCTTCCCGGATTCTTGCTGCCGTGCCAGTGCTCGTCATATCCCATCAGGATCACGTAATCCACAACCTGCCCCTGTACGTCGAGGCGATATTGCTGATTGCCTTCATTGGGCATGTAATTGTCCACGGAGAGCGTCAGGGCATTCTTCCTGCACTCCACGGATAGCTCCCGGAGGAACTGTCCATAATGCTCCCTGCAGTCTCCGCCGATCTTCTCAAAGTCAAGATTGATGCCGTCCACTCCCAATGCAACGGAGGTCGCGATCATCTTCTGAATGAGCCTTTCACGGTGCGCCGTGGAGGAAAAGAGCGCCGAGTCATCCACGTTCTCTCCCGTCTCCGCCTCGTAATTGAAGTCATCCCACGCCGGCCATACCTCGAGGCCATATTTATGCGCCCGCTGCACGTAGGAAGCTTCGCTAAAGTCGCGGAAATTTCCCTCGCTGTCACTTAAGCTAAACCAGGTAGGCGAGATCACGTTCATCCCGACGGAGCTTCCCACCATGTCCTCCAACGTGGAATTGCCTCCCACGCCCCCGATGGCATGCCATCCCAGACATACCTTTTCATACAGGCGGTCCGAAGTATATTCCGGCTTCACGTATGCATCCTTTGCAATCTTTTTCTCCGGCGTCACCATAATGGATGCCCCCAGACATTTATTCTCCACGTATCCTATGATCCCGTCTTCGTTTCTCACCCTGCTCCAGGTCTCCAGGTTCTCCAGCACCTCCAGGCTCTCCCCGGAATGCGCGTCGCAGAGGATCTCACTCTTGATCCCGCCGCGGTAACGGATCTTGGTATCCTTCGTGACAAGCGCCGCCTCATATGGCTCCCATGAGGTGATGATCTGCAGGCGATAATCATTGATGCGATAGTCCAGATCCGCGATCATTCCCGCATAGGAAAGCGCAAGGTACAAACCGTCCTCTTTCAGAATGCAGGGCTTGCATTCGAGCGTCTTCTTCTCTCCATATTTCAGATAACCGTCCTCGTCCGGGACGGCAACGAAGCTTCCGAGGGCATCCGTATAGATCAGTTTTTTCTCCGTCCTGTCATAATAGAAGCCGTCCGTCAGATAACTCTTCACAAAATTCAGATTGAGATAACAGGTCCCGTCCACGAGCAAGGCCTTCTCCGGCAGCCTTTCATTCTGGAGATAAATGAGGACCTTACCGTCCTCCGCCTCAAAGTAGGTCTTCAGATCCATGACCTCCGTCCCGTAGGAATATTTATCTTTCAACCATACGCTGATGGCACCTCCCGCGATCAAAATGATCAGTAGCAGTGCGATCAGTACGGGGAAAATTCTTCTTCTCATGTCTTAATCCTTCCAGCCAAAAACCCTATTTCCGACCCATGGTCACGTCAAGAGCGCAAGAGAAAACATATTTTTTCGTTTTCCCCTGCGCGTCAAGATAAGTGTAACACAAAAACGCTTTCGCGTCATTACTATTTTGAAACAATTTGACGATTTTTATCAGCAGTGCACGGACGATGCTTTATTTCGACAAAGCCAGCGTCCCATTTATCATTGATCGATGAGATCGATCCGTATCTCTAAAGATCCGTCCTCCTTTCTCACGACGTAATCCGCCATGTACGAACTGTTTGTGATCAGCTCCAGAAAAGTTCCCGGGGTAACACTCTCCCCGTCCGCGACAAAATATACCTTGTGATTTCGCGCAAGTTGCCTGTAAAGCTTCTCGTGATCGGGTTCTTCCAAAGGATCCCACGTGTCTTTTACACACATGTTTTAAGTTTGGCGATCCAAGGCCAAAAGGATTGTGATATATTATTTCCCAAAATCGCCTCTCCTTTCCTAGAAAAATGCAGACGCATCCGACGGTGCCAATGATTAATTTGAATTATAATTGTGAAAACTAAAGAAGGTATCTCGGAAACAAGTTCATGACAGACTTGTAAGATCATATTGCAAGACGACAAACAATCGCTTTGCCCCATTTACCATATTGAGTCATTTCATCAAAATCGTGAAAAATTGGGCGAATTGCCCGGAATCATTTCGATGTTCCCAGAATACCTAAGCATCCTGCCTCCTCTCCGCACCAGGAATGTCGGAGACGTCTGATGCTTTGATTATAAAGGAGAATCGGAAAGAATGCAAGAAACCTTTTCTTAAATTTTTTTAAACTCAGCCGGCAGTATTGACGAAGAAGAGGCCAGAGTATAAGATGAAAGAAAGGAAGGCGATGCGTATGAAAATAGAGAAGCTTAATGAAAACCAGATTCGCTGCACCTTGACGAAAGAAGACTTGGCCAGCCGGCAGCTGAAGCTCAGTGAGCTCGCCTACGGCACGGAAAAAGCAAAGCGTCTCTTTCGCGAAATGATGCAACAGGCGAATTTTGAATTCGGTTTCGAAGCGGAAGACATCCCCCTGATGATCGAGGCCATTCCGATGAATGCGGAATGCGTCGTGCTCCTGATCACGAAGGTGGAGGATCCCGAGGAACTGGATACTCGTTTCGCGCGCTTTTCCCCCGGAAACGGCGAGCCGGGCGAGGAGGATGAGGAAATGTTTGACGGTTATTCCGACGACATGATGGATACCCTCCGCCCTCCGACAGATCCGCGCCAGCAAAGCGCGGAGGCTGTGGAAGATACCGGCCGCACCTCCCGCATTTTCCACTTCAGGACGCTGTCCGAGGTCATGAACGCTGCGGCGCAGGTCGGAAGCACTTGCCCCTGCCCCACTGCCCTTTATAAGGATGCGAAAACGGAAGGCTACCTGCTCACGGTCAGCAAGGGAAGCGCAAGTCCGGAGGACTACTCGAAGCTCTGCAACGTGATGTCCGAGTATGGCAAGGCCAGCCGTGGAACGATGAATGAATCGTTCCTTCGGGAGCACTATGAAGTGATCCTCGAGAAGGACGCGATCCAGAGTCTGGCATTCTAAACAACGCGAAATGACAAAGCAAATAAAAAGCTCCGCAGGCCGTTTGGCATGCGGAGCTTTTCTTTCGTTTCAAGGCACCATTATAAATTCTCGATGGCAGCCATCAGCTCGTCCACGTCGATGCCGTGAACCAGTGCAGCCTCCTCCAAGGACTCTCCCTGTGCGGAAGGACATCCCAGGCAATGCATGCCTGCCTCTAATAAAACGGGAG
>CAMZDG010000007.1 GCA_947305245.1 uncultured Lachnospiraceae bacterium
ACGGCACCGGCCATATCAAGGCTGGCCTGAACTACGCCATGAGCCTGCATGCCATCGTTACCGCGCATAAGGAAGGGTTCGACGAGAATATGTACCTGGATCCCGCAACCCGCACGAAGGTTGAGGAGACCGGCGGCGCGAACTTCCTGTTCATCACCAAGGACGGCAAGGTGGTTACGCCGAAGTCCAGCAGCATTCTTCCTTCCATCACCAGGAGATCCTTGGTTTACGTTGCGAAGGAGTATCTGGGACTGGAGGCAGAGGAGAGAGAGGTTACTCTCGCCGAGGTTGCTGACATGGCAGAGTGCGGTCTTTGCGGTACCGCAGCCGTGATCTCGCCCGTTGGTAAGATCGTTGACCATGGCAAGGAGATCTGCCTGCCCAGCGGCATGACCGAGATGGGCCCTATCACCAAGAAGCTGTATGACACTCTGACCGGCATCCAGATGGGCCGCATTGAGGCTCCTAAGGGCTGGATCCACGTGATCAAATAAGGTACCAAATGAGAAGAAGAAAAAGATTACTACGCATGGCGATCCGGCTCTTGCCGATCGTTTTGGCGCTGATCCTGATCGTGGCACTCTTCGGATTCCTTCTGAAAAGCTGCGGGAAGGGAAAGGATGCCAAGGTCCTGATCACAAAGACCTTGGGTAAGACGGACGTGTTCCGCATTGGCGATGAGATCTGTACGACGCCGGAGATCATGGTTTTCCTGACCACGACGCAGAGCGAGTATGAAAAGGTATATGGCAAGGCCATCTGGAATACTTCGCAGGACGGCGTGACCCTAGAGTCATACGTGAAGGAAAAGGTTCTGGAGAAGGCGGCGCAGATCAAGTCCACCTATCTTCTCGCAAAGAGTAAGGGGTTAGAACTCACCGACGAGGAAAAGCGCTTTGCACAGGCGGCCGCGAAGGATTACTGCGGGCAGATCGGCGCATCGCAGCGCGAGAGCCTCGGCCTTACGGAAGAACTCCTGCAAAAGCTTTATGAGGAATATGCGCTGGCGAACAAGGCGTACCTGTCCGTGACAAGTGAGATCAATCCGGAGATCAGCGATGATGAAGCCCGGATCATTACCATCGAGCACATCCTGATTCGCACGAGCACTCGTGATGCGGAGGGAAATCGCGTCGAGTTCCTGACGGCGGAAAAGAATGCCGCTTATGAAGAGGCGACGAAGATTCGGGAAGAGGCCATTGCCGGAAAGAAAAGCTTTGAGGATCTGGCGGCGCGTTACAGCGAGGATCCCGCGCTGACCTATTCCTTTGGCAAGGGTGAGATGGATCCCGCCATTGAAACGGTCGCGTTTCAGATGGAGACGGGTGAGATCAGCGGTGTCGTGGAGAGCGAGAGCGGTTATCACGTGATCAAGTGCATCAGCACCTTCGACGAGGAGGAGACGCAGGAGAATAAGAAGAAGATCCTGAAAGAGCGGCAAGACGAAGCCTTTGGCAAGGAATATGAAGCCTTTGTGGAGACGCTCGCAAAGAAGCTCAACGAATCTGCATGGGACGAGGTGGAGCTGATCCATGACGGGACATTGCCGGGAGCGGACTTCTTCGAAATCTATGAGAAGTTCTTCGATGAGAAATAATATGGTTTCATAAAAAATTTAGAAATGCGGAAAGCCTTATAAAATAAGGGATTTAAGCGAATTATTAGCACTCATGCAAAATGAGTGCTAATTTTTTATTGACATTTAAAATAGGGAGGACTACACTAGGGTTTAGTGAGAACGAAAGCTGTTTTCGAAGGGGAAAACGGTCTTTCGCAGAGATTATAAGAAGTGAAAAGAGGTAAGGAAACATGGCAACAAAGCAAGGTAGTCTTTCCATCAACAGTGAAAACATTTTTCCCATTATCAAGAAGTGGCTGTACTCCGATCATGATATCTTCTACAGAGAGCTGATCTCAAACGGATGCGATGCGGTGACGAAGCTGAAAAAGCTTGACATGATGGGGGAGTATACGCTTCCTGAGAATTTCAAGGCGCGCATTGACGTGATCGTGGACCCGGACAAGAAGACCCTGACCTTTAAGGATAACGGCCTTGGAATGACCGCTGACGAGGTGGAGGAGTACATCAACCAGATCGCCTTCTCGGGTGCGACGGACTTCATCGAGAAGTATAAGGATAAGAGTAATTCAGATCAGATCATCGGTCATTTCGGACTGGGCTTCTATTCCGCATTCATGGTGTCGGACGAGGTGCATATCGACACGCTGTCCTATCAGGAGGGCGCTAAGCCCGTGCACTGGGAGTGCGACGGTGGCACGGAATTCCTTATGGAGGACGGCGACCGTACGGAGGTTGGCACGACGATCACCCTGTTCCTCAATGAGGATTGCCTGGAGTTCTGTAATGAATATAAGGCCCGCGAGGTCGTAAAGAAGTATTGCTCCTTTATGCCCACGGAGATCTATCTTTCCAAGGCGGACACGAAGGAGACCCAGATCGTTAAGGAGAGCGAGCTGCTTGCTGATGATCAGGTGATCGAGGAGATCCAGCCGGAGAAGAAGGACGACGCGGAGGGCGAGAAGAAGGAAGAGGAAAAGAAGTTCAAGATAAGGAAGCGTCCTGAACTGATCAATGAGACGCATCCTCTTTGGACGAAGCACGCGAACGACTGCACGAAGGAGGAGTATCTGGAGTTCTACCGCAAGGTCTTCCATGACTATAAGGAGCCGCTGTTCTGGATCCACCTGAACATGGATTATCCGTTCAACTTAAAGGGTATCCTGTACTTCCCGAAGATCAACATGGAGTATGAATCCATCGAGGGAACCATCAAGCTATATAATAATCAGGTATTCATTGCGGACAACATTAAGGAGGTCATTCCGGAGTTCCTGCTTCTTCTGAAGGGCGTGATCGACTGTCCTGACCTGCCGCTGAACGTTTCCCGTTCCGCACTGCAAAATGACGGGTTCGTAAAGAAGATCGCTGAGTATATCACGAAGAAGGTGGCCGACAAGCTGGCCGGCATGTGCAAGACCGAGAAGGAAGAGTATGACAAGTACTGGGATGACATCGCTCCCTTCATCAAGTACGGGTGCTTAAAGGACGACAAGTTCTGCGAGAAGATGAATGATTATATTCTCTTTAAGAACTTGGACGGCAAGTACCTGACCTTGCCGGAGTGCCTGGAGACCAAGCCCATTGATACCGAGGATGAGGAGGCCAAGGAAGGTGAGGCCCGCGACGAGAATGGCGAGAAGGTGGAAGCCGAGGTCGTGACGGACGAGGAGAAGGACGAGGCTGACGGCGATAAGGCCGCTGAGGAAAAGAAGGAAAAGATTGTTTACTACGTGACCGACGAACAGCAGCAGAGCCAGTATATCAGCATGTTCAAGGCGGCGAAGATGGATGCCGTGATCCTTACGCATAACATCGACCAGCCCTTCATCTCTCAGCTGGAGAGCAAGAATGAGGGCGTGAAGTTCCTGCGCATCGACGCGGACGTGACCGACGCCATGAAGGCGAAGACCTCGAAGAAGGCGGAGAAGGAGCTGGAGGAGCAGACCGAAACCCTCGGTAAGCTCTTTAAGAAATTCTTGAAGAAGGATAAGCTGGCAGTCAAGGTGGAGAAGCTCAAGAACAAGAAGATCTCCTCCGTCATCACCCTTTCCGAGGAAAGCCGCAGAATGGCAGACATGATGAAAATGTATTCCATGCCCGGCATGAACATGCCCGGAATGGAGGAGGGCGAGACGCTGATCCTGAATGCAAACCATCCTTTAGTGCAGTATGTCACGGAGCATCAGGACGGCGAGCATGCCGAGATGATCTGTGAGCAGCTGTATGATCTTGCAAAGCTGCAGCAGGCACCGCTTGGCGCAGAGGAGATGGCAAAGTTCATCGCCCGCAGCAATGACGTGCTGACGCTGCTTACGAAGTAAAGAATTGGAAAGACCGCCTGGAGAAAGCCTCCCGGCGGTCTTTTTGCGTGATGCCAGGGTGACCGAAAGAGATTTTATGCTTGCCCTTGGCAGGAAAAGATGGTATGATATATAAGGCTATATGGTCATACTATCATGGAAGGATCGCTCTCTGGCATATGCCGGGGAACGGAACAGGAGGCAGGAATGCCCGGAAAAGTTAGGGAAAAAGCAGATAACTATTCCGAACTGGAAGAGGAACAGGGCGGGTTGCTCACCATGCTGATCACGTTTGTGGTGCTCGTGGCGGTGACGGCGCTGGTTTGTACCATTATCTGGAAGGCGACGCACAAGGAGCCCAAGGCAGAGCTCGGAACCGTGCAGGTTCCCGTGACGCCGTCCATTTCGGAGACTTTGGTGTCCGGTGAGGAGATCATTAATTCTCAGACTGGCGATCAAGAGATCGAGATCGATCCCATCAATGGCGATGCCACCATGGTATTCGAAACGGTGGATGAGGACGTGACGGCAAAGGATGCCGCCATCATCCGTACGTTGCCTGATACGGAAGGCATCACGACCGTTGCAGGTCAGCTTCGGAACGGACAGTTCTTAAAGCGCGTCGGGATCAATAAGGAGACCGGATGGTCCAAGGTCATCTTTAACGGACAGGAAGGCTATGCCATCAGCTATATGCTGACTGCCGACAAGGAATATAAGACGAAGGCACCGGAGAATCCGGACAACCGCGTGACCACCTCGGACGGATATATTGTGATCTTTAGGGATTGCGAGGACATGGTGACGACGGACCGTAACGTAAACCTTCGTACGGAGCCCAGCACCGCACAGGGCGGCGCTTCCGTAAGCGCGCAGATCAGTCCCGGCCTCACGGCGAAGCGCACCGGCATCAGCGTTGACGCAGGCTGGTCCCGCGTGGAGTTCAACGGACTCGTGCTTTACGTGGTGACAAGCTTCATGCAGGAAGTACGAGAATAAAGGAGTATGAGAGAAAGGCTTCCCGGAGACGGGAAGCCTTTTTTAAGTGAGAAAAGGCATAAGGCTCGCGATTTTCGGACAAACTAGCTTCATAACGATTTTGTGCGTGGGAGGAGGAACATGAAGCATGGTTTGGGGAAAGCGAGCATTCGGCTGACGGAGCCTGTCAGCGTGATCGCCAGTGCCAGCATTGTTGGAACAAAGGAAGGGCAGGGTCCGCTGGGCGCCTTGTTTGACAAGGTGGGGAAGGAGGATCATTTCGGCGCGGCAACCTGGGAGGAGGCAGAGAGCAACCTGCAGCGGGAAGCTCTGGCTGAGGCCCTGAAAAAGGCGCAGCTCCGTCCCGAGGAGATCCGCTTCTTATTCGCGGGAGACTTGCTCGGGCAATCCATCGCAAGCTCCTTTGGACTTGTGGATTTCGGAATTGCGACGCTCGGGCTGTACGGGGCCTGTTCGACCTGCGGGGAAGCCTTGACACTCGGCGCGATGACCATTGCGGGTGGATTTGCCGAGCGGGTGGCCTGCGTCACCTCCAGTCATTTCGCCAGCGCGGAGCGCGAGTTCCGATTTCCGCTGGAGTACGGCAATCAAAGGCCGCTGTCGGCCAGCTGGACCGTCACGGGCGCTGCAGCATTTCTGCTTCAAGGCAGCCGCTCTGGACAGGCACGGGCGGAAGGGAAAGCTTCTGCGGATGAGCATGTGCTGATGGAAGAGAATGGCTCTGCGGGGAAAAATCGGGCGAAGATCTGCGGCATGACCGTGGGCAGGATCATGGATTTTGGGATCAAGGATTCCATGAATATGGGAGCCTGCATGGCGCCTGCAGCGGCGGATACGCTGCTTCGACATTTGGAGGACTGGGGGAGGGGCCCGGAGGCGTATGATCAGATTGTGACGGGGGACCTGGGAAGGGTTGGAAAAGAAGCGTTTCTCGATCTTATGCGCAGGAAGGGCATGGATCTTTCGGAGCGTCACCTGGACTGCGGCATGCTGATTTATGATCTGGAACGGCAGGACGTGCATGCGGGAGGAAGCGGGTGCGGATGCTGCGCCGTGACCCTGTCCGCGTATCTGCTAAAGCAGCTGGAGGAGGGGTTCTGGAAGCGGATCCTTTTTCTGCCGACGGGCGCGCTTCTCTCCAAGACCAGCTATAATGAGGGGAAAACGGTTCCGGCGATCTGTCATGCGGTTGTGCTGGAGGCACCCTAAAAAAGTTTTGTTTTCCCTTGTAAAATGCGATGCTTGCTGATAAAATATCCTGTGGAGGCTTCGCCGCCGCTTTTTTATAACGATGATGATTGAAGAAGGAGACGACGGAAAGTGAGAACGATGGAGTTTAAGATGGAGCGCCCGGGGCTTGTGGAGGCCGGACAGAAGGTTACCGTGACGGAGGGTTTGCTCCCCAGCAATTATTATTATACCATCGATCCCTCCCTGGCCATGTCGCCGAACGTTCCTTTTCGCAATCGCCTGAAATCCAAGGAGGGCGTCGTGAAGGAAGTGGTCGAGAATCCACGGGGCTTTTACGTGACGGTGGAATTCGACGAGCCTGAAGTCAAATAAGATACAATGTAATGGAATATCATAGTAGGAAAGGAATGCGATCATGAAGAAAATTACGACGGAAAAAGCACCTGCAGCCATTGGCCCTTATTCTCAGGGAATCCTTACCGGGAACCTTTTCTTTGCTTCCGGGCAGATCCCGATCAATCCCGCGAACGGACAGATTGAGGGAAGCGACATTGTCGCACAGGCAGAGCAGGTAATGAAGAATATCGGAGCACTCTTAGAGGCAGCAGGAACCACTTACGAGAAGGTGGTAAAGACGACCTGCTTCCTTGCGGACATGCAGGATTTCGCTACGTTCAACGAAGTGTATGCAAAGTATTTCACGGAGAAGCCTGCGCGCAGCTGCGTGGCCGTGAAGACCTTGCCGAAGAACGTGCTTTGTGAGGTGGAAGTGATCGCAGAGGTTTAAGGAATGGATTACCTCAATGCATTTTTGGTCGGGGGACTCATCTGTGCCTTGGTCCAGCTCCTGATGGAAAAGACGAAGCTGATGCCGGGCAGGATCATGGTGCTCCTGGTCGTAAGCGGGGTGGCGCTCAGCGCCGTCGGCGTATACGAGCCAATGCTGAAATTCGCGGGCGCAGGCGTTAGCGTGCCGCTTCTTGGGTTCGGCCACGTCCTGATGAAGGGCGTCGGGGAAGCCGTGAGGGAGCAGGGCATTCTGGGACTGTTCGCGGGCGGGTTCCGCGCCGGGGCGATCGGGACGGCCGCCGCTTTGATCTTTGGCTATTTTGCGAGCCTTTTGTTTCGCTCGAAAATGAAAAAATAATGATGTAACAAATGATACGGGTGTAAGAAAATGTTGATTCTTTGGTTAAGTTTGTCTGGTTTATTTTTATGGTTGGAGTTGATCTATCACGTGAGCGGGTTCGGATGGAAGTTCGGGAATCCGCTCTATACCATTTTTGTGGCCTTGGCCTGGGCGGCGGTAGAGACGCTGGTGGTTCTTATCGTGAAGGGGAAAGCGAAGAAGGTATTCTTCCTGATCTTCGTCTGGTGGTCGATCGTATGGACCGGTGCGCAGATCACCTATCTGCACATTTTCAAGCAGCCCATGCTTTGGGAGGCCGTGTTCAGGGGCGGACAGGATGCGCTGACGAATTACTGGCGCGAGGCCCTTACGGGATTTTTGCAGGTGTCGCCTTATATCCTGCTGATCCTCATCCCAGGCATCGTGTTCGGCGTGCTTCTTCGAAAGAAGAAGTTAAAGCTCCCGAAGATGGATTCCCTGCAGGTGATGCGGTGTCTTCTCGCCATCGTGGCGTGTGTCGTTGCCTGCGTGATCGACATGGCCGTGGGGAAGGCGGCAGATGCGAATTATTATGAGAATTACACGGAGTTCTTTGATCCGCTGACGGTGATCGAGGAGATGGGCGTGCATCCCACCCTGCAAAGGGATACGTTGCTCAGCATCAGCTCGCTATTTAATAACGATAGTTATCAGGCAAAGAAGGATAATAAACCTGGTTCCGGCAATTCCGGCACGGGGTATTCCGGGATGGTGACGCCGCAGGTGACGCCCGGCGTTGTGACAAAGCCTGGCCAGACGACGGATCCGGACGGCAATGAGGGCGGCGACGTTGAGGTGACGCCTACGCCTGAGGTTTTCGTGCCGAAGCCTCACGTGTTCGCGCTGGATCAGGAGACGCTCCTTACCCTTTCGGACAACAAGAAGAAGTCCTGGCTTGCAGAGTATATTCTGAATGAGACGCCGACGGAGACCAATGCGTTCACCGGCTTATTCGAGGGCTATAACGTGATCTTTCTGACGGCGGAAGGCTTTTCCACCTATGCCGTGCGTGAGGATATCACGCCGACGCTGTACCGCATGATCCACACGGGCTTTGTGTTTAACAATTATTATGTTCCGCTTTGGCAGACCAGCACCAGTGACGGCGAGTACGTGAATAACGTGGCGCTGATCCCTGACGGACAGTTCAGCATGAGAAAGAGCGCGGCAAACGCCATGCCTTACACGCTGGCTGGATTCTTTAACCGTACGGGGATTCAGAGCCGGGCTTATCATAATAACTCTTTGTCCTATTATGACCGTCATAAGACCCATCCGAACCTTGGATATCTGTTCAAGGCGAGCCAGATCGGCAACCTGTCGGAGGCCGAGTACGGGCAGTATGTGTTCCAGATGGAAGGCGCAAAGCGTTGGCCCGCGTCCGATTATGAAATGATGGTCAGCACGATGCCGGAATATGTGAACGATGATCGGTTTTTCGTATATTATATGACGGTATCTGGACACATGAATTATAACTTCGCAGGAAATTCCATGTCGAAGAAGAATAAGGAAGCGGTGAAGGATCTTCCGCTTTCTGAGAATGGACAGGCTTACATTGCATGTCACGTGGAGTTGGATAAGGCGCTGGAGTACATGCTGCAGCAGCTTGAGGAGGCCGGGAAGCTTGACACGACCCTGATCGTTATGAGCGCGGATCATTATCCCTACGCCATGACGACAGAGGAATATGAGGAGCTCGCAGGCGGGAGTCTTTCCTATGGCAAGGATCTGTTCCGCAACAGCCTCATTATGTGGAATGCGCAGTTTGAAGAGAATCCGGTGGTGGTGAACAAGGCTTGCTGCTCCGTGGACCTGCTGCCCACGATCCTGAACCTCCTGGGAATGGATTATGATTCCAGAATGTATGCCGGCAAGGATATTTTCTCGGATCATGAGGGAATGGTGATCTTTAATGACAGAAGCTTTGTGACGGATGGCGTGATCTATAACCGTAAGACCAAGGAGACCATCTGGCTCAAGGATGAGACGGGGAATTATATCATCCCGCAGGAATGGCAGGAAGATTATCTGAAGGAAAAACAACAGGACGTAAAGGATCGCTATCAGTTTAGCGCCTACGTCCTGGAAGAAAACTATTATAAAGACATTGAAGCGGCCAGGATCACGGAGTGATCAAAGGATCTCGGGGCGAAGGCTTTCCTAGCCGATGCCCTTCATGGCAAGGCGTCAAAGGATCTCGAAGCTGATGCCCTTCATGGCGAGGTATTTGCTGATCTGGCGGTCCCAGACGACGTCAGCAGTCTTGTCCATGACGAAGGTCTGATAGGAGGAACCGGTGGTGAGAACGGCCTTGCCGCCGTCGTACTTGATGGTGAGGACCAGGGACTTCAGGGAGGCTTCCTTGCCGGACAGCTTTTCCTTTTCCAACATGGCTTTCATTTTGTCGGGTTTTAACTGTAATACGAATTTGAAATACAAGGGCGTGCGCTTCCCTTTGATGAGGTTGAAGCACAGGCCCTTCATTTCGCTCCAGGGTTGATACTCATAGGGAAGAAGCTCGGGCGTGCGTTCTGCGATGGGGTAGAAATCCACGTTCACGTGCCCGTCGATCTGGATGGTGATGGCCGTGGTCAGCGTGGCCTCCTCCAGGAGAAAGATGTCGAAGGCATCGCCGGTGAGTAGCTCGCTCATAAAGGGTTTCATGGAAGTGATCTGAAGTGCTATCATGTGAGTCTCCTTAGATGATTGCTGCGCGTGTTGGCAGCTTTATGAAAGGCTTGCAAGGATGGCCTGCGCATAGCCGTGCAGCGCGCGGGGGAGAAGAAAGGTCTTTCCGTCCGTCATGGTCGCGCTAAGCGGGCCTAATTTCTGAATGTGCCTGCAGTTTAGCAGGAAGTGACCGGTGGGCGGAAGAAAGCTGGAGTGACTGGCGGCCCACTGCGTATAAAGATTATAAAGGTCCGTGCGAAGCAGCTTTGTGCGGCCCTCGGTGAGAGTCACAAGGATGGCGCGGCCCTTTGCAACCGCGTAGAGGATTTCCTCCTCGGTCACGTAGATCGTTCCCGTCTCGTCCCGCAGCTCTATGACGGAAGGGGCGGCGGCCTTGATCTCTAAGGCTTTGTCGATGCTTTCGGTGAGTTCGGCCACCTTGATGGCCTTGTCCAGAAAGAAAACGTTGGGCGGAAAGGACTGCTCGCGATAATTGATCTTGGAACAGCATAGGACGACGGGAGCCTTGCTCCCTTTTTCTGCCAGCCGTTCGACCAGGTCAGAGACGCTCACGCCCGGGGTCATGCACAGGTCGACGTAGAACAGGTCATACATCAGGGCGTTCGCAAGGAGCGCGTCGATATTCCCAAAGGAATCAATATATAATACGCCCGTGGTGGAGGCGCGGCGGTCGGACTCTCGCTTTAGGAGCCGCTCCATCTGCTTTCTGTCCGCTCCGTTATCATCACAGATTGCTACGTGCACTTTGCATCGCTCCTTTATTCTTAAGTAAAGTATCGGATGTCACCGGCTGCAATGGCATTTAATGCTGGGTGAAATACCAGATGGCACCGGCGGCAACAAGCTGCAGGATCAATATCAAAGGCATGCCATACTTGAAATACCAATGCTTTGTCTTATGCCGGAACACCTGCATTCCAACGATCGCGCCGATGCTTCCGCCGAGAATGGCAGGGAGAAAAAGGGTTGTCTCCGGGATTCGCCAGGCCTTTGCATTTGCTTTCCTTTTATCTGCGCCCATGAGGAGAAAGGCGATCAGATTCATGATCACAAGATATATTAGAATCACGTAAAACAAAAATGGCATGACTGGCATGGCGGCACCTCCCTTGATCAGAACTTATTACATTCCCATTATGCGGTAATTCTGAGAAAATTTCAAGGGATGATTTTGGGTTGTGAGGCGCCCGGAAACGTGGTATGATGATTCTGCTGACGCATAGGGAGAGGCTTAGGAAGTCTTGCCAGGAAGCATTAAGAGGAAGTCTTGCGAGGTAGTCTTACGATGCCGTCGGATCGGAGGTAGAAAATGAGCGAGCGCATGGATATAATCTGCATAGGAATGGCACTGGTGGATTCGATCATCAAAGGGTTCGATCCCGAGCCAATCTCGGCATCTGGCTATCGCGCCGTGTCCGGCTCTTTGAGCGTGGGCGGCGAGGCCGTGAATGAAGCAATGGCGGCAGCGAAGCTGGGAGCAAGGACGGGAATCCTTTGTGCGCTGGGAAAGGATGATGCAGGGGAGATGATCCTGGGAGCGCTTCGCCGCTGCGGCGTTATCACGGATCTCGTGATCAGGGACCCGGAGCATGCGACGCCCGTGACCACCATGTTCGTCCGCGATGACGGCACGAGAAAGTCCATCACGAATCAGGCGCACCGTCATAACTTCCATCCGGAGCGTCATGCCGGGCTTTTCACGAATGCCAGGGCGATCATCCTTGGCTCTTTGTTCCGCGCGCCCTTTGATGACCCTGAGATCATAAAGTCCGTTCTGACGGAGGCGAAGAAGGCCGGGATCCTGGTGGTGGCGGACACGAAGCTTCCGAATTTTCGCGTGCTTGGCCTGGAGGATCTGAAGGAGTCTCTGCCCATGATCGACTATATTACGCCGAATGAGGATGAGGCAAAGTATTTCACCGGAAAGGATACGGCCGAGGAGATGGCAGACGTGCTGCTTGGGTACGGTGTAAAGAATGTCGTGTTAAAGCTGGGAAGTAACGGGTGTTATTTTAAAAATGCAAAGGAATCCTTCTTCCTGCCGGCCTGTGAGATCCATGCCGTGGACGCCACGGGAGCGGGAGATAACTTTGTCGCGGGACTGACCTGTGAGATCCTTAGGGGCAGTCAGCCAAAGGATGCCATGCGGTTTGCCAACGCCTGCGGCGCGATCTGTACGACTGCGATCGGAGCCGGGACGGCGCTAAAAAATAGAGAACAAGTGTTATCATTTATGGAAAGCAGATAGACGGTTGCGTTTTTCGTCGAAATCATTTATACTATTATCATAAAGTGAAGTTTGGAAGTCGCTGATCTGGGAGCGAGCGATCTTTGCGGAGCGGTTCGAGTCCGACGACTTCTGTTTCATGCATACCTGAGGCCGCTTTCTAAGACTAAGACTGACTGTCTCAACCTGCATGGAGGGTCTACGGGTGCCCAGAGTCCCGTCAATCATAAGGTAGAATGACTAACACCGCTTGAGTGGTTAAATAGTGGGGCATTGTTTTGAACATGTTTCAAGCGAGAAGAACGGTTTAGGTCGGTAACCTCCCAGTCAGGAACAACCTTCCGCGAAAGTGGAAGAAGGCCATCTCCTTCGGGAGATGGCTTTCATTTTCTATCTCTGATCTTTGCCAACTTGTCGGGCGGCGAGTGCCGCGTCTAAGGAGAAGTTTTGAAGAAAAGATTTTTCTATCTGAGTAAAAGAATCATCGTGGTGTTTGCAATCTCCATCTTCTTGGTCACCTTCTTATTTGCGTTGGTATTCAACGCGTTGTACACCAAGGAGTTGGATAATATCCTTGTGTCGAAGGAAGATCAGGTGATCAAGATCGCTTCCAAGACGAGTTATTTCCTGACGGAGAGCCTGTACACCGTGAAGATGGCGGCGTATTCCATCAACGACCTGCAGGAATCCGGTGCGGACGGGAAGGAGATCCTAGCATATCTGGAGAATCAGACGCGTGTTTATGCAAAGACGATCAATAATGACTTTACGGGAATTTACGGAGTATTCCGCGGAGAATTCCTTGACGGGAACGGATGGGTGCCGACGGAAGGGTTTGTGCCCGAGGAGCGCCCTTGGTATCAGGCCGCGGTGGATGCAAATGGAGAGATCGCGCTGGTAACGCCATATCTGGACACGAAGACGCACGTGGTCATGATGAGCGTGTGTAAGCTCCTGCCGGATCGTGAGAGCATCGTGTCCCTTGACGTTTCGCTGAACGACATCCAGAACATCGCGGAGGAGAGCGTGGCCGACGGCGGGTGGCTGTATTCATTGATCTTGGATGATTCCGGCGTCGTCGTTGCGCATTCCAATTCCGAGGAGCTCGGCAAGGAGTACCTCGAAGAGGACGAAAGCTTTGGAAAGCTGGTCGTGACTAGGCTCTATTCCGAGTATGAAAATTACTTTGACGTGCAGTATCAGGGGAAGGCTTATTATGTCTTCACGGCTCCCGTCATGGATGATTGGTATGCCGTCTCCATCATGGAAAAAAAGACGCTGCTGGCGCCCCTTAACAGGATATGGCTTTTGTTTTTCTCGGTGCTCATCCTGAGCCTTTGCGGCATGCTCTACGCGTTCTTTCGGATCAACGGCCTGAAGGGAAAGGAGCTTGCGCTTCAGGGACAGATCCAGGTGCTGACGGGCATGTATGATAAGGTATGGCGCATTCGCCTGAAGGAGGACGTCTATTCCGAGGCGGATCCCCTGACGGGAGAATTTCCGTCCGGCGAGAGTGTGAAAAATAAGGCGCAATATTGTCTGCGCGGGCTGATGGACGACATTACGGACGAGCGTTTTAAGAAGAGTGCCTACGACTTTATCGAGTTTTCGACGCTCTTTTTCAGGTTGCAGGGTAAGGCATCCGTCACGATGGAATTTCTGGATACCGGCAACCGGAGGTGCTTCGCCAGGTTCGTGCCCGTTGAGCGGGATGAAGAGGGTGAGCTCCTTACGGTTCTTTGGATGCTGGAGGTTGTAGAAGAAAGGATGGAGTAACGAAGGATGGCATGGTTGGATGCTATGGCGAAGAGCAAGGCCAAAAAGGAAGAGAAGCTTGCCTTTACGGACGCGCTGACGAATCTCCCGAATCGCCTTTATTTCAAAGAGAATTATGGGGATGCCGGACTGTTCCTGACCATGCGGTATAAGACGGTGGCCGTGCTTGACCTGGACGGCTTTGTCGAGGCTTGCGCTCAGGAGGATCAAAGCGGCCTGATCCTTCGGGTCGCCGAGCTCATCAAGGAGCATCTGGGGGCGAAATGTGAGATCTTCCGCTGGGGCGAGGACAGGTTCGTGGCGCTGATGGAATGGTCCATGGACTTTGGATTTGAAATCTGCAAGGAGCTTTGCAGGGAAGTGGAAAAGGACGGAAAGGTAACTCTCTCCGTCGGCATCACGGAGGTGCGGCTGACGGAAACCATAAAAAGGCACTATCATCGGGCCATGCAGGGCTGTTACTTGGTCAAGGAAATGGGAGGCAACGGCGTAAAACGCGTATGATGAAACGAAGCAAAGGATTGTATTCGATCAGAACAAACCTCATATTGATGTTTTGCGTCTCCGTTCTGGGAGTTTATCTGCTCCTCGTCATCACGGGCATTCTGTTTTTGGATGCCGAGACGGATCGGGAAACGGATCGGACCCTGGACATGATGCTTCACCAGAAGGCCAGGGAGTTGGATGCCAATTTCGAAGGGATGGAGCGGGCGCTGGATACCCTGGAGGGTTACATCGTAAACAATGCCGATACCACGAAGATGAAGTATGACGAGGCGTATCAAACTACTTATCTGGCGAATTTCGAGCATCTTGCGAGAGACGTCTCCGCGGTTGCGGGCAACGTGTATGCCTTCTATTTCCGCACGGATCCGACGAAATACAAGGGTTTCACGGGCATCTTCGTGACGGAGGACGGCTACGGCGGCTATGTCAGCGTGGAGCCTACGGTCATTGAAGCCTATAATGAAAACGACCGCGAGCACGTGGCCTGGTATTATGAGCCCATCAAGAACGGACGGCCGATCTGGCTGGAGCCGTATATGAATAAGAACATCAACGTATACATGACCTCCTATGTCTCCCCCGTCTACGTGGACGGAAAGCTTCTCGGCGTGGTTGGCATGGACCTGGACATGACGATCATACAGGAGATCGTGGATTCCATTGATTATGCCGACGGCGTGGGTTATCTTCTGGCACCAAACGGCGACATCGTCTATTCCGAGGATCATCCGGAGGGCCTAAAGGCCATGTATCTGGACGATGAGTATAAAGAGGCGCGGCTTGCCCTGATGGGACAGTGGGAGCGCTCGGACGGCAGCAACAGCTACCTTTGGACGGGCAAGGAGCACCGGTATGTCACGAAGAAGCTGAGAAATGGCATGATCCTTGCCATTGTGGTTTCGGAGGCGGAGATCGACCGGCCCGTTCATAACATGATCAAGAATATGCTTGCGGTTCTGATCATCGTGCTGATCCTGCTGATCTTAGTGACCTGGAGGATCCATAAGGAGATCATTTCGCCCATCCGCAGGCTGACGGATGCCTCGTCGCGCATCGCGAAGGGCGAGCTGAACACGCAGATCGAGTACCATTCCAGGAGCGAGATCGGAGAGCTGTCCGACAGCATCAACAGCATCGCAAGGGAGCTGCGGGAATACTTTTCCTACATCCATTCCCAGGCCTATACGGACGGCATGACGGGCGTTGGCAATAAGACCTCGTATCTGGATCAGGTCAAGAATCTCGAGCGAAAGATCCAGGCAGGCATGGCAGCCTTTTCCGTGATCGTATTCGACATGAACGGACTGAAATCCATCAACGACAGGCTTGGTCATGAAGTGGGAGACGCTTACATTACAACCGCGGCAGAGCTCATCAAGAAGAGCGTGGGCGCCCAGCACGTCTATCGCATCGGCGGAGATGAGTTCATCGTCGTCATGGAGAATTTCACGAAGGAAAAGACGGATGCGCTCGTTGAGGAACTGAAGGAAAACATCAAGAAATTGAACGAGGACGAAAAGTATCGAAAGGATCCGCTGGCCGTATCGATGGGCGCGGCGGTCTATGATCCGGAGACCGATCCGGCATATAAGGACGTGTTCAAGCGGGCCGACGAGATGATGTACCAGAACAAGGCGGAATACTATCGCGGAAAGTTCGACCGAAGGAAAGTGTGATGCAATAAAGGTGAAACAAAAAAGAGCGACACGAAAGAACTTGGCGCGAAAAAGCGTGAAATAAAGGATTGAAATGGGCTGTCAAAGACTTTTGACAGCCTTATTTTTTGGCATTTTTGGCCAATGTCAAAGACCTTTGATAGACAACCGGGAGGAAAAAACGTATGGTGAGATCAGACGAAGCGAGGACGCCTCGGAATCAGCAAGGAACCTGGGGCAAGCAAGATTCCAGGGAACAAGCAAAGGTACCTCGAAATAAAATAACAGATGATTTCAAAAAGAAAAGGAGACAAGAAAATGGAAGTTATGATGCTGGTACTTAAGATGATCGGTTTTTGGTTTGTTTCGATGATCCTTTCCACGACGGTTCATGAGTGCGGTCACGTGGTTGGAGGACTTCTGGAAGGATGGAAATTTTTTTACTTAGTTGTAGGGCCCGTAAGGATCTATCGTGAGAAGTTGCAGGATAAGATCCGGGTCGGGATCGAAAAAAACGTATCGCTTTGGGGCGGCATCGGCGGAACCATTCCTGCGAAGAAAGAGGACGTAAAGATCAGCAGCTTCGGGAGAATCCTCCTGGCTGGCCCGCTGGCTTCCATGATCCTTGGCGTGATCGCCGCAGTTCTTGGCCTTTTGCTTCATTCGCTTTTCTTCCTTATGCTCATGGGCGTTGCCCTTGGCATGGGCGGCTCCTGCCTGATCCCAGGAATCAAGACGGGTATCCTTTATAATGACGGCAGCAGATATTATCGCATTCATAGGGGCGGACAGGAGCAGGCAGAGGAAGAGGCCATCTTCTATGCAGCATTCCGCGAGTATATCAATCCGGACGCTCCGTATTCTGAGGATTCCATCCAGACGCTTCTTCGCTCGAAGGACGTGGAGTTCCGCTATGCAGCGCACTATTATGCATATGAAAATGCAAAGGAGGCAGGCAACGCTGAGGAGATGCAGGCGCAGATCGACGCCATGAATGGTATGGAGAAGGTACCTGCTGCCATCCGCCAGATCTATGCGATCGAGAACTAAGACTTTTCAAACGCTCAAAATTATGACATAATGGTTTAGAAATCAAATGCAAGGCTTTTCTATGAAGGAGCGCGGCATGGAACTTGGAAATCAGATGAAAAAATATAGAAATGAATTAGGTCTTTCGCAGGATGCGCTGGCGGAGAAGATCTATGTTTCAAGACAGACGATCTCGAACTGGGAGACGGGGAAGAATTATCCCGACATCAACAGTCTGATCAGAATGAGCGAGGTCTTTCACGTCACCGTGGACGTCCTGCTGAAGGGCGACCTGAAGGAGATGAAAGAGATGATCAAGGAAGAGGATAAGAGAGAATTTAATCGGTTTTCGTGGATTTATACCGTATTGTTTGGATTGACCGTTTTGACGCCCGTGCCGCTGATCAAGTTCTTAAAGCTTTGGGGCGTAGCTCTTTGGGCCCTGCTCTTTCTCGTGACCTTTGCAGTGGCCATGCTGATCGAGAAGAAGAAAAAACAGTGGAACATACAGACCATGCGCGAGATCGTAAGCTTTGTGGAGGGGAAACAGCTCGACGAGCTCGAGGCGGCGCGGGAAGAGGGGAAGCGGCCCTATCAGAAGATCCTGGCGGGCCTTGCCGGAGCAGTGATCGCGCTGGTGGTCGGCGCCATCATGCTGTTCCTGCTCAAGTAGGACGAAGGAAGGGCAAGAAAGCTGGAAAAATGTAATACTGCAGGAAGGGCAAGAAAGGTGAAAAATGTAATACTGCAGGACGGGCTAGAAAGCTGGGAAAATGTAATACTGCAGGAAGGGAAAGAAAGGTGAAAAAATGTAATACTGCAGGAAGGGCAAAATAGTCGATTCGATACTGGAAAGGTGATGACGCGGGATGGATGTAAATAAAAGAGTGTGTAAAAGATGCCTGATCCGTGAGATGGCGGGGCAGGAGAAGATATATGAGACCATACAACGCATGATCGCCGATCTTCCTGAAACTGAGCGTGCTCCAAAGGCCCTGCGTGAGGAGCGATTGTCGGCTTGCAAGCAGTGCGAGCGCCTTACGGACGGGATGTGCGCCGCCTGCGGCTGCTATGTTGAACTGCGCGCCACCATCGCAGACCAAACCTGCCCATACGATGTGTGGTAAAAGAAGATATGTGGCTAAAGCGAGGCACGATCGGAAATTTAGATGCAGATTATGTTAAATTTCCCTCATTTTGTTTTCTGAAAATCAGGGGCATGTATCTAAAGCGAGCCGTAATCGGCATTTTAGATAAAGGAAATGCCGTATTCTGCTTCATAAACTTCCCCCAAGCATCTTATAAGTTTTCTTGAAGGCAAAAGATTGTATCTAAAACTTGCTAGAATCCGCTGCTTAGCCACAAATCCTATTGAAATCTGTGATAAAAGACTTCCTAGAAGGAAGAATTCTATGGCTAAAACTTGCAGGGAAGTGCTTCTTAGATGCATGCATAGTGGAACCAGCTGGGAAATGAGGGAAAAAGCCAGCGATTTGTATCTAAAGTAAAGCCAAACAAGCTTTTTAGCCATATCTTTTTAGAAAACAGAAACAAAATCCGAAAAGAAAGCTGAAAAGGAAACAGAAAAGAAAAAAGCCGAAAAGAAAACAAAAACAAAATCCGAAAAGAAAGCTGAAAAGGAAACAGAAACGAAATCCGAAAAAGAATGGCCAAGGGAGGATTCCCTTGGCCATTTTATTTGCGCGATCCGAAGGCTTCTCCTCACGCGATCCGAAGGTATCTTCCGCTTCGCGGTGCCCCTTTCGGACTTAGAGGTGCGTGGGGGCCTTTCTTCGGATTAACCCATAACGACTTCAACAGTTACGTCGGTCTTGCCGGGTTCGTAAGGGATGACGGAGGTGCCTACAAGCTCCTTGCCGTCTACGATGATCTTGGTAACGCCCTTCTGTACGCCGTTCGGGTTCTTTACGGATACATGGTAGTTCACGCCGCGGTAGGTTCTGGTGAGATCGAAGTCACCAAATCCGGAAGGTACGCAAGGATTGATCTGCAGTCCGTTGTGGGTAGGATATACGCCCAGGATGTACTGAGATACGTTCACGAAGGTCCATGCTGCGGTACCAGTCAGCCAGCTGTTCTTTGCCTCGCCGTGTCTCGGTGCGTCAGCGCCTGCAACCATCTGTGAGTAAACATAAGGCTCGGTGCGATGAATCTCGGAAATGTCCTCGATGTAAGCGGGACAAGTCTTCTTATAAATCTCGAAAGCACGGTCGCCGCGTCCGATCACGGTCTCAGCGATGGATACCCAAGGATTGTTGTGGCAGAAGATACCAGCGTTCTCCTTGTATCCGGGCGGATAAGAGGAAACCTCACCAAGCTCTAAGTGATACTTGGTATATGCGGGCTGGAGGATCATTACGCCATACTTGGTGTCGAGCTTTTCCTTTACGGAATTCAGAGCCTTCTCAGCGAGGCCTTCCTTCACGCCAACGCCTGCTAATACGCAGAAGCCCTGGGGCTCGATGAAGATCTGGCCTTCCTCACATTCCTTCGAACCAACCTTATGACTGAAAGCGTCATATGCACGAACGAACCACTCGCCGTCCCAGCCATCCTTCAGGATCGCTGCATACATCTTTTCCACCTCAGCGCGTGCTCTTGCAGCTTCAGCGGTATCACCCTTCAGCTCGCACAGCTGCGCATACTCTTCGCCGTACTTCACGAACATGCCTGCGATGAATACGGACTCTGCAACGGGGCCTTCGCTGGGACCAAAGGTCTGGAAGGACTCACCGGGATGCTCGGAGAAGCAGTTCAGGTTCAGACAGTCGTTCCAGTCTGCACGGCCGATCAGAGGCAGATCATGAGGTCCCTTGTGCGTTGCGATATAATCAAAGGATCTCTTTAAGTGATTCATGAGAGGAGTTGCCTTGCTCTCATCATTATCGAAAGGAGTCATCACGTCAAGGATGGATGCGTCGCCGGTCTCGCGGACATATGCGCTGGTACCTGCGATGAGCCACAGGGGATCATCGTTGAAGCCGCTGCCGATGTCGGAGTTGCCCTTCTTGGTCAGGGGCTGATACTGATGGTAAGCGCTGCCGTCCTCAAACTGCGTGGAAGCGATGTCGATGATACGCTCTCTTGCGCGATCGGGGATCAGATGAACGAAACCAAGCAGATCCTGGCAGGAATCTCTGAAGCCCATGCCACGGCCGATGCCGGACTCATAATAGGATGCCGAACGGGACATGTTGAAGGTTACCATGCACTGGTACTGATTCCAGATGTTTACCATGCGGTTTACCTTCTCGTCCTTGGAGCTTACCTGATACTTGGAAAGGAGAGTTACCCAGTATGCCTTGAGTGCATCCAAAGCCTTTGCCACGTCAGCGGTGGTAGCATAACGAGCGAGCATCTCATGCGCACGCTTCTTGTTGATCACGTTCTTTGCTTCCCACTTTTCTTCCTGGGGATTCTCGATATAACCCAGAACGAACACGAAATCCTTGCTCTCGCCGGGTGCCAGCTCAACGTTCAGCTGCTGACATGCGATGGGTGACCAGCCGCTTGCCATGGAGTTGGTGCACTGACCCTTCTCCACAACCTCAGGATTTGCTGCGCTTCTGTATGCGCCGAGGAAGTCGTCACGGCTCGTATCGAAGCCTGCGATCTCAGCATTCACGGAATATACGGCATAATGATTTCTGCGCTCTCTGTACTCGGTCTTGTGATAGATGGTGGAACCCTCCACCTCCATCTCGCCGCAGGAAAGGAGTCTCTGGAAGTTCTTCATGTCATCATCTGCATTCCAAAGACACCACTCAACGTAAGAGAAAACCTTAACGGACTTCTTCTCATTGCTCTCATTGGTCAGGGTCAGCTGAGTTACCTCGCAGTTGTCGTTCATGGGAACGAATGCAAGCGCGGAAGCCTTCAGGCCATTCTTCTTACCGGTGAAACGGCTGTAGCCAATGCCATGACGGCACTCATAGGAATCGAGTTCGGTCTGCGTGGGCATCCAGCCGGGATTCCAAACGGTCTCGCCGTCCTTAATATAAAAGTACTTACCGCCCATGTCAGTCGGCACGTTATTATAACGATAACGGGTCAGACGAAGCAGCTTTGCATCCTTATAGAAGGTGTAGCCGCCCTGGGTGTTTGAGATCAGGGAGAAGAACTCGTTGCATCCAAGGTAGTTGATCCAGGGAAGCGGAGTCTTGGGAGTTGTGATGACATATTCTTTGTTCGCGTCATCGAAATAACCAAATTTCATAGGTGCTCTCCTTTACATATATTTTTTTCTTTTTGCGCACTAAAACTAAGCTTAATGTGATTATATAGGATATCGTTCCTAATTTCAAGTAATCGTTTAAGTAAGTTTATAAAAAGTTTAGAAAAGCTTTCTAATCCATATATTTACGCGGGGGCGCATGCGTGCTAGAATAGAGCTAATTCAAAGGAATCAGCAACAAATACTATTGGAGAAACGCATGAACAAGACCGAATTTCTGGATCAGCTAAGAGTCTCCCTGAATGGGAAGATCGAAGCTGACGAAGTGACGGACAACTTAAGATATTATGAGGACTACATCAACGGTCAGCTTCGCCTCGGACGGACGGAGAATGAAGTCATCACTTCCCTGGGCTCGCCCCGCCTGATCGCGCGGACCATTGCGGATGCCTTAAAGGAAAAGCAAAGGTATGTCGACATGGCGGACGAGGATGCAGGCTGGCGGCAGACGGAATCGCAGGCAGGCTGGCGGCAGTTTGGGCGCGGCACGGAGGAACAGGGTGACTATCAAGCGGGTGCCGGCATGCCCTGGATCGCCAAGTTTCTTACCCTTCCGAGGTGGCTGAAAACGACCATTTCGGTGGCGATACTGATCTTGGTGGTGGCGATCTTTGTAGTCATACTGCAGTTCTTGCTTCCGGTGATCATTCTGGCCGCGTTCGCACTGTTTTTGGTGAAACTATTTCGGGACTGGCTGCATTAAACGAGGGTGGGTAACATGAAACGATATGAACTGATCGTTCCTTGTCATTTCGGCATGGAAGCGGTATTAAAACGAGAGATCATCGATCTGGGATATGACGTGTCCGAAGTGACCGACGGAAGAGTGACCTTCCTCGGGGACGAGGAGGCCGTGGCCAGGGCGAATGTCTTCCTGCGCACGGCGGAGCGGATCCTCATCAAGGTGGGAAGCTTCGTCGCGACCGATTATGAAGAGCTTTTTCAGGGCACCAAGGCGATCCCATGGGAGGAGTTCATCCCATCCGACGGGAAATGTTGGGTGACAAAGGCGGCCAGCGTGAAATCCAAGCTGTTTAGCCCCTCCGACATCCAGCGCGTCATGAAGAAGGCTATCGCGGACAGACTGCAGGACGTCTACCGCCTGAACTGGCTTCCAGAGACCGGAGAGAGCTTTCCCCTGCGCGTCTTCCTGTTAAAGGATCAGGTGACCATCGGACTCGATACGACCGGCGAGTCCCTTCATAAGCGTGGCTACCGCAAGCTGACGGCGAAGGCGCCCATTGCGGAGAACCTGGCAGCAGCCCTGATCATGCTCACACCCTGGCACGCCGACAGGATTCTCGTGGATCCTTTCTGCGGCAGCGGGACGATACCCATCGAGGCTGCCATGATGGCGGCGAACATGGCGCCCGGCATGCATCGAGATTTTACGGCGCAAACTTGGGAACACCTCGTGACAAAACGGCTTTGGTATGATACGATAGACGAGGCGAATGATTTGGTGGACCTAAACGTCGAGACCGACATTCAGGGTTATGACATCGACAACGAGATGGTGACGATCGCCCGCGAGAACGCAAAACTGGCAGGAGTGGACAAGCTCATTCACTTCCAGCGCCGCGACGTAAAGGATCTGAGTCATCCGAAGAAATATGGGTTTATCATCACGAACCCGCCTTACGGCGAGAGGCTGCAGGAGAAGGCGGAGATGCCTGCCATTTATCAGACGCTGGGAGAGCGCTGGCAGAGGCTGGACGCCTGGAGCCTATACGTGATCACTGCTTATGAGCAGGCGGAGAAGGACCTTAGACGCAAGGCGGATAAGAATCGGAAGATCTACAATGGGATGATGAAGACCTATTATTATCAATTCTTGGGGCCCAAGCCGCCAAAGAGAGGACAGGAGACAGGTGAGTAAACAAATCATATTTGCTACGGGAAATAAGGGGAAGGTGAAGGAGATCGAGATGATCTTGGCGGATGCGGGGTATGAGATCCGCACGATGAAGGAGGCCGGGATCGCGATCAATATCGTCGAAGACGGGAAGACATATGAAGAGAATGCCCTGATCAAGGTGCGGGCCGTGGCAGCGCAGCCCCAGGCGAAGGGATGCATCGTTATGGCGGATGATTCCGGATTGGAGATCGACGCGCTGGGCAAGGAGCCGGGAGTATATTCGGCGAGATACCTTGGCGAGGACACGCCATATAGTATAAAGAACGCCGAGCTCATTCGCAGGCTGGAGGGCGTGCCGGACGAAAAGAGGACGGCAAGGTTCGTCTGCGCGATCGCGGCGAAGCTTCCGGACGGCGGCGAGATCATCACCAGATCGACCATCGAAGGCCGGATCGGATATGAGGAAAAGGGTGAGCACGGCTTCGGCTACGATCCCATTTTCTATTATCCCCCTTATGGAAAGCACACGGCGGAGCTGTCGGAGGAAGAAAAGAACAAGGTCAGCCACAGAGGCAAGGCGCTTCGCTTGATGAAGCAGGAGCTTGTGCGAGAGAATCAGGCATAAGAAGCCAGGCGGAACTTGTGCGAAGGCAGAAGGAACGAGGGAACGCAGGAGAAGAAAGCCCGGGAATATACGCAGGAAAGGCGGAAGCGGCGTTGAAGGTCATTATCGTGAGTGACACTCACAGAAGAAATGAAAACTATTTTAAGGTGATGCAGATGCATCGACCGGACCTCGTGATCCACTGCGGAGACATTGAGGGAAGTGAATATGCCCTTTCGGAAGCGGTTTCCTGTCCCGTGCAGATGGTGACGGGAAACAACGATTTCTTTTCTGAACTGCCGAGGGAAGTTGAGTTTACAGTCGGGAAATATAAGGTTTGGGTGACGCACGGACATACTTATTATATCTCCATGAGCACGGAATATCTCCTGCAGGAGGCCATTGCCAGAGGCGTCGACGTTGTATGTTATGGGCATACTCATAAACCTTCCGTAATGAAGGAATCTGGGATCTGGCTCGTGAATCCTGGGAGCCTTTCCTATCCCAGACAAGAGGGGCGTAAACCTTCGTATTGTATTATGGAAACCGACAGGTTTGGAGATCTGCATTTCACAATTGCGTATTTAAACTAAAAAAATCGGGGTGACAGGATTCGAACCTGCGACTTCCTGGTCCCAAACCAGGCGCTCTAGCCAAGCTGAGCCACACCCCGCAAACAAATTGAATTATAGCTTTTTTTGCCGTGCACGTCAAGAAGATTAAGCGCTTCGCGAAGAAAACGTGCGCGGCTTTTATTTTTCTCTTGACTTCAGCAATTTAAAGTGTTATGGTTTAAAGCGCGGGCGCGTTAAAGCGTTTATGCACGAAAGTGCCTATGGACGAAACGCCTGCAAAATGCACTTATGCGTGAAAGCAAACGACTTGAATTGTTGGGAAGGAGCAGAGCATCATGATTATCAAGATCGCAATGTTGGTACTGTTTTTTGGCGTTATGATCGGCGTTGGTCTGTACTGCAGAAAGAATGCCACGGACGTCAATGGTTTTGTACTTGGAGGGAGAAGCGTAGGTCCCTGGCTGACCGCCTTCGCCTATGGCACTTCTTATTTCTCAGCCGTTATTTTCGTAGGATATGCGGGACAGTTCGGCTGGAAGTTCGGTCTGGCATCGACCTGGATCGGCCTCGGAAATGCATTCATCGGATCCCTTCTCGCCTGGGTCATCCTCGGCAGAAGAACCCGTATCATGACCAGGCACCTCGAGAGCAAGACCATGCCCGAGTTCTTCGGCACGAGATTCAATTCTCCCATGCTGAAGATCATCTCCTCGATCATCGTGTTCATCTTCCTGATCCCTTATACCGCTTCCCTGTACAACGGTCTTTCCAGACTGTTCGGCATGGCATTTGAGCTGGATTATACGGTCTGCATCGTCGTTATGGCAATCCTGACCGGTATCTATGTGATCGCCGGCGGCTATATGGCAACGGCTGTGAATGACTTCATCCAGGGCCTTGTGATGCTGGTTGGCATCGTGGCAGTGATCGGCGCCGTGCTTGCTAGCCAGGGCGGCTTCATCGAGGCATATCACAGCCTTGCAAACGTAACGGACGCAAGCGTTTCCGAAATGCCCGGCGTGTTCGCTTCCTTCTTTGGACCGGATCCCTTCAGCCTGCTTTGCGTGGTGATCCTGACCTCCCTTGGTACCTGGGGCCTGCCTCAGATGGTGCAGAAATTCTACGCCATCAAGAACGAGGAAGCCATCCGCAAGGGTACCATCATCTCCACCGCATTCGCACTGATCGTGGCAGGCGGCTGCTACTTCCTGGGCGGCTTCGGCAGACTGTATGACATCGACGTAAAGGCAGTTGGCTTCGACGCCATCATCCCTGCCATGATCGAGAAGCTTTCTCCCTTCCTGATCGCAGTCGTGGTGATTCTTGTGCTCTCCGCATCCATGTCCACGCTGAGCTCCCTTGTTCTGGCTTCCAGCTCCACGCTGACCCTCGACCTCATCAAGGGCACGATCATGAAAAAGATGGATGAAAAGAAGCAGGTGCTGATCATGAGAGTCTTCATCGTGGTGTTCATCGTGATCTCCGCAGTGATCGCCATCGTTCAGTATAAGAGTAACGTAACCTTCATCGCACAGCTCATGGGCGTGTCATGGGGTGCACTTGCAGGCGCGTTCCTTGCTCCGTTCATCCTGAGCATGTACTGGAAGGGCGTGACCAAGCTCGCAGTGCTTGTGAACTTTATCTTCGGCGCAGGACTTCTGACCGCGAATATGCTGGTGAGACCTTCCTTCCCCGCAGTGCTCCAGTCGCCCATAAACTGCGGCGCGTTCGCAATGCTGGCAGGTCTGATCATCGTTCCCGTTGTCAGCCTGATCACCCCGAAGATGAACAAGGACCAGGTGAGCGCAATGTTTACCTGCTTCGCAAAGCCGGAAGCAAAGCCGGAGAACAGAGACTTGTAATCTATATAAGATAAATTTGCAAAAAGCCTGCAAAAAGGTTTGAAATGTGGTTGACAAAAACCGATAATTACGATACAATATGCTTCGTCGGTTTGATACTGACGGAGCATTTTGTGTCCGTAGCTCAGCTGGATAGAGCAACGGCCTTCTAAGCCGTGGGTCGGGGGTTCGAATCCCTTCGGGCACATTTGGATGCTGCCGATGGCAGTTAGTCCGCGAGACTAAGGGTCATTAGGACATCCGGAATAATTGGTTTTAATAATCAACATGGTGGGTATAGCGCAGTTGGTTAGCGCGCCAGATTGTGGCTCTGGAGGCCAAGGGTTCGAATCCCTTTACCCACCCTTTTTTCTATGTTGGTGCCTTTGAGGGCACGCTTGATGCCATGTATAGGGCTATCGCCAAGCGGTAAGGCACAGCACTTTGACTGCTGCATTCGCTGGTTCGAATCCAGCTAGCCCTGCTCGTCAATTCGGCGCGTACAAGCCATACAAGCTGCAGCCGATGACGTTAATGGGGTATTAGCTCAGTCGGTAGAGCACTTGACTTTTAATCAAGTTGTCGGGGGTTCGAATCCCCCATGCCTCACTAGATGATAAAACCTCGCTAAGCCTTAAACGTAAGGCGGAGCGAGGTTTTTTGCATACTTGAGGTGTCATAAAGGGAAGCAATGGTAAAGAACGCTACGAAAAATGGGGAAGGACGCCGGTATGTATAGAAATGTCGGGATTTGTCGATGAAAAGTGGTCGAATTCATGTTGACAATGGCGAAGATTGCTGATAAGATTGGAAACTGGACGTGAGGCAAGGAGTTTTTGACACTGACTGCAAGGGAGTTGACATCAATGTATCTCAGTTCGGATGAAGTATTTGTAATCTGGCTCGTGATCGCGCTAATTACCGGTTGCATTTATATCAAGAGGCGTGGGGGAGACGATGATCATGATCAGGGAGCAGGGGCCGCAGGGTTTCCGGTTCTTTGCTTTTGAACAGTGAAGCTGGCGATCGAAGGGTTGGACAGGTGACCGAAGGGTCGCCTGTTTTTCTTTTGGGAAAAACAAGAGGAATGCTTTAATTTGCAGAAAAATTAGAAATGTTGCAAAATTTAGTGAAATATGGTTGTTTTTCTCTTGACAAGTTGTTGGATATCTGCTATCATCAAAAACTGTGGTGAGCAGAATGGGTTTCCGAAGCTGGTGCATGAAATAATGAGAAATATTGGCAGCTTATGGGATTGACAGCATAGTGTGTTTCTATTTGATATTCATCGTTGACGTATTTTGCAGACTAGTTTGGTGAAAAGTATCGCTGGCTTTCGGAAATTGGGAAGGACGCTGGTCACATTTAGGGTAACAGGTAACTGAAAGGTTGCCTGTTTTTCTTCTGGGGAAATTTTAATTTACTGGAAAATTGGAAATGTTGAAAAAATTTGCAAAATACAACTATTTATATGTTGACAACTTGTGGATTCTTTGCTATCATCAAAAACTGTGACAAGCGAGGTGAGTTTCCAAAGCTGGTGCCTGGAATAATGAGGAATATTGGCAGCTTATGGGTTTGACTTCTTTTGTGTGTTTCTATTTGATATGATCATCGTTGATGATTTGGCATTCTTGATGGTAAAAAGCATCACTGGGTTTGGAAATGGGGAAGGGCGCTAGTCACATTCACGGTAACAGGTAACTGAAAGGTTGCCTGTTTTTCTTTTGGAGGACGACATCAGGGCGTATTTCTTATTTTGTTCGCCGTCGATTTTCTTGTATATAGGGGCCTTGTCTAATAATGGGGCTTGCGAAAAGAATGATTAAGGGATATAATGATAAAGTCATGCATGATTGATAGGATAGTCTGAAGGCCTATCAATGACAGTTGAGCAGGCAATCGAAAGGTTGCCTGTTTTTCTTTTATGCCCAAAAATATTCGGAAATTGATACAATTTTTGTGAGAAATGGGAAAAATGGGAAATGCGCAGGAAATCAACGAATAATCGTAGACTTTGTAAAACTATTGTGATATAATTAATCAAATTATGGGCTAATATGGGTAAGTCTAGAAAACACTATATAGTGTGCAAGGAATCTACTTAGACCACAAGAAATCGGTGGATATGTAAAAAGATGGCTCAAAAGAAGCAGATGGATCCCGTGAAAAAGAAGAACTGATTGTTCTAAAATCGGAGATGATTCCGCAAAAGGTGAAGCAGAAGATGAACCCCATAAAGAGGGGAGGGCCGATGGCCCGAAAGCCATCGGCCCTCCCTGAGGGGGGTTAATAATCAATAATATTGTAACATGCTTTGATGTTTATGTCAAAGAGAAAATGGTTGTTAAAGTAATAAACTTGAGGGCGGAAGATGATAAAAGGTTTGCAACATATATCAATGATAGTTTCATCAGAAAAATCAGTAGCCTTTTATGAGATGCTCGGTTTCAAGGAGATATTCAGGAAGGAACGAGGTTACGATACAGTTGTTGCACTTGAAGGGTTTGATATCAAGATATTCTTGTTTATAGATCCTAAACATCCTGCAAGAGCTACAAATCCAGAGAACATTGGATTACGAAATTTTGTCTTACATGTAGATGACTTAGAAACAACTATGGAAGAACTAAAAAAGAGCGCTGAAGAATTAAATCTAAGTATTGAGTTTAGTCCTATTATGAAAGATTGGCATGAGTTTAGATTTGTTTTCTTTAAGGATCCTGATGGTTTGCCTATCGGATTGCATGAATAACAAGTACATTTGAAAAGTAGAAAGAGTTGGTGAAAATTATGCATCCATTGTTGATTATTCTTTTGATATTAGCAGCTATGGCAACGGTAATTAGTCTGGTAGCAATTATTAAGCAGCCAAGTAGCGTTTACAAAAATCAACCGGAAGAAAGAAATCCCATGGAAGGGAAGAAGGTTATTTTTGTTGAAAACGAAGACGAGCCTGCGAATGCTGATGGCGTAAGAGGCCATTTGGAAGCCGTAGGTACTACAGATCATCATGCTGGAATTTATGAAAAATATGTCAAAAGAATATTTGACATTGTGCTTAGTTTGGGTGGTCTGATAGCTCTTTCACCCCTTTTTCTTGGCTTATCTATTGCAATTGTGATTGATGATCCAGGACCTGTTTTATTCACGCAAAAAAGAGTTGGTCAAAACAAAAGATACTTCAAGTTACATAAGTTCCGCAGCATGAAAATGAGTACGCCACATGACCGGCCAACCCATATGTTGGAAAATCCTGAACAGTACATAACTAAGGTCGGAAAGTTTATTAGAAGGCATAGTTTGGATGAACTGCCGCAGATTTGGGACATTTTCATGGGACGCATGAGCGTCATTGGGCCGAGGCCGGGGTTATGGAATCAGGATTTACTAACGGCTGAAAGGGACAAGTATCATGCGAATGATGTTAAGCCAGGATTGACCGGGTGGGCACAGATTAATGGCAGGGATGAGCTTGAAATCCCCGTCAAGGCGCAGTTGGACGGCGTATATGTTGAAAAGTTGGGATTCAAGATGGATGTAAAGTGTTTCCTAGGTTCTGTAGGCGTATTTGGCGGAGATGACAGTGTTGTTGAAGGCGGAACAGGCGAAATAAAAAAGCAGGAGCAAAAATGATGAAGAGAGTACTCATCACTGGGGCAAATTCGTATATCGGTGTCAGCTTTGAACAGTATGCCAAAGATCATTATGCAGATGATTTGCGGATTGATACAGTTGATATGATCGATGGAAGTTGGAGAGAAAAGGATTTTTCTTCTTTCGACATAGTATTCCATGTGGCAGGATTAGCGCACGCTGATGTTGGAAAAGTTGACGAAGCTACAAAAAATAAATATTATGCGATAAACACGTATTTAGCAATTGAAACCGCAAAGAAAGCAAAAGAAGAGGGAGTTAAGCAGTTTGTTTTCATGTCCTCTGCGATAATTTATGGTGACAGCGCAGGATTGGGGAAAACCAAGAGAATTACATGTGATACAGAACCAATGCCATCAAATTTCTATGGAGACAGCAAATGGAGAGCGGACAAAGGTATACGAGAATTGGAGAACGAGCAGTTTATGGTGACAGTTCTTCGTCCGCCAATGATATATGGCAAGGGAAGTAAAGGAAATTATCCAGTACTTGCATCAATGGCAAAAAAACTTCCTTTTTTCCCAGATGTTCCAAACGAACGCTCCATGCTATATATTGAAAACCTTTGCGAGTTCTTATGTCAAGTGATGATTGGAGAACGTCGTGGAATATATTGGCCTCAAAACGCTGAGTACTCAAAAACGAGCGAGTTAGTTCGACAAATTGCACGAGTGTCTAAACATAGGATGTTTGTTAGTAAGGCATTTAATTGGTTGGTTTTTCTTGCAACTCTTATACCGGGAAAAACAAAAGGAATGGCAGACAAAGCGTTTGGAAATTTTTCGTACGACCAATCCATGTCGGAATATGATTTTGATTATCAGATAGTTAGTTTAATTCAGTCAATAGAAAGGACAGAAGGATAATGAAGCACATTTTGGTCATATCACAGTATTTTTATCCAGAATCATTTAGAATAAATGACATGACCAGGGAGTGGGTGAAGAGGGGATATAAGGTTACTGTTTTAACGGGTATTCCCAATTATCCTATGGGAAAATTTTACGACGGATACGATTATAAACATAAAAGAAAAGAGACCTGGAATGGTGTTGATATAATAAGAATCCCATTAATAGCCCGAGGAAATAGTGCAAACAAATTATTAAATGCTGCCGGAATGGCGGCAAATTATTTTTCATTTGTTAATAGTGGGAAAAGATGGGTTAAATGCAAGGATGCAGCTAGGCTAAAGGCAGATTTGGTTTTTACTTTCGAAGTTAGTCCAATGACGCAAGCGTTGATAGGAATTTGGTATGGGAAAAGATACAAGGTTCCTACTTTTTTGTATGTTCAAGATTTATGGCCTGAAAACGTAGAGACGGTTACGGGGATCCATAATAGAGGAATAATCGGCCCTATTGATAAAATGGTAGATAGAATATATCGTGAGACTGATAGGATTTTTACGACGAGTCCTAGTTTCGTAGAGGCCATTGTTAACAGAAAAAAGGTTGTGGACAGGGAGAAGGTTTGCTTTTGGCCGCAATATGCTGAAGATTTTTATGTGCCTATAGAAAAACATCACGTTAGTGAAATTCTAGATGATGAAAATTTTAAATTGGCATTTACAGGAAATATCGGAACGGCTCAAGGATTAGACATATTGCCCAAAACGGCAGAAATGTTAAGGGGCGAGAAAATTAAGTTTGTAGTTGTTGGTGATGGTCGTTATTTGCCAGAATTTGAAAAGCAAATAATAGAAAAAAAAGTTCAGGATATGTTTATACTTATACCACGCGTTTCAGCAGAACGTATTCCAGAAATAATGAGCGCTTGTGATGCGGGTTTTATTTCGTTTTCAAATACACCGCTGTTTGAGAAAACTATTCCGGCTAAATTGCAAAGTTATATGGCGTGCGGAAAAGCTATTATAGCTTCGGCAAATGGAGAAACAAAGAGGATAATAGAAGAAGCACAATGCGGCATATGCACTAATATTGGAGATGCGGAAGCATTGGCGGATGGAATACGGCAAATCTCGCAAAAGGATTGCAAAGATATGGGAAGAAAGGCGCGAGCGTATTTTGAATTGAATTTCAATAAAAAAAGGCTTATGGATGAAATGGATAGTTATATTGAGAAGGAATTAAGTACATGAAAGTTTTAATGATTAATGTGGTTTGTGGTATACGTAGCACAGGGCGGATCTGTACAGATCTTGCTACTGCATTAGAAAATCAAGGGCACGAGGTTAAAATTGCATATGGCAGAGAAGTTGTGCCAGAGCAGTATCAGAAATATGCAATAAGAATTGGATCTGATAGGGATGTGAAGCTTCATGCAACCTGGTCTAGGATGTATGATGCATGTGGTTGGGGTAGTATAAGTGCAACGAAGATTTTCATTGATTGGATAAAAGAGTTTGACCCGGACATAATTCATCTTCACAATATTCATGGGTATTACATCAATGTTGAAATCCTGTTCAGTTTTCTGAAAACATGTGGAAAAAGAATAATCTGGACACTTCATGATTGTTGGGCATTTACTGGGCACTGTTGTTATTTTTCGGCAGTCGAGTGTGAAAAATGGAGAGAACAATGTAGAAATTGTGTTCAGATACACTCTTACCCCAAGAGTTTAATCGATAGATCTAGAATGAATTATCTAAAGAAAAAGAAGTTATTTCAAACAGTCGGAAAAATGTATTTGGTGACGCCGTCCGAGTGGCTGTCTGAGTTAGTAAAGGATTCATTTTTAAGAGAGTATGCTGTTAGGGTGATACCTAATGGAATTGATACCGAGATTTTTTGCCCGACTAATTCATATTTTAAAAAGACTAATAAGATTGATGATAAGAAAATGCTTTTGGGTGTGGCCAGCGTTTGGGAAAAAAGAAAAGGGTTTGACGATTTTCTAGAGTTACGACGTCTGTTGCCAGATGAATTTATTATAGTTTTGGTTGGCCTGACGCATCAACAGATAAATGAGCTTCCTAAAGGGATAGTTGGTATAGAACACACAGAAAGCATAAAAGAGTTGGTTGATATTTATTCCGCTGCGGATATTTTCATAAATCTGAGCGTTGAAGAGACAATGGGATTAACGACTGTTGAAGCAATGTCTTGTGGAACACCGTCCATTGTATATAATTGCACCGCACTTCCAGAAGTAGTGGATGAGATTTCCGGTATAGTCGTTTCCCCACATGATTTAGAAGGTGTAGTCGGGGCCATATATGAATTAATGGAAAAGCGGAGGGATAAACTCGATCCGAGAGCAAAAGCAATGAATTATAGAAAACAGAATAGATACGAAGAATATCTTATGTTTTATGACGAAGTGATGAGGGCATAAAAGCGTGAAAGTATTAGAGGTGATTTCCGAATTAGACAATGGCGGTGTTGAAAATTTAATGTTAAATTACTGTAGTAGGATAAATGATAGTTTTGACTTCACATTTACCACATACGATGCCAAAGAAGGAAAACATGAAAAAGATTTTCTTAACATTGGCAAAATTGTCAGATTGCCTAGAATACATTCGGGAATTGTTAAGTGTTGTAAGGAAACAAAGAACTGTATCATAAATGGGAAATTTGATATAGTACATATTCACCAAGGATATCTTGGAGTAATTGCTTTATACTATGCTAAGAAATATAAAGTGAAAAAAATAATTTTGCATGCACATGTTGCATTTTTGCCAGAAGGAATAATAAAAAAACTAATTAGAAAACGGTTAACAAATTATTGCTTGAATTCATGTAAAAATTTTATGGCTTGCAGTAAGGATGCGGCAGAATGGATGTGGGGAAGTCGGATTAACGCGACGATCATGAAAAATGCGGTATTACCAAAAATGTTTGCATTCTCGAATGATTTGAGAAAATGCAAACGAATGGAGTTGGGTATCACGGACAGATTTGTTGTGGGATGTGTAGGACGGATTTGTGATCAAAAAAACCCGGCATTTACCTTAGAAGTTTTTTCGCAACTCATTAGAATTCGCCCTAATGCCTATCTGTTAATGATAGGAAATGGTGATTTGGAGCATGAAATGAAAGAGTTGGCCAAGACACTAGGAGTTTCTGAAGCTGTTTTGTTTATGGGGACTCGTACAGATGTAAACGAATTATTGAATGCTATGGATGTATTTTTATTACCTTCAAAATACGAAGGCTTAGGTATAGCATATGTTGAGGCGCAGATCAATGGGCTGAAATGCTTTGCTTCCAGAGAGGGAGTACCGCAAGAAGCGGCAATTGATGGTGATATGGAGTTTATCTCGTTAAGTGAAAATGCAAGCATATGGGCAAAACGAATAAACGAAATTCAAGATAATGATAACAGAAAAAGTAAGGTGCAAGAAGCAATAGTGTCAGGATATGATATTGACACAGAAGCGGGTAAATTAAAAGACTATTATCTTAGATAATAATTTATCGCGAGGTTAATAATGCAAGGTCATATGATAATTAAAAAGAATAGTATAGAATCAGTTGCATTAGGAGCTCTTTTGGTAAGAATACTGTTTTTGTTAATTGTTTTAATTGCTGGAGAAAGTGGAATTGCGACGAATATTATTACAGATGACATTGTGTATGAAAATGGAGCAAGAGCTTATCTTGAAAATGCAAATAGTCTGATTGACATTAGTGCATATAGAGTAGGATTTCTTACGCATGGGAAGGTCTTTTATCCATGGTGTATTTGTTTGGTCGCTTACTTTTTTAGATCTGTACTTGCAGTAAGATTATTAAATATTTTGTTATCTGTTTTATGTTGCATTCTTATATACAAATTGTTACTTTTTTTTGTCTCAGAAAAAAGTTCATTATTGGGAGCGCGATTATATGCATTTTTGCCGTATCCTTTGATGATGTCATGTTTTGTTATTAAAGATGTTTTCCTTACCTTTGGTTTTTTGTTTGTCCTATTATCAGCTGAGGAAATCAAACAGCGAGGGTTGAGGAAAAAATGGAAAATGGTCGTTATTTCCGTAGCATTGCTTTTTGCCATGTATAATACCAGAGGAGGATTGGTTGAATGTCTGATGATAATTGAAGTGAGTTACTTTATTCTTTTTTTGTATAAAAAGGGTAAAAGCATTCTTGCTACTATTTTGGTAATGGTTGCATTAACAATCTCAATTTTATATAACTCGGTTGTAATTGAAGCATTTGCCACTAAAATTAATGATTACTCTGATTATGGAAGAGCAGCATCATCTATTGCTTCGCTTAGAATAGATACAATCAGTCAATTGTGGAAATTACCATTTACATACGCATTTGCATTAATTCAGCCCATAATGCTCTCCTTTGGAAAGGGAAATACAGTATGGTATAAGTGGCTTTCTGGTTTAAATTTTTCAATGATACCAATTGCTGTAGCCAACATTTTGTATTTGTTCATATGTAAGAAGAAATATAAGTTTTTTTACTGGTCAAATTTAGCATTATATTGTGGAATTATTGTTTTAGTGTTAAATGTTTTTAGACATTATTTTTTCCTTTTGCCAATATCCTTTATTAATTTCGCACTTTTTGCTGATTATCTGTCGGAAGGGGAATGCTCTCGAACAAAGAATTTGTGGTTGATTGTTTCAATAGGTGTTATGTTGGCCCTATTTGCATTTATGTTGGTCAATTAAAGTTGGTCATCCCTTTACGGCATAATTTTTATGTATGACTTAGTTATTTATCTTTTAGGAGGTAAGACATGCTTAGTTTATTTGTTGATGCATTATCATACTCTTATTTGAAAGAACACTTTATAGGCGACATGCCAAATGTTCAGGTAGCTCCAATGATTCAAAATGTTGGTTATAGCTCGAGTCTGCATTGGGAATTGTATAATAATATCTATCCTGATGATCATGGTTATTTTGTGGATTGGGTAAAAGAGAACGAATCAAACAAGTTAATATGTTTGATTTCAGATATGCTTGCATTTACAGACTATTTTGGAAATTTAGGCGTTTATCTTAGGAAAGTATTAAATAGATACATTTTTAGAAAAAACCTATTCGCAAATATACCTTTTAGGTTTCGCAAGTATTTTTCATGCAAGTCTGATTATCTTTTTTGGGATAAGAAAAACTATGGAAGATACAAGTTGTTCGATTCATATGTCTTCGCTATGCAAGACGAAGGGAAAAAATCTTTTGATGAAAATCTTGCATTACTTAAACAGCATGTTGAGAACGGCGAAAAGAATATCTTTGGAGTTTTTGGTGAGGTTGATGCAATAGGTCACACTTTGCCAAGAGGTTCTGAATACGATGCAAAAGTGGATTCCTGCATGCGAAAGCTATTTCAAGTGATTGACCTTTATAGGACTAAGCAGCCAGATAAGAGTATTCTGATTGTATCAGATCATGGAATGAGTACAATTAATAATCTAGTTGATGTTGACTTAGAAAAAAAATTTGGAAGAGCTTCTAAAAAAACATATATTGCATACTCAGATACTGCGATAATGTGTGTCTTTTGTGAAACTTTATCGCTAAAGGAACAGATGGAGGATTACCTCTCGCAATTTGAATATGGACATGTTTTATCAGATGAAGAAAGAAAGCTCTATGGAATTTCAGACAAGAAATTTGGCGATATAATTTTTAACCTGAAAGAGGGTTATGGTTTTGCTGATAACTGGTTTGGGAAATCTATTAGACGAAACTACAATTTTCATGTTGGAATGCATGGTTTTTGGCCGGAATGGACATCAAAAGATCAACTTGCATCGGTAGTTTTGATTAATGGAAAAGAAAAACTTGCAGAACGGTACAACTATCGCTCGGCATGTGAGCTGATTAATGAGGTTATGAAGGATGAATGATGTTTTTCAGTATTGTTTCGAGAAAAATGATTATATTCAAAAACAGTTAGAAGGTTATTTTAGTTTGTTGAGAGTTGCCATGGAAGAAAACTTCGGTGAATCTGTGTCAATTCTCTTAGTGGGTAGTCTCTCTAGAGGCGAAGGAACATGGGTGAGGAAAAGCGACAAGACATATCTCGTTAGTGATATAGAGTATTTTGTTATAATTGAAGACCGCACGCTAGAAAAACTCGCAATAAAAAATATAATAGACGAGGTTAATAATTCTTTTTTTGTTGATAAGCAAGCAGGGTCTTTTCATATTGATTATACTTTTATGTCGAAATCTGAAATTCCATATTTAGAAAAAAAATTAATGGTTTTTGAGGCCAAGAAGTTTGGCAAAACGATTGTTGGAAGTGATTTTTCCTATCTTTTTCCAGAGGTAACGATTAATAATATTAATTTTTTTGATTTAAAGGATATCATTTCCCATAGACTCTTTTCCATGATTTACTATGGAGAAAAGTGTAAGAGCAGTGAGCAAGAGTATATATATTTGTTAGCAAAAAACTCGCTAGATTTGATGACGGTGTATTTAGCAAACAGAGGAATCCTTGAAGGTGGCTTTTTCCCTAGGTATAAAAAGCTATGTCAAGTATGTCAAAACACTAATCTGATACATTATTTTGGTCAATGCCTTGATGTGAAAATGGGACATCCAGAGCGTATATCTCTGTCAACGAAAGATATGAAGAATGTTTTTTGTACTTTGTGTGATGAGTTATATAATGAAACCCATATTCCTTTTTTGAATTACTGTTCAAATTTTAAGAGGCGATTGAGACGGTTAGCTGGAGTGCTTAAACGAAGTGTTAAAAACCACACAATAACCACTTTTAAATTACAGTTTCTGAGACTCTCAAAATGCTATAAAGAATGTGAGATAATGGATTTCAGGATGATTAAAAAGCATTATGTGCTTTATGGTTATCCAGAGGAGGCTGAATGAATTTAAAAGAAACTATATTTCTTGTGATTAATTACATTATGATGGGAAAGAACGGTCAATTAGAGCGCTTATGTCAACATGAGTACAAATTTTTAGAGTCTGAGATAACATATATTACCAGCACGGGAACAACCATAGTTTGTTCTCGAGAAAATGAAAGGTACTTTTTTAGAGAGTGTAAACGACATATTAGTACACGAGAATGTTTATATAGAGCGATAAGTGATTATTTTGAAACATTCAATGAAAAAGCAGATGCTGAAAAGTGGAAAGCACTGATACTGTTGGATTTGAAAAAAAAGAATAATTATCACAAACTATTACAAATTGACAAGATTTATGAAGCTCACTTCAAGTCAATGAGAGACCGTTCATATTCAAATTATGATGAGGTAGGGTTACCTAGTTTAAATGGAAAAGGCTTTCAAACAGAGTTTATAAATTTTTTGAAGTTTATTAGAGGCGAATTGCATAACAATAAAATGAATAATTATTTGAAAGAAAATCGCCTGGAGAATTTTAATGCTAATAGACAGATTGCAACGCGTTTGTTGGCAGAACTTTTGGGGATTGCAGATGTTATTCCAACTGTTCACGTCGCAAAGTTAATAGTTCCAAATAAATATGAAAAAATAGGGACTATGATGTTTGAAGGAGGAAAAGAAACTCCATTAAGGCTTTCTCTAGATGAGAGATCCCAAATTGATAGAATTCGGTTCATAAGAAGTATTACTAGCTTAGATTTCCTAGATGCGATTTGTTATCAGCTTGATCATAGGATGGGAAACTATAATGTAATTAGAGATGAAAATAGACTAATCACAGGAGTTACAGCTTTTGATAATGATGCATATCTAACATTCGCGTGTATTCCTTTTTTACCGCGAAAAACATATGCGGGATGTTCAAGTGTGGTTAAGAAAGATGGAACAATTAATAGACCTTTTATAGATCTTCAGTTGGTTAATAGAATAAATGATGTTAGTTTTAGTGATTTAAAATCTTTACTTAAAGACTATTTATCTTTTTGGCAGTTGAAAACATTGTGGATCAGAATAAGAAAACTTCAAAATGCGATTAAAATGTCAATAAGTTTAGGAAAGCTGAATGTCTTAAATGGAGAGGAATGGGAAAAAGGTTTTTCGGAAAAAGAAATGTCAGGAGAGTATGGATATACATATTTTCGTTATTATATGCAGGTGGACGAGTCGGCAAAATATATGAGACAAATTGAAAATAAAGAATAGAATTCAAAGCTTTCGGAGTCATTTATGAATAAATTAAGGCAGAAATACAAAAAACTACCGTTACAACTAAGGGCTGGTATTTGGTTTACATTTTTACAATATTTTCAACAAGCAATAGTAATACTGGCTACTCCTATTTTCACGAGAATAATGACAACAGACCAGTATGGGATAATTAATGTTTATAATACTTTGCAAGGATTGTTGAATGTTATTCTAACACTTAAATTGTCTTCAGGAATATATCAGCTTCAACTGTTCGAGTATAAAGATAATAGAGAGGGACTTACATCATCTTTAGTTATACTCTCCTCGGTTTTTCTGTTGTTATCGTCTGTAATGTTTTTTACATTCCGCGGATTTTTGATATATTTGATGAAATTGCCACTTTCAATGATCATGATAATGATGGTTGACATATGGGCACAGATGGTTTTATCATTTTGGCTTACTAGAAATAGATTTGAGTATAAGTACAGAATCTGTTTTATTGTTGTGGCATCCAATTGCATAATCAAAACATTCTGTTCTGTAGCGTTTGTTTTGTGGGCGAATGATAATCAAGCGTTTTATAAAGTATTAGGAAATACAATTCCGGAAACAATAGTTGCTCTTATCATTTTTTTTGTTATTTTACATAAAGGTCGGCAGTATATTTGTTTGGCTTTTTGGAGAGAAGCAATTAGATTTAATATTGTTTTGGTTCCTAGTTATTTGTCTGCAATACTGTTATCATCCTCTGACAGATTAATGATTAATCACTATTGTTCGTCTACCGATGTTGCGTTATACTCCATCGCGTATTCGTGTGCTCACTTGGTTCAGTTGTTTTTTGCGGCAATTAATTGGGTTTTTACTCCATATGCGTATGAGTGCTTAGATTTGAAGAACTATATTCCTCTAAAAAAAACATCGGATAGCCTGACTGTGATTATGGCCGCATTGACTGCATTGTTGATTTCATTTGCTCCAGAAGCAATCGCAATTTTTGCACCAGCATCTTATTCAAGTGCAATTTATGTAATACCGCCTGCGGCCTGTGGCATTTTTCTTACATTTATTTATGGTTTTTTTACTAACGCAGAATACTTTTATAAGAAAAATGTTTATATTACTGTAGCCACCATAATCGGAGCCGCCGTAAACATATTGTTGAATTGGTTACTTATTCCTAGGCTTGGTTATCTAGTTGCGTCATATACAACTATAGTTGGATATTTGATAATGACAATCATTCACTATTATTTTTATAAAAAGATAGTGGATAAAAAAATATATAATGTTAAGTTATGGGCGCTTATAGTCTCTTTTCTATACTTATATGGATTTGTATGCTTATCCTTGTATGATTATGTTGTCATTCGATATTGCATTGTTTTAAGTATGCTTATAATAGCAATAATTAAGCGAGATTTAATCATTTCAGTATTAAAAGATATGAAAAGTAGCAAAAATGCAGAAAGAAAAGAGGGCTAAACCGAAAATGAAAATTGTTATGGTAGGTTTGCTTTGCAATTCAAATATCGGAGATCGCCTTTTGTTTGATTGCTCGGAGTTTTTATTAAAACAATGCCTTGGAAGCGAAGATATAACATTTGAAAAGCTTGATTTCCATGCAAGAAAAACTGTAGAAAATGAATCGTCGCGTCGAGGAACTGATACGGATGGGTTAAGAAACAAAATTAATCGGTTATTGGGACATCAAACAAATAATTATTTATTGAATTTTCTGAAATTTCACATATGGAAAAAGAGTAGGGGAAAGGCGGTAATTAAATACTATAACGAGCATCTCGCTAATTGCGATCTGCTGTTTTTTATTGGGGGAGGAACATTAAGTTATCATTTAGATTATGACTGGTCACGGTATTATTTTATTCTTACTCAATTAGCAGCAAAGAAAAGAATCCCAGTAATTATGAATGGAATAGGTGTTGAAAGCAGATATGTTTTTTGGGATTATCGTGCCAGATTGTACAGAAAAGCATTGAATAGTTTGATGGTGAAGGCAATATCCACGAGGAATAATAAACCGGATATGTTGCAAGGATATATGCTTGAATCAAGCTTGGAGTGTTGCTGTGTAGCAGATGCAGCCGTTTGGGCTGCAGAAACATTCAGCGTGAAAAAAGCTATCAGTAAAATTTATGGTATAGGCGTTATCGCAGCAAAGCGTTTTGATGAATGCAAAAGGGAGATTTCGTCTGAAAACTACGAGGAGTATCTTGTCAATCTCGTGGAATTGTTAAATCGTAACAATCGTGAATGGGAATTCTTCACAAATGGTGCGCACATTGACAATGATTATTTGGAGTATTTATGTGAGAAGTACAATATTTCTAAGAGTAGAATTAGAATGCCTTCTACTGGTAAAGAGTTGACGGAAGTAATTGCAAAATACTCAGTCATAATAACATCTAGACTTCATTCCTGCATTACCGCATGTTCATTGGATATACCATTTGTGGCAGTGGTATGGAATGACAAACTAAAGATGTTTGCTGAAGCTTTGAAATGTTCCGAAAGAGCGGTTGATATAGAATTAAATGCAGAAAAGGTTTTTGATTTGGCCGTAAGAGCAGAGCAAGATGGATATGATGAATATGTTAGGGAAACTTTTAGAAACACAGATGTAAAATTTCTAAAAGAGGCTATAGCAAATATATTCTGATTATAAGGAGGAGGAAGATTTGAGACCATATTTTATTGGTATTGCAGGTGGGACTGGATCAGGAAAGTCAACTTTCGCAAACAGGCTATTTCAAACATTTCCCAACGATGTTTCTATGATAACATTTGACAGTTATTATAAGTCTCAAGAACAGATTCCGTTTGAGGAAAGATGTAAGGTCAATTATGATTGCCCGGATGCATTGGATACACCTCTTCTTATGCAGCACCTAAATCAATTGAGTAATTATAAAACAGTATTCGCACCTATATATGATTTCAAAACGCACACCAGAACCAAGTGTCAACAACAGATACTCCCACATGATGTAATTATTGTTGATGGAATTCTTATATTTCATAATCACGAGTTAAGGGACTTCTTTGATCTAAAAATATTTGTGGATGTTAATGCAGATGAACGAATTTTAAGAAGGATTAAACGAGATGTTGATGAACGTGGCAGAACAATTGACAGTGTGATGCAACAATATCTACAAACTGTTAGACCGATGCATGATTTGTATGTAGAACCCACTAAAAAATATGCTGATATCATTATTAATGGTGGAATGAATAAAGCTGCTTATGAGTTGGTTAAAGACAAAATAGAACGTCTTGTATCACTTAAGGCAGAATAGGTGAGGCTCTTGGAACAATAAACAATGAAGTCCATTTATAATAATAGCGGTTAAATAAATGAGTAGTATGAAGGAGCGAGAACATATGATTATCAAAGAAGCGTTTAAAGGAAAAACACTAGTTATCACAGGAGGTACAGGTTCTTTTGGTTCAACTGTCTTAAAGCATTTCCTGTCCTCTGACATTCAGGAAATTCGAATCTTCAGCCGTGATGAGAAGAAGCAGGACTGGATGCGTCACACATTGCAGGCGCAGCATCCGGAATATGCGTCAAAGGTGAAGTTTTTTATTGGTGACGTGCGTAACGTAGATTCCGTGCGTGACATAATGTATGGCGCGAATTACGTGTTCCACGCAGCAGCGCTGAAGGAAGTGCCTTCCTGTGAATTCTTCCCGATGGAGGCAGTTCGGACGAATATCTTGGGTACTGACAACGTAATTACGGCAGCAGTGGAGAATAAGGTGGAGAGAGTTGTGTTTCTGTCAACCGACAAGGCTGCTTATCCCATCAACTCCATGGGCATGACGAAGGCTGTTGGTGAGAAGATCGTGGCTGCAAGGGCGCAAACCGCATTTGACAGATCCGGAACCGTACTGGCTTGTACGAGATATGGTAACGTTATGTGTTCCCGCGGATCCGTTATTCCGCTGTTCATTGATCAGATTAAGAGAAAGGCTCCGATTACGATCACGGATCCGAACATGACTCGTTTCCTGATGAACCTGGATGAGGCGGTGGATCTGGTTGCATTTGCGTTTGAGCATGCTGAGCCTGGCGACCTGTTTATCCAGAAGGCTGACGCTTCGACCATTGGCGACCTTGCTGACGGCGTGATGAAGGTGTTTGGGCAGACCGAGAAGAAGATTATCGGTACGAGACACGGTGAGAAGCTTTACGAGACGCTGATGACGAGAGAAGAGCGCTTAAGGGCTACGGACATGGGCCATTACTTCAGAATTGCTCCCGACGGAAGAAGCCTTAACTATGACAAGTTCTATGTTGAGGGTAATGTGCTGACCGAGGGCGACGAGGCATACACGAGCCATAATACGGTTAGACTGGACGTGGACGGCGTCGTGAAGAAAATCATGACGACGGATTATGTGAGGGAAGAGCTTGAGGGCAGACCTCATACGGTGGAAGCATAAGTGACATTAACGGCACAAGTTGTTTGGTAGAAGCATTTGTTGATTTACATAGGAGACCAGCCATCATGACGAATCAAAATTTACTTACAGGTGTCGTAATGCTTGAAACCATGTGGGAAATCAAAAAAAAGGATCTGGTGGATCTTATTTCGCCTTTTATTTTTTATTCAGTGGCGAAAACTCATTTGTTTGGGGAGAAAATTGATCAAAGACGAGTTTTGCTGATTGTACAAGAAGAATTTGGATATAAGGATATGCCGCAAGCTGTGATTGAAAAAGTGCTGAAGCGTAATCCCAAGTATTTTAGAAGAATAAAGAATTCTTATTTATTATATGCGGATCTAAGCAAAGAAGCAGAAAAATTAAATAAAAGGAAGAAGGAATGTGAAGAGAACATCAGCGTATTAGGTGATCAGCTTGCAAAATATCTTGAAAGTCATAGCAAACGATGGAAAGGAATTAATTCTGAAGATGCATTTAGTAAGCTTCAAGCCTTTTTTACTAAAAATGGAATTTTCATCGGAACAGATCGGCTAGAGAATCAACCTTTTGAATTGAAGAATAATGAGACCGATTATCACATTGCCAATTTTTTGATTGATTTAAAAGATAGAGATGCTCAGGAATATCAGTGTGTGATTGATTTGGTGAAAGGATATTTTTTACAGTCGGCAATTTATCTTCAGGGTAATAATGGTAATTTAATAAAATCTACATATAAAAATGTGGTTTTTTATTTGGATACCCCTTTTATTTTGAGGTTACTAGATCTGAAAAGCGATGAAGAGAATAAAGGAGCAAAAGAATTATACCAAGCATTAATAAGACAAAAGGGATCTTTTAGGTATTTACCACAGGCTCAAAAGGAAATATATAGCATTTTAACGGCTTATCAACATAGGAAAGGTCTATCTTCTAGAGTCACATTGGAAGGATTGGACAAACTTGGTTATTCCTCCAGCGCTGTTGACAGATATAAGTCTTTATGGGAAAAGAAACTTAACATAGAGTACAAGTTAGTTTTAGCGGAATCTCCTTTATATGCTCAATTAGAAGACGAAGCTGTTGATCAAAGCCAATTAATTGATGAAAAAGGATTGCAGGATTATCTTAAAAGTACTATTAAAGTATACAGGGAAGATGCTTTGAATGAAGATATTCAATCAGCCATTAGCATTCATAAGCTTAGGAAAAATAAGGCTGTTCAAGAAATTGAGAATTGTGAAGCTATTTTTGTCACTACGAATGTACCATTCGCTCGGAAGTTTAATAAGTACTATAAAGAAAATGTGAATGATCATACCTTCCCATTATTAATTACGGATTCAGATTTAGCCGCATTGACATGGGTAAAGTGTGGTATGGTTGATGACCAATTGCCAGAACGAGAATTGTTGCGAAATGCTTATATGGCAACTCAACCTTCCGCCGACATGTTTGACAGATTTGAACAAGTACTTGAGCAGATGCAGAAGGAAGGAAAGATAACGGAAGAGGTCGCTATAGCAATCAGGTCGAGTCATTATACAAAAAACGAATTGCTATTCTCTTCTTTTGAAAATTGTATTGATGAAGAGGCAATAAAGAGAATCCATGAAAAGCTAAAAGAAGAGTATTCTAGCGAGGCGAGAGAGAACGAAAAATATAAGTATCAAAAGGCCTTAAAAGATCAAAAACAAGCTCAAATAACGATATTTGACAAGAAGGCTAGACAGTACGCTGAAGAGAAAAGAGATACGCAATTGTCTCGTGAAAGGAAAATAGCTAAGTATACTTGCCTGGTTATCCTTTTTATTGGACTTTTGGGCTTAATTATCTCATTAATCGGGGCGTTTGCGCAGAACTTTTTTATCATTCCTTTTTTGATGGTATTTGGAGCGATTTCTGGCATTTCGCTTGCCGACACTATTCGAACAAGTGGAAAAAGGATTGATTTTGTGTTAATGAGAAGAGCAAACAAAAGATTTGATGCTGAACTAGAAAAAAAGAAGAAGGAGTACATGGATTTAATTAATAACGATGAAAGCGAGAATACTGTTTTATGAATAGAATTGCTTGGAAAGAGAACGGAAAGATTAAACTGATGATCATCGTGGGCACGCGTCCGGAGATCATTCGTCTTGCGGCAGTAATCAAGAAGTGCCGTAAGTATTTTGACACAATTCTCGTACATACGGGTCAGAATTATGATTATAATCTGAATGGTGTGTTCTTTAAGGACCTGGGGCTTGCGGATCCGGAACTGTATCTGAATGCGGTTGGTGCGGATCTCGGCGAGACGATGGGGAACATTATCGCTGAGAGCTATAAGGCAATGGTGGAATTAAAGCCAGATGCCGTATTGGTATTGGGTGACACGAACAGCTGTCTTAGCGTCATTGGCGCAAAGAGGCTTCACATCCCGATCTTCCACATGGAAGCGGGTAACCGTTGTAAGGACGAGTGCCTGCCGGAGGAGACGAACCGCAGGATCGTGGACATCATTTCTGACGTAAACCTGGCTTATTCTGAGCATGCGAGAAGATACTTGGCTGATTGTGGGCTGCCAAAGGAGAGGACTTATGTTACGGGATCTCCTATGGCGGAGGTGCTGACGGAAAACCTTGAGTCCATCAAGGCTTCGGACGTGCATGCAAGACTTGGACTGGAGAAGGGTAAGTACATTCTTCTTTCCGCGCATCGCGAGGAGAATATTGACACGGAGAAGAACTTTAACTCTCTGTTTACGGCGATCAATCAGATGGCGGAGAAGTATGACATGCCGATCCTGTATTCCTGCCATCCCCGTTCGAGAAAGCGCCTGGAGGCGTCGGGCTTTAAGCTTGATTCCCGCGTGATCCAGCATGAGCCGCTGGGCTTCCATGACTACAACTGCCTGCAGATGAACGCATTCGCGGTGGTTTCTGATTCGGGTACATTGCCTGAGGAGTCGAGCTTCTTTACGAGCATCGGTCATCCGATTCCTGCGGTATGTATCCGTACTTCCACGGAGCGTCCTGAGGCGTTGGATAAGGCATGTTTCATCCTTTCTGGTATTGATACAAAGGGCTTGCTGCAGGCTGTTGATACCGCTGTTGAGATGGTGAAGGAAGAGAAAAACGGCGGGGCGATTCCCGTGCCGGATTATGTTGATGTGAATGTATCAGATAAGGTTGTGAAGATCATTCAGAGCTATGTTGGCGTAGTAAATAAGATGGTCTGGAGAAAAGACGTATAAAACCATCATTACGATGAGGGAAAACAAATGAACATACTGGTAACGGGAGCCAAGGGCATGGTTGGAACCGCCCTTGTAAATAACTTAAAGAACATTCGTGATGGAAAAAACAATACTAGACCTGAAATAAAGGTTGATGAGATTTATGAATATGACATTGATTCCACCGCAGAGGAGCTTGACGAGTATTGCGCGAAGGCAGACTTTGTTTTTAATCTGGCTGGCGTAAACAGGCCGCAAAATCCCGAGGAGTTTATGCAGGGGAACTTTGGTTTTGCCAGCACACTTTTGGATGCACTAAGGAAGCATGATAATAAGGCTCCGATTATGCTGAGTTCTTCCATACAGGCTACGCTTTCCGGACGCTTTGGCGATTCCAAATATGGACGTAGCAAAAAGGCTGGAGAAGAACTGTTCTTTGAGTATGGTGCAGCAAATGACGTTAAGGTAGCAGTATATCGCTTCCCGAATCTGATGGGACATTCCAGACCGAAGTATAATTCTGCAGTTTCCACTTTCTGCTGGGCAGTTGCGAATGACGAGCCGTTTACCGTAAATGACAGATCCACGGAATTAGAGTTATTATATATTGATGATCTCGTGGAAGGGATGTTTAACTTGCTTGAGGGTAAGGAGCAGCACTGCGAGTTTGATGGCGTCGAGACGGTGCTTTGCGAGACTGGAAGGTATTGCTGCGTGCCCGTGACACATAAGGTTACGCTGGGCGAGATTGTGGATTTACTGCAGGAGTTCAAAGAGCAGCCGACGACGCTGATGATGCCGAAGATGCCTGCTGGATCTTTTGCAAAGAAGCTTTACAGCCTGTACCTGTCCTATTTGCCGACGGACAAGTTTAAGTATGCGCTCAAGATGAATGTCGATGACCGCGGTTCCTTTACCGAGCTGGTACACACGGAGGACTGCGGGCAGGTCTCCATCAACATCAGCAAGCCTGGCATCACCAAAGGACAGCACTGGCACAACTCCAAGTGGGAGCTGTTTATCGTCGTTGCCGGCCATGGCCTGATCCAGGAGAGGAACACTAACACTGGAGAGATGGTTGAGTTCGAGGTTTCGGGAGAGAAGATCGAAGCGATCCACATGATCCCCGGATGGACACACAACATTATTAATTTGTCGGAGACGGAAGATCTGGTGACGGTGATGACATGCAATGAAGTGTTTGATCCAAAGAGACCGGATACATTTAGGGAGCCAGTGTAATGCTGGCTTCTTTTTTTGGGGGATAATCATAGGGTTTTGCTTGGTCATTTTTCTTGTTGTGGAAATTAGGAGATACAAATGGATAGATACAAATAAGGGGAAGGGAACTAAAGGATTTCATTGACGTAAACAAGCGATTTTGATATTCTATAATAAACAAACGTTCGAAAATGAATGAGGAACCAATAAAGATAAAAGCCGGAATAGGAGGGCGGAGAAAATGTACAACCAATATACTCCATACAATATTTTTGATCAGAGAACCATTCAGGAATACTCGTCACAGGCAAGAGAGCATGATAATGATCAGTTGCAGAAAGTAGCGAAATGTGTTCAGAAACTAAATGATCTTATGAAAGCCATGGATGAGGTCGAACCTGGATACCAGGGATTGGCATTCGGACAATGCTGCTTGGCGATAATGAAGCATAATGAGGAGAATGGCCGGAGAATGGGCATTTGAATTCTAAATAAATCAAGAAAATAGTCAAAGTAATGTAAACTATACTATTTTCTCAAATAATTTTACGGGGGAATTGAAGGGGCGACTTGAATATGATATGGAATCTCTGGCGTGAGATAATGCAAATATTGAGGAGAAACTTGATAAAATGAAAAAACTGAAGCCATGTTATGATTCCGATGAAATCTAGGGGCAATTAGTTGACAAGGTTTGCAAATATTTTGGGCGAGTTTATGATGATGTGGAGCAGGAGAGACATCTTTCCCTGCGGGGACACCGTCCGGGAGATGAAGCATGGCAGAAGATCATGCGCGGTCTTCCGACAATCAACGAAACCGCAGAAATGTTTAACGTAACGCCGGCGAAAATCCGAAAGATTTTGGTGACGGGCGGGTATTATGACACGGCGCTGTATCGCTCGATTATGGCATTGCAGGCGCAGGGTTTGAGTGTTGAGGAAACAGCAGAAAAACTGGGGAAGAAAAAGGTTACGGTGCAGTCGTACCTGCCGTATGAGAAGGTGATTTACATGCTGGAGGAAAGAAGCGTAAATGCGGACAGGGTAAGGAGATTTAAGGAGAAGTGGGGAGGATATAAGAGGCCAAAGGGGTTGTGATCTTTTTCGTGTTCATGATTGCGAAGTAGTGTCAGGTACGATAAATTATCATAGAACTGATGAGGAGCATAATAATGTCGAGAAAGAAAACCATGGACTGTACGAAATGCATTGTATACTGCAACATGCTTGGTTGAGAAGAAAATCTTTGCGGGCTCGGATTTGAGGTCGCGGAGATAATTGAGTGCGGATATGGATCTTGGGATGTGGTGATCCGTCCACATGACGACAAATAATGAATTTGAAATAGTGCAAATAATCGATGGAAACATTAAGGAAGTTGAATACAGCGATAGACTAGAAGATCTGGAACCCCCAGGTGAGTTTGGCTATTGTCCTGGTTGCGGAGAGCCTCTGAATCTTGAAAATGATGCATGTACAGGTTTTTGCATCAAATGCGAAAGAGAACGGGATTGGTAAAAAATACATGTATCATCCTAAGAAGGCAACTTCACCAGAGGGCTGTATATAAATGGAAGGAGACTCGTCAATGGCAAAGAAAAAGGAATTTGTCAAAGTAGACACAACCGCCGGCAGCAGATCGTATAATCGATTTGATATGCAGGTGAGTCAAACGCTTCACATGGCGATAGAGCTTTATGACGATCTGAACTATCTCCTTATCCTTGATCACTACGATGACATAGCGCTTTTTGATCTTGATGCGGATCCTCTGGTTGTAAGTTATTATCAGATGAAAACAAGTGAAGAAAAGATTACAATTGATTCAGCAATTTCCAAGGATTGGCTTGCAAAGTTGTATGCGCAGTTAAACAGGCCGGAAGATTGGCTTGTAAATGAGTTGGGACTTATTACGAATGTGCCATTGGAAGTGAGTTATAAGGTTATCAGTAAAAAAGGAAAGCCGTATAGCAAAAAAGACAATATAACAGCAGAACATACTAAATTTGTAAAACTCCATCGGAACGTGCAGGATAGAATAAAATCGGACATTGCCCAAAAGTGCGGAATACCTGTCGAACAGGTTGATCTGTCAAAATTTGTGCATCTTCATACGACCCTTTCCATCGAACGACACAGGGACTTGGTAGAAAAGGAAATACAGGATTTCCTGTATGCGAAGTATCCCCGGATAACTGTGGACGCCGTAAAAGGCGTCTACAGTTCGCTTATCAATCTTCTTACCAATCGCCAGGAATATGAACGCATGCCTGAGGATGCTACATTAGATGAGGTTAAAAAACATAAGGGCTTCTCAAAAACGGAATTCACGCGTGTTATCGACAAAGCAATTATGCTATCATTGCCCACGTTCGAAGAGGTTCAAAGGATCTCTGGGATTGAACCGGAAATGTATATGAAGCTTAGCTTACCCTATGTACAGATCCTCACAGATAGTAATAAGAAAACAGATGAATCGTTTCATGCCCTATATAATGTAACCATGGAGGAAATAAGTGGTTTTCCGTATGACGGAGGGGGTACACCCTGGGAATATGGACTGAGGATTGGACGGAATGTTCACAAGAGAGTTCCGCTGCTGAAAAAAGTCTATAATGAGGACTATGTTGCGGTTCTAACCATATGTCTGCTCATAAATGAAGCGAGGAGGAAGCCATGAACGGTATGTTTTTCAAAAGCATCTTAATTGCTGATGTACAGAGGCATACTGCCCGTTTTATATCTTTTGAAAAGGGGCTAAATGTTATAACCAGCACTGAGAACCACGTAGGAAAATCCTCTGTGATTAAATCTTTATATGACACACTTGGCGCAGAGGTTCATTTTGATGCGCGCTGGGATAAGGATACTAAGCTCACGGCTGTAACTATCGATGTTGACGGTACAGAATATCGAGTCATTCGGTTTATAAAGAAGTTTGCCATTTTAAAGGGAATGGAGCTTGTACTTTTGAGTGATTCCGTGACGAGGCAACTGGCACCAAAACTGGCAGAAATATTTGGCTTCTCTGTATATTTAGCAGAGAAGGATGGCAACAAGAAAGTTGTTCAGGCTCCACCAGCATTCACTTTTATGCCTTATTATATCGATCAGGATAAAGGTTGGAGTGAACTATATAACAGTTTTGAACATATGGCTCAATTTGCAAAGCCCGAAAGAGCGAAAGCGCTTTATTTTCATCTAGGCATTTATACAAAGCAGCGAAGTGATCTTCAAGCGAAAAAGGATCGTCTCAGAGACCAAATTAAGGAGTTGCAAGAGGCAGAACAGAGACTAGCCATAACCGTTAAGGCATTGACGGAGGAGATAAATAATATCATTCCCGCTGATAATGAAGAAGAATTAGAGAAACATCTTACCACGCCAAAACAAAAGATCGAAGAATTAGTTCGGGAGATAGGACATGTAAGAAATAAATTACAAGAGCTTAGCACATCTCTGCAGCAGCATGAAAATCAACTTGATATTATCAAACAGTTTCAGAAAATCCAAATCTCGGGTGAGGCGGAGAAGAAGGCAAGGCATGTTTGTCCGCAATGTGGATATGAATTTGATGAAGAACTTTATGATTTGGTAAGAAGCAATTATAATCAATCAAACGCAGAGTACCTTCGTGCCCAGATTGAGTTGATCGTCAACCATATTAAAGATGAGCTAACATTAGAAGAAGACCGATATGTAGCCCTAATGGCAAAACTGAAAGAGCAGGAAAAAGTATACGACGAATCTCAGGATGCCTATGATGCGTATCTTCGCCACAGGGGATTAAAAGACATGGTTCGAAAGTATTCCCTTGAACTTGCCGAGAATCGCATTAAACAGGGCGATTGTGAAGGTGAAATTAAAAGTATAAATAAGGAACTTCTAAAAGTACCCGATAAGAAAGAAATAGAACAGGCTTATATAAATTTTGTAAAGCAAAACATCATTGCGCTCAGTGCATGGACGCAAGAGTACGACGGAAAAATTAAACTTTTAAAAGCTCTGAATGCGCAAGGCTCCTTGCTTCCGAAAATAATATTATCCCAGTACAATGCTTTGTATCAGACAATGGCAGGTATGAATAGTTCCGTAATCCGGTTTCCGTTTGTAGTGGATTCTCCCCGAGAAAAAGAATCCAGCTTCAATAGTAGTAAGGATATCTTAAACATGATAACGAGGATTACATCCTTGCCACAGATTATTTTGGCAACCGTGGACTATGATGCATTTGACATTGATGACGGCGGGAAAGTGAACAAAATTTATTTAGATACACAGTTTTGTGTCTTGAATGAGGCAACATTTCAGGAAAGAGCAGAGGAAATTGAGGGACTTTATCGTCTCGTGACAAGTGAGACAAAGTAATGATGATTGATAATTATGCTGAGTATTACACGGTAAACGCTCTATCGGTTAACCAGACATCTGATATATGTTTGATGGATGGGTCAATCAAAAAGCAGAAAAGGGATCCTAAGTTGTATTACAAAATAGACGGAATTGATATACAACAATTAAGTTTTACAAAATTAGAGAATTTGGTGAAGACTATGTACTAACAGAACCAAAGTTCTTGAGGGTTTGCCAAAGTTTTTGGGGTACCCAAAGTTCTTGGGGGTTTTACCGAGCTGTTACACACGGAGGACTGCGGCCAGGTATCGATCAACATCAGCAAGCCTGGCATCACCAAAGGACAGCACTGGCACAACTCCAAGTGGGAGCTGTTTATCGTCGTTGCCGGCCATGGCCTGATCCAGGAGAGGAACACTAACACTGGAGAGATGGTTGAGTTCGAGGTTTCGGGAGAGAAGATCGAAGCGATCCACATGATCCCCGGATGGACACACAACATTATTAATTTGTCGGAGACGGAAGATCTGGTGACGGTGATGACATGCAACGAGGTGTTTGATCCAAAGAGACCGGATACTTTTAGGGAGATCGTGTAGGCGTGGACGGCCGGTGGCAGCACCGGCCGTAGCAAAGAGTGGAATGGTTGGAATGTTATGAATAAAGAACAGGTATTGATTTTTATAAGATGCTGTCGCATAATGGAACTGAGAGCTTAGATAAGTTTGGTTCCGAGGAGATTTTGTGAATGATAAGATCGATGGGAACAATTTGACATATCTAATACTAATACTGTAAATGTCGAGTGCAAAAAGCAGGAGCAGCTCAGAAAGCCTTCCGGTCCTTAGGAGAATTTGTGTATACACAAGGAATGTATTACAGGGATGGAAAATAATAAATATATCCAGTTTATTGGATGAAATATAGAAATTGAGATATTGTCGTAAATTGGAGAGAATGTAGTTGTAGTTTATTGCGTATTGGCGTGGCATGTATTATAATGTCAATAAAAGAATGGAGTTGACATTAAATGCGCGCACATAAAGATCCCAATTTAAGTTGGAGGTTTTGTAAGTATCTCCTAGCTATTCTAAATTTTATTGCATCGCTTGCATCCATAGCCGGGTTTATTTATTCTTTGATTTCTGAAACAAAAGAAAAAGCGTATTCCGTTTTATGGATTCTTGCAGGTGTCGTCTTTGTTTGTGGAGTGATAGCATGTATTTTACTTATTCGGTCAGAAAAGTTTAGTGTTTTTGAACAAAGTAAAAAGTTTGCCTCTGGATTTCATGAAATACTGCATTGTCTGCGAGATCATAGCAAAGAGCTTGACGATTTGGCGAAGCGACATGAAAGAATGAATCGCGATGATTTCATTAGTAAAATCACCGCAGATTGTATTGATATAATGAATCGTTTATCGACTATACTAACTCAAACAACTGGTGTGCATGTCCGATCCTGCATAAAGCTTATGGATTTTGTAAAAAATGGAGAAAAAAATCCCAGGAATATAAATTTGATTACATTTGCTCGTAGCGGAAAAGATGGATTAAACGCATGCTTAAAAGAACAGTCAAAGATAATAAAAGTATCTGAAAATACAGATTTTGAAAAGATTTATTTCATTGATGAAGAATATGAAGAAGATAGAAAACATTACTTTTATTCAAAAGATCTGACTAAAGAGAACGAATATATTAATAGTGATCCCAAATGGCAAAAAAAGTATTGTACTACGATAGTAATGCCAATGCGATATTTGGTTGAATGCACTGAAGAAAAGGCAGTTTATGATATTGTTGGATTTCTGTGTGTTGATTCTAAAACAAAGGGAGCATTTGAAAAGCAAAATATATACTTTACGATTGAATTCTTAAAGGGTATTTCGGATATAATGTATAGTTATCTAAATGCTTGTGTAACATATTATAAAGAATTATCTTAGAGGGTAATACTATATGAAAATAATCATTAATTCAATGTTGAAGCAGATGAAGCGAGGATTTGCATATAAGAAAAGCATTAAGAAACAATTAGTTCATACGCAAAGTGATGTAAAGAATCCATATCCGAAATCAAAAGTCGTTTATCGTGCCCAAAATACTTTTCATAGCATTGACTAGAAGGTGTTGATACAACTAGAATTATTTGGGTCGATCATTAGGCTCCTATTAAAAGTATAAATCTTCGGGGAATCAAAGTATTAAATGGAGTAGAGGACGGCTGGTGGGAAACACCAGCCGTAGCAAGGAATAAAATGATTGGAATGTTACACAAATAACCAGCACGCTTGATTTTAATAACAATATCACATTATAAACCTATGGATGCGTTCAGGGATTGGAGGAACATAAGATATGCTTTTTATGTTAGAAAACTTGCTTATAGGAATAATAAGTGGAATAATATCTGGTATTTTGGTTTCGCGTATTTTTTTGTTACAGGGAGAATATCAAAATCAGATAGCCTTTTTTGAATCTTTGTTAAATAAATTACGATATGCGAAAGTATCCTTAGAAATGTGTCGCAAGATACTAGAATTGAAGTACGACACTCAAGAAACCGCTAAAAAAGAAACAATAGAGAACAAATATGCGTCGGTTAATCAATACTATGCCATTCACGGTGACCAAGATTGGATTTCCGCTTCAGATACGATTAATGTAATTATCCAGCAGATGAATGAATACTTTGATCGCAATAAGAGCATTAAGATGGTAACGGGTAGTAGTGAGAAAGAATTAGAGGTCCTTTGTGACAATGCAAATTCAGTTTTGAATAAAATACAAAAAATGAAAGAATACAGCTTTTCAAATATCAATGAGAATATTGGGGAAATTGATACGATTGAAAAAAAGTACAAGGAATATAGTAAAGGGACGAACAGAAAACTTATGAGAATATTTTTTAAGGATAGAATTGTCATTGGAATAATGTTGTTATTATTTATAGTTTTGATAAGTTATATTATTGTACGCTTGTAACAATTCTTATCAGAATTTTAGTTATTTTGCACTTTGGAGAAGAACATTGCCAAGACCCAAACGAAAACCAAATTACAACGGAACAAAGACCATGCAGGAACTCCTGAATGAAATCTGCAATTATTTTGGACCTTCTGTGGATGATCGTGAGAGGGAAGACATTGATCACGTGAAACTCCGCGGAGTGGCTGACCATTTTAACGTAACGCTGATTAAGGCGAGAAAGCTTCTGATCACGGGCGGAAAGTACAGTACTTATCTGTCACGGGAAGTGCAGGAGATGTATGCAAGCGGAAAATCCATTCAGGAGATCATGCGGAAGACGGGACTGAAGAAGTCTTCCGTATATTCTTATCTGCCATACAATCATCTGGCTTACAACCTGCCTGACAGCAGCATTGAAGCGGAGAGGCAGAAGCAGTATCGCGTGAGGAAGCGGAACGCTTTGAGGTCTGACGATGAGAAGGAAGAAAAACTCTGGCAGGAGATGACTATGCTACAGGGGTGTCTTTTCAGTACCTGTAAGGGACTGGATTTCACCTATCGGATCCGAGGAGGCGAAATGTTCGTGGACCGAAGGGAGAAGAGCATTACAAAGGCTTCGGTCATGGCGGCATATCGGAATGCCAGGCAGCTTGGAGGTGAGGTTACGGGGCCGAAGCAGCTGGGCGTGTTTGGTGCAAATTACATTTGGCCAATATTTTTGAAGATGGGGATTGTTTCTTTTACATATAAGAAACGGGATAAAAACGGTGTGTTTATGTTGTAATTCTTGTAAGAAACAGTATAATATAATTAGAGGATAAAGAACCTCTATACGCATAAGATGTGTTGCGTATGTGTTTTGTGTCACGAAAAATGGGGGAATGCTATGTATAAACAAAGGGTTGAACTATATAGAGCATTAGAAAACGAGTTCAACAGTAAAATAATTGCCTATATCACTAGTGATAGACCTAATATGGGAGCGCAGATTGCGTCAGATGTTATAGATTTTTTTATTGATCACCTGGACAAAATCGGTCCGTGTGAAAGAATCTCTTTGTTCCTTTACACCAGAGGCGGAGATACTTCTGCGGCAAGAAATATTGTTAATCTTTTACGCATGTATGGAGATGAACTGCAAGTGATTGTCCCACATAAGGCACATAGTTCAGGGACGATAATAGCTCTAGGTGCGAATGAAATAGTCATGACAAAACAAGCTACGTTGGGACCGATAGATCCCAGTTTGAATACTGACCTAAACCCGAGAGTGATTGATGGAAGGATTTTCCCTGTTAGCGTCGAAGCGGTAAAAGGATATCTTGAATTCGCGAAAGATGAGTTAGAAATTAAGGATGCCAACGCACTGGCCAGTGTGTTTGAGAAATTAACTGATTTTGTTCATCCGTTAGTACTCGGAGAAGTATATCGCTCAAAAGCACAGATTCAAATGATGGCGAGTAAGCTTCTTCAGAATCAAGTGAAGGATGAGGAACAATTAAAACGCATTATAGCATTTTTATGTAGCGAATCAGGAAGCCATGATTATACAATCAATCGACGTGAAGCAAAATCGGAATTAGGGCTTAATATAATCAATCCTTCACCGCAACAATACGAAATAATCAAAGAAATTTATGATGACATAAATGAAGAGCTGATGTTTAACTCTCCTTTTCAACTGGGAGAAATAAATGGAGCTTATGCGGTTAGAAGATGTTTATTGGAAAGTATTGAAGGGGGATCGGATTATTTTTCAACGGAGGGGACTGTCGAGAGGGGTAAGATTGCGGATGGAAAGCTGGCAATTAGGAATCAGATTAATTTTGAAGGCTGGCGACACGATTTTTCGCTTAGTAGCAATGTAAAGATTGTTAAAGATGTGAATAAGGAGATTGAATATGAGCGTAGTGATGAATACCAGACCTAATTCTGCTTGCAATGTTTCATATAATGCTTTCGGAACATATACAACTTCTGCAATTCCTATTGATACCGAGAGATATATTGCACTTACGGAAAATGAAATGGCTGAAATAAACGAGGAAGAAGTAGGAAAGTATTCCGTGTTTGAGGTCGCTAATTGGTTCTTAAAAAAGGAACCGATGACGCATTTAAAAGTTCAGAAATTATGTTATTATGCTCAAGCATGGACTTATGCGCTCAAGGGTTATAGATTAGAGGACACAGATTTTCAGGCATGGGTTCATGGACCAGTGTCTCCAGCATTGTGGGAAAGATTCAAGGCGTTCGGCTACGATACAATAAAGATTAAGGGAGAAATAAAGTTTTCTTTTGAAACGGGTGACATAAAATTGCTTGAAGATGTGTGGGATACTTATGGAGAAAATACTGGGAGTGCGCTTGAAGCGTTGACACACAGAGAACTTCCTTGGATAGAAGCAAGAAGGGGATATGAAACAGATGAAAGATGTACGGTTGTGATTTCTCCTAAAACAATGGCGGCATATTATAAGTCTATTTATTCATGTGATTAAAATGGCAAAGTTAACGCAGAGTCAAAATAGAGAAGTTCCTTTTGAATTGTGTTTTAAGTATCCTTTGGAGAACGGATATACTTTTAAGGAACTTACACCGGAAAATATCAGACAATTTCAAACCTTTTTGAATAGAGTTTCTGGGATGACGGTAACAGAGGTCGATAAATCATATTCGCGAAAACCTGATAAGAATGATTCATTTAAAGGAATGCAAGTGTATCATTATGCAGTAACGGAGGTCTTCCGTCTTCATGTAGTGATTGAGGCTGGGTATTACAAAATAATAAGACTAGATCCAAAGCATAAAATTCATAAAAGTTAAGTAGATGTTGGATTTAAAACATGGAGTTAGTGATTATATTTAAAAAGTATTAAATTTGGCCCGAAAGGCTTGCTGGGGCTTGACGGGCCTTCTTTAAAGGCGTATTATTCATATAGTTGAACAATTACAATCAGATGGAGATGGAAGAGATGACGATTAGCGAGAGGGTGTTTGACAGGCTGCGGCAGTTATCAATGACGCAGAAGGAATTTGCCAGGAGGACGGGAATACTGGAAAGCACGATCAGCGAGTGGAAGAAGAACAAGACGAACCCGACGTCTGACAAGATTCTTGCGATCTGTAAGGCCCTGGACGTGTCACCGGAATGGCTTTTGTCGGGAGTGGATCCGGCGGCAAGCAGGGGAAGGAATCAGAAGTATTACGTGATCGACATTGAAACGGAAACCGGAAGGCTCGTGAAGGAATTTAACAGGATGGACGGTTCGTACAGGGAAAGGATCCTAGGCTACGTCGACGCTTACGCAAACATCCTAAAGGAGATGGCGGCTAAAAGCGAGTGATTAATTTAGCTCCCCCGTAAATCCATATAATTGAAATAATACAGAAAGAAAGGAATTGACTGATTGGCAAGAAAGAAAAGAGTGTGGTGGAGGATGTGGAGCGTTCAAAGATCATTTTCCGCTTTGACGATAAGGACGAGTTCCTGGAGGAGATGAAGGCATAAGCAATCGTTTAAAGGCAGCGGGCGGAGCAATTCGCCCGCTTTTTCTTTGTCGTGTAATGATCTGCCTTGCTGCTTGGAAATGCGCGATTTATGTGTGCTCATGTTTCTTTGCATGAAGCATTTTTTTATGAAATAATGGCAATTTATAAAGTGCTATCAAAAATATTGCATGTTATCAAGCAATATGATAATATAAAATAAAAATGATAGAAGGTGATTTCATGCAAGAATTATTAGGGCGGATATTTGGAAATAAACTTGAAAAATACGAGGCGGTAAGATATTCCCTGCCATTATACCTGAAAGACGGGAGAAGTTTTTTTGTCGTTACCGTTTGTGGGCAATCTTTTGTCATTGTACGTTTTTTGACGACGGAGCGCTTTAACATTAATACGCTAAAGAAGCAAATGGCGACGTATAAGAATTCCCTTAAGGAAAGTATTGCATACGGATTCGACAAGGTCAGTACCTTTCAACGCAAAAGCCTGATTGAAAATGAAGTACCATTTGTGGCCCTTAACGGACAGGTGTATCTTCCGTTCATTGGTGCTTATTTCGAAAAAAGCGTGAAGAGTGAAGAAACCGTTCCTGAAAAGTTTACTTGGGGTGCACAACTTCTATTTTTGCTGTTCCTTTATGAGAATAATGCTTATACAAAGACCGAGGCGATTAAAAGGTTAATGGTTAAGCCAATGACTGTTACCAGGGCTTCAAGGATACTGGTGGAAAAGGGCTTAATCAAGGAGAAAAAAAGGGGAAATGAAGTATGGATGACCATTGCTGAAGAAGACAGAAAGGCATTTTACGTGAAAGGTGAGAGATACCTGATCAATCCGGTTCATGACGTCATATACGTTCCAAATGGAAGGGTCGCCGGAAAAGTGCCCGCCGCCGGAGAATATAGCCTTTCGCTAAGATCTGACTTTGGTTATCCTGAGTACGTGGAATATGCTTTTTACAAGGATGATCCCGGGATAAAGGACATGGCTGGCATAGATCCAAGTCTTGACGCATCAGGAAATCTGGCGCGGTTCCAAAAATGGAGGTATGATCCTAAACTTTTTTCCGGAAACGTTTTCGAGAAAGAAATGGTGGACCCGGTTTCGCTGATATGTTCCTTAAGTGACGTAAAAGACGAAAGGATACACAAGTGCCTTGAACAAGTTAAGGAGGAAATCTGGAAATGGCAAACAACGAGGAACTAAAGAACAACCTAAGATCATTTAGGGAGACTTTTAAGGATTATGCGGAATACTACACGGTTATAGGCGGAACCGCATTTAGGTGTTGTGGATTCTGAGACAAACTGAGAAGTTCGGCATCAAAGTTATTCCCCGCGTTTGACACTTGACGTGTAAGTGCCTGGCGGATATAATAAAAAGGTCGCTGAAGGTGATCTGGCGACGCTTTGCGGATATGGCGGAATTGGCAGACGCGCCAGATTTAGGTTCTGGTGGGTGACCGTGCAGGTTCAAGTCCTGTTATCCGCACTTCATATTATGGCTTTCCATGAGGCATCATGGAGAGCTTTTCTATTTTGATGCGCGGCAGGGTGTAAAGTGCATAACAAACGACCTCAAAGATTGGCTAAAGTCGCTCTAGGTTTTTGCGGGAAAACATGATAGAATGTAAACGGAGCGGTCTGCTCTCTGAACACTTTAGGAACGAAGGCGGTTTTGGGAACGCTTTCTGCGTAAGGAGGGAAGGTATGTACGGGGCAATATTTGGGGATATTATCGGAAGTCCATATGAGTTTGACATGGGCGATAAGTCGAAGGAGTTTGAGCTTTTTTCCGAGAAGAGTTATTTCACGGACGATACCGTTATGACCATTGCCGTTGGGGAGGCATTGCTCGAGGCGGGAAAGAACGCGTCCACGGAGGAGATTGAAAAGAAGGTCACGGCTTCCATGCAAAGGTGGGGGCATAAGTATCCTGATGCCGGATATGGCGGAAGGTTCTATCAGTGGCTTCGCATGGGCGAGGATGCAAAGCCTTATGGCAGCTACGGAAACGGCTCCGCAATGCGCGTGAGCGCGGCAGGATGGCTGTATGATGACCTGGGGCGCACGAGGGGCGTTGCCGCGGCGACGGCGAGGGTGACGCATAATCATCCCGAGGGCGTCAAGGGCGCGGAGGCGACGGCCAGCGTGATCTTTATGGCGAGAAATAAGAAGCCGAAGGACGAGATCAAGAGTTATGTGGAGAAGGTCTTCGGCTATGATCTGTCCAGGAAGCTGGATGACATTCGACCGACGTATCATCACGTAGAGGATTGCATGCACACTGTTCCGGAGGCGATCATTGCGTTTCTGGAAGGGAATTCTTATGAGGACGTGGTGCGGAATGCTGTTTCCCTGGGCGGGGACACGGATACGCTGGCAGCCATTGCGGGAGCGATGGCGGAGGCGTATTATGGCATTCCCGTGGGAATTGTCATGCGGGGTGAGGCTTATCTGAATCCTGAGATTGTTCGCGCGCTGGAGCGGTTCGACAGGGCGCTCGGACGGGATCCTTTGCTGGAAAGTAACCCTTATGATGACAATCGCCGGATCAAGAGATCCGTGGAGGCATTTTATGAGCACGGGACGGAGGAGAACTTTATGTTGTTCCGTGACACGCTGGTGCAGCGCATGCTGGAGGATGGCCAGGTGCTGACGCCGATGCGGGAGGAAAGCGCGGCGAAGTCCTCTGACGCGCGGGATCATGGAAATGGTGCGCTTCGCAGTGCCTCGAAGGACAGGCAGGGCGATCCGCTGACTTATAATCGTGAGATGCATCTTGTCGTTGACGTGGTCAAGGAGCAGAGCGGCAAGGAGTGGATCCCGATGTTTACGGATGAGGGAGAGCTTTCCGTCGGGAAGAAGCGCGGCATCTGCGTGAATCGCGCGATCCAGGACGTCCTGGCCTATGGGCTTCGTGATCCGAAGATTTCCGGCGTGGTGCTCAATCCCTTCGGAAAGTCCATGGTACTGAATAAGGACCTGATCGAAATGCTCCTCGAAACAATGGAAAAGCAGCGGAAGAATCGCAGGACGTAAGTGACAACTAGGAAGGAAAGACAGTCATGGAAATATTATTACAGATACTTTTATTGGTGGTTGGCTTTGTGCTTTTGATGAAGGGCGCGGACTGGTTCGTCGACGGCGCGGCCTCCATTGCGGACAGACTTGGGATCCCGCAGCTGGTGATCGGTCTGACCATCGTGGCAATGGGAACTTCGTTGCCGGAAGCGGCAGTCAGTATCTCCGCCGCGATGAAGGGAAGCGCGGCCATCACCATTGGCAACGTGCTTGGAAGCAACATTATGAACGTGCTGGTGATCCTTGGTCTGACCAGTGTGATCTGTGTGATCCCGGTGCAAAAGTCGACGGCGTATTATGAGATCCCCTTTGTCATCCTGATCACCATTGTCCTCGCGGGTCTTGGGCTTTGGGACAATCAGGTGAGTAGGCTGGATGGAGGGATCCTCTGGGCGCTGATGATCCTTTATCTTCTGTATCTTTGGAAGATGGCAAAGAATGGAAAGCCTCAGGAGGAAGAGGAGCAGGAAGAAAAGAAGAAGCCCATCTGGCTGCTCATCCTCATGCTCATCGTCGGTGCGGTGATGATCGTCAAGGGAAGTGACGTGACGGTGGATGCGGCCTGCGCGATCGCGAAGATGTTCGGCATGGAAGAGCGTTTCATCGGGCTTACGATCATCGCCTTTGGCACTTCGCTTCCGGAGCTGGTGACCAGCGTGACGGCGGCACTGAAGAAAAAGCCGGACATCGCCGTTGGAAACATCGTGGGAAGCAATATCTTCAACATTCTGTTCGTGGTGGGTACCACGGCGCTGATCACGCCCGTGCAATATGCTTTCAGCTTCCTTGTGGACAGCATCGCGGCTCTTGCGGCAGCAGTGCTGCTGTTCCTTTGCGTGATCAAGAATCGTAGGCTCGGCAGGCTTGGCGGCGTGCTGATGCTCATCGGATATGCTTGTTACTTTGCCTATATCTTGTAATGGATCTTTACCGCCTTATGTTGTGAACTTGAGGGTTACCAATGAAAAAGATTATTTTAAGGGCATATGTCATTGTTGGCATCTTGTTTTTGTTCTTGTTCTTATATGGCCTTTTTAATCTGAGATTAAGCGTTCAGCGGAAATACCCCTTGACGGGATACAGTGAGATCACGGAATATTCCATGTCAACGGTGAGGGACGAGGAGGCTCCCCTGGGAGAGAAGATCGTCATCAGTTTTCGCTTAAAGGACGTTCGGTCTGATTTTAATACCTTATTATTTCTGACGGCGCATCAAAACGTGGTCGTCTATCTTGGCTCGGAGCAGGTGTATCACATGGAGGTCAATCCCGGTGTCATCCTGCCGAAGAGCCCCGGCGTGGTATACAATGAAGTGGTCTTCAATGACGTTGACAACGGCAGGACCGTCCGGATCGAGCTGTTTCCGGTGTATGCCTCGGCCTATAAGATCCCTGATTTTATGCTCGGCAATGGCTATCAGATCATCAAGGTGATCCTGCTTTCCAACCTGCCGATCCTTTCGCTGTGCTTTTGCGTGATCGTCATTGGCGTTCTCCAGATCATCATTGCCCTGGTAAGCGGCAAGGAAGTGGAGAATCTTCCGATCGCGCTGACTCATTCTGCATTCACCATCGTTGTCGGCCTGTGGAAAATGCTGGACAGCGATTTTGTTGCGCTCTTTACGAAGTCTTTGCCGGTGCTCTCGGTGCTTCCCTTTATTGTCATGATGTTCTTCCCGCTGATGATGAAGAAGGTGATCTTTGACCTTCTCGGCACGGATCGGTCTTTCGTTTGGCAGGCGCCGGATTGGGTGACGCTCTTTGGGATCATTATCATGTTCGTGGAGCAGTTCTTTGGCATTGCGGATTTTAGGGAGAGCATGTGGATTTCTGAGGCCTGCCTGGCGTTCTGCTATCTGTGTGCATTCATTGGGATCGGCACCTATGTCAAGAACAATGGAGTCGACAAGGACGTGAGGGCAAGCTTTTTCTGCGCGGTCCTTGGCATGATGTGGATGGCGATCGACATTTATACCTATCTGGGAACCTCCGGCGTGACGAAATTCCCCGTCAGCATGTTCCTGTTCCTGATCTTCCTGATCTTTATGATCTATAAGCGGATGAAGGCGTCCAGGGAAGGCATGGAGGTCGGAATGCAGGCAAGGCAGTATAAGAAGCTTGCTTATCATGATGCGCTGACCGGATTCTTTAACCGCGCCGCCTATACGGAGTATCTGGCGGGAAGTGAGTATGACCCGAAGAGCTGTATCCTCGTGGCGTTTGACCTCAATAATCTGAAAAAGTGTAATGATACCTTAGGACATGACAAGGGCGACGTCTACATCAAGGAGGCCGCGAAGATCATCATGGATTGCTTTGGTGAACGCGGCAGGTGTTATCGCCTTGGCGGTGATGAATTTGGCGCCATTCTCCCGGAGGATTCCATGGAGGATTGTCGGAAGCGTTCGAAGCGGATGCAGGACAGGGTGGCAGAGTTTAATCGCAACAGTCGTGACATTCACATGGGGATCGCCTGCGGATTTGCCGTGTTCGATCCCAAGGAGGACGAGGACGTGCATGCGACGATCCGTCGTGCCGATAAGATGATGTATGAAGAGAAATTCCGCATGAAACAGCAGGAGCAGCAGGCGTAGGATTTGATTTCAGGAGAGAGGAATATGGATAAGCTTGTTCGGAAAATCTATCTTGTGGTGATCTTGGCGCTTGCGATCCTTCTTTGCTATTATTTTGTCAGTTACAGGATCAATTATGACGCCGTCACCGAGCCGAAAATGGGCTGTGAGCAGCTGACCGCCGTCCCCACCTTTGAGAATCAGGCGAACGTCATCACAGGCTTTGGTTGGCATGGCAAGGTGCACGTAAGCGGCATTACGGGGAAGTATTGTCATCTCATTTTCTATACGATCCATCAGACGGTAAGGGTTTATTGTGGCTCCGATTGCATTTATGAAATGGTATCCTCGCCAAAGAATTCTTATGCGAAGACGCCTGGGTGCGTATGGAATGACGTTCTGCTTCCGGAGGACGCCAACGGGTCGGACCTTTACATTGAGCTGACGCCGGTCTATAAGAATTTGTCCTATGGACTTCCCACGTTCTGGTTTGGCGAGAAGGGCAGTGTCGTAAAGGCCATCCTGGGCGAGGAACTATTCATCGTGATCACCAGTCTGCTTCTGATCATTGTCGGTTGCATCATGATGACCTATGTTTTCTATAACCGTAAGAATTCAGAGGTGGATAAGAGCCTGGGCCTTCTGGGACTTTTGGCAGTTTTGGTCGGGCTTTGGCGTGTTTCGGATGCCGCCCTTTGCAAGATGCTGTTCCACGGGCTTCCTATTTTTTCACTGTTGCCGTACATGGCTATGATGACGGCGGTGATCCCGTTCATCCTCTTTATGAAGAACATGTACTCGACGCGCGACTTCAAGATCTGGTTCCTTCCCTGTTGGGTGAGCCTTGGCGTGATGGGCCTGGCCTTGTTCCTTCAGTTCTTTAATCTGGCTGATTTCCGCCAGGTGCTGAAGCTGATCCTGTTTTCCATTGTATTCGCCCTTGGCGTTCTCTGTTACATGACCTTTAAGGAACTTCGGCGGAGCGGGTGGAGCGCTAAGCTTCGAAGAAACCTTCTTGGAATGCTTGTGGCCGCATTGGGCGTCTTTCTGGATGCCTTGACCTATTTTCTGTCCCAGGGCAGACATTTGACTTCCTTCGTTATCGTGGGATTTCTGCTCTATGCCATTGCGCTTGGTCTTTACGTATTCCGTGAGTCCGGGGACCTGATCTCCGCGGGCAAGGGTGCGCACAGCATGGAGAAACTGGCATATCATGATAAACTGACGGGACTGTTCAACCGCGCGGCATTCATCATGGATACGGATCCTTACGTGGTGGATCCGGAGAATTACGTGGTTGTCGTTCTGGACCTGAACGATTTGAAGAAGTGTAACGACCGGCTGGGACATGAGATGGGAGATAAGTACATCTGTGACAGCGCTGAGATCATCCGCAATACCTTTGGCACCATTGGAAACGTATATCGCATGGGCGGTGACGAGTTCTATTGCCTGATCCCCAAGGGCGGGAAAACGGCCTGCAAGGAGCAGCAGGACATCATGGAGCAGATGATCGAAGAGTATAATAAGAACAGCGATCAGGTCAAGATCAGCATTGCCTGCGGCTATGCAAGATATGACAACCGGATCGATTATGACCTGAATACCACCGCTAAGCGGGCGGATCAGTTGATGTATCAAAATAAAGAGGAGATGAAAAAAATCTCTTGGAGTTGGGAGGAATGAGCATGAGAAAGCAAGGAATTTTGATGCCGATCTCAAGCTTGCCGTCGGAGTACGGCATCGGTACCTTTGGTAAGGAGAGTTATGCGTTTGTAGATTTCTTAAAGAAGGCGGGGCAAAAGCTCTGGCAGATCCTGCCGCTGGGGCCCACGGGCTATGGCGCCTCCCCTTATCAGTCGTTTTCCACCTTTGCGGGAAACCCTTATTTCATCGATCTGGAGACTCTTATCTCGGAAGGGCTGCTTACGAAGAAGGAATGTGATGAAGTCGACTTTGGCGACCATCCGAATTATATCGACTATGGAAAGCTTTACGGCGGGCGGTTCCCTTTGCTTCGGAAGGCATGGGAGAGAGCCGTAAAGAAGGGCCTGGAGACACAGAAGGACTACGTGGAATTCATCAAGAAGAATGCGTTCTGGCTGGATGATTATTGCATGTTTATGGCACTGAAGGATGCCTTTCCCGGGACCGGTTTCATGGACTGGGAGGAGGGACTTCGCTTAAGAAAGCCCCTGACGATGGCGCAGTATCAAAGGCAGCTGGCGGATGAGGTTCGCTGCTATAAGTTCCAGCAGTACGAGTTCGATAAGCAGTGGAAGGCGCTGAAGCTCTATGCAAATCGCAAGGGCATTGAGATCATCGGGGACATTCCCATCTATGTTTCGGCTGACAGCGCGGACGTCTGGGCGCATCCGGAACTGTTCCAGATCGATGAGGACGGGAAGCCGATCGGCGTGGCAGGATGCCCGCCTGATGCGTTTTCGGCGACGGGTCAGCTCTGGGGGAATCCTTTGTATCGCTGGGATTTCCATAAGGTGACCAATTATGCCTGGTGGTATCAGAGACTGAATTATTGCTATAATTGGTATGACATTGTCCGTCTGGATCATTTCCGTGGATTTGATGAGTATTGGTTCGTGCCCTACGGCGCTGAGACGGCGGCCGGCGGACACTGGGAGAAGGGCCCCGGCGCGGAGCTGTTCGAGATCCTCACGCGGAAAATGGCGGATCGGAGCAACAAGGGAACCGGCAGAAGAGGAAAGCTCGCTGACAGAAAGGTCATTGCGGAGGATCTGGGACTTCTGACGGAGGGTGTGTTCCGGCTCCTCGAGGAGACGGGATATCCCGGCATGAAGGTGCTCCAGTTCGCGTTCGACGAGGGGCCGGACGGCGAGGGGATGTATCTGCCGCATAACTACGAAAAGAACTGCGTGGTTTATACCGGAACGCATGACAATGAGACGACGCTCGGATGGATCCGAAACAGGAGCATGGAGCAGAATGCCTTCCTGATGGATTACTTGAATTGCACGGATGATCATGAGCTCCTTTGGGCCATGATCCGCGCGGCCGTATCGAGCGTTGCGGACACGGCGATCATCCCGATGCAGGACTATCTGGAGCTTGGCAACGAGGCCAGGATCAACATGCCCTCCACCTTAGGCGACAACTGGAAGTGGCGCATGAGCGCGGGCGCCTGCACGGAGGAGCTGGCGCAAAAGATCCACAAGCTGACCAGGACCTACGGAAGGCTGAAGGAGCAGTAAGCCCAAGAGAAGACTAAGGGAAAGCAAACGAGAAAGCCCATGGGAAGTTCAATGGGAAAACAAAAGAATTGATAAAAAAAGAGGTTTCGGCAACAGTCGAAACCTCTTTTACGTTTCATATTCAATTATGTGTCTTGCCTTGCATTGTGGATCACGCTGGGTTATCTGCCCATTAGGGTGCGATCTCGCTGGGCGCCATCATAGCCATGTAGGAATTATGATATTCCTTGCAATAGGTCACGTCCTCCCAGAACCAATCGGGTGGAACGAATGCTTCCGCGGCATCCTTGCTTCCAAACTCGACTTCGGCGATGATCAATCCCGCGAAATGTCCCTCGAACACGTCGATCTCGATGGTCAGAGTATAATCCGCAGGGGGCTTCGGAAAGCCTTCCCGGAATCCGGGATTCTTTAAGGGAATGAGGTAACGCTTCTTTGAGATCACCTGCCCGTCCGCCTTGTCACGGAGATGATAATAGGCCTCCTCCGTGAGGTCGAGGCTGTACTCCTCTCTTGCCATCATGCCCTTGCCCTTATAGGTCATGTAAAAGGTATCATCTTCCTTGCGGACGCGGATCACGGGATCCACGCAAAGATAAGCCTGCTCAATGTGATGGCAGGGATAAGATTCTAAATTGTCAGGGAGGCTTTTCAGTAAAAACTTCCGTTCTATTTCCATGAGACGTTCCCTTTCTGAAATACTTTTGAGGGGGGTGGCTGCGGACCGTGCGATCCGCAGCCGGGGAAGCAATTACTTGCTTCTGCTTCAAGTATAGCATAAAACTTTTCTCTTGAATAGTAGAATCTTTTAATTTACGTTTCGCGACAAAAAAGCTGCGATTTACAACAAAGTTTCCACGTGACGGAGGATCAAGGGTATGATAAAGCCAATGATTTCGAGACATTTTGAAATCGTGCGGATTTTGGCGAAATATATGTTTTAAAGTGCGTTTTCCGCGCTTTTCAAAAACCCTGTCATGAGATATAATGGGAACAAGCTTGAAATTGGGCTGAACGGATGAAAGCGTAAGATGCGAAAAGAAAGAGAGAAGGGGTAAACACAATGTTAGACGTATCACACGTAACAAAGAAGTATGGAAAACTGTTGGCATGTAATGACGTGGATTTTCATTTGGATCCCGGGAGCGTGACGGTGCTTCTCGGACCGAACGGTGCCGGAAAAAGTACCATCATGAAATCCATCATCGGGTTCTTGAAATATGAAGGAAAGATCACCGTGGGCGGATTTCCGAATAAGTCGACGGATGCCAGAAAGATCATGGGGTACATCCCTGAGATGCCTGCCCTGTATCCGAACCTGACGGTTTCTGAGCATCTGGAGTTCCTGGCCAGGGCATATCGCATGTCCGAATATAAAGATAAGGCGTATTCGCTGCTGGAGCGGTTCGAACTCCTGGATAAGAAGAAAAAGTTCGGCGACGAGCTGTCAAAGGGCATGCAGCAAAAGCTCAACCTTTGCCTGGGCCTTCTGCCGGATCCCGATCTTTTGCTTCTGGATGAGCCCATGATCGGTCTGGACCCTCATGCCATCAAACAGCTGAAGGAAATGTTTGAGGAGATGAGGGCGAAGGGAAAGACCCTCCTCATCAGTACGCATATCATCGACAGCGTGGACATGCTCTGGGACCGCGCACTGATCATGCAGAGCGGCCAGATCAAGGCGAACGTGACCCGTCAGGAATTGGAGCAGGACGGCAGAAGTCTGGAGGAGCTGTTCTTTGCGGTGACGGAGGGCGTCAAGCAGGAAGACATGCAGCATAAGGAGACGGAAGAGTCCGACCAGGAGAAGGGGAAGGAGTGACGGCCATGAGAATGTTTTTATATTATGCCTTTCATTCCTTTATCAACCAGATCAAGAAGCTCTTTAAAACCTGGGTCATGGTCTTTATCATTATCTGCTTTGTCTTTGGCATGGGCATCGGAATTTTAGCCGTTACGATAAGTGATCTTGCAGAGAAGAATAAAGAAGAGACGGAGATCACGGAGACCGTGGATGCGCCAGATGAGGACGTGGCGGAGCCTGAGGAAGAAAAGCCGCATATCATCCGCGACGGCATCGGTTATGATAATTTCCTGGAGCTGGTCGCTGCAGGCATTGTGATCGTTCTGTTTGCCCTGTCGATCGTGAACGCGGATAAGAATGCAGGAAAGCTATTCCTGCCGGCGGACGTAAACCTATTGTTCCCGTCGCCGCTGAAACCGCAGTCCGTCATGCTCTTTCGGATCGGAATGCAGATCGGAACCATGATCATCATGGGGCTTTACCTGTTGTTCCAGCTGCCGAACCTCGTGTTCAACGTGGGACTGAGCGTATGGGCAGGCGTCGGCCTCATCGCCGCGTTCTCCATGACGATGTTCCTGAGCACGCTGATGCAGCTTTTGACTTACCTGCTTGCCTCGAAGTATGACGCGGTGAAGCGGTTCCTTCGCCCGGGACTGGTGGCAGTCCTTGTGCTGATCGCGGGAGGCTTTTTCACTTATCAAAGGACCAGCGGGCAGGACTATCTGACGGCCGCTTCCGCATTCTTTAATGCGAAGGGCACGCAGTTCGTTCCCTTCTGGGGATGGATGAAGGGCTTTGTCAGGGCCTGCGCTGACGGGAACCTGACTGGCGTGATCCTGTTCCTGGCCCTCTTGATCATCGGCAGCGCACTTCTGATCTGGTTCATGTGGCAGCTCAAGGTTGACTTTTATGAGGACGCCATGGCGAAGTCGGAAGAGGTTGCAGAGCTGTTGGAGGCAGCCCGCGCTAAGAATGCTGGCCTGATCGTAAAGCGTAAGAAGGACAGGAGCGACAAGCTTCGCCGCGAAAACATCGGCCATGGCTGGGGCGCGAACGTGTTCTTCTTCAAGAATATGTACAATCGTTTCCGCTTTGCGCACTTTGGCTTCTTTACGAAGACGATGGAGTTTAACCTCCTCATCGCGGTGGGCGTGGCACTGGTCTGCAGATTTTCCATTCAGACCAATGCAGTGATCTTTCTGGCAGCTGTCTTTGCAGTGACGACCTTTATGCGCTCCCTGGGCAACGTGCTGGAGCAGGACACGAAGATGGACTACTTCGTGATGATCCCGGAAAGTGCATGGTCGAAGATGTTTTATTCCATGCTCGCGGAGATCGCAGGCTCTGCCATGGATCTGGCGATCCCGATGGTGGTGGGCGCCCTGGTGATGGGCGGCAATCCGCTGGAGGCTCTCGTATGGGTGCTTGCACTCCTTTCCATCAGCATTTATTCCACTTCGGTGGGCACCTTCATCGGCGTGACCGTGCCCAACAATGCAGGAGTGATGCTGAAGCAATTCGTGCAGGTCCTGTTCGTCTACTTTGGACTGCTTCCTGACATCGTGGCCATCGCCATCTGCGCCGCCATCGGGAAGGTGGCCCTCGGCATCGCCATCGCCCTGATCTTAAATGTTCTCTTAGGACTTTTGTTCTTCTCCTTCGCGGCGCTTGCCCTGGAGCCCCACGGCGGCAGCGAATCTGAAGCAATTTTATAATCAGAAAGCATGGGATACCCCTCCCATGCTTTTTTATTGGGGGATTGCGGAAACGAGTGAGATGGGATATGATGAGAATGTTGGGACGAGTATCCTGACGGAATCAGTAATCTGACAACCTGGCGGGGCAAGGCAGCCCCGGCGGAAAGGAGCAAGAAGTGGGAAAGATAGGAATTTTCTTTGCGGAAGGATTTGAGGAGATCGAGGCCCTCACGGTCGTTGACATTTGCAGAAGATGCGATCTGGAGATCGAAATGGTTTCGGCTTATGGGGAGAAGCAGGTGCTTGGATCTCATGATATTTTAGTGAAGATGGATAAGACCTTTGGAGAGGCGGATTTCGAGAGCTACGACATGATCGTGCTGCCTGGCGGCGGCAAGGGAACGAAGGGCCTGGAGGCCTGCAAGCCGCTGATGGCAAAGGTGGATGAATTCTATCAAAACGGAAAGTATATTGCAGCCATCTGTGCGGCGCCGAGCATCGTCGGACACCGCGGCTACCTGAAGGGACGCAGGGCCTGCAGCTATCCCACTTTCGAAGGGGAGCTTGAGGGCGCGACCGTGACGGCAGGTCCCGTGGAAGTGGACGGAAAGGTGATCACCTCCAGGGGCATGGGCACCTCCATTGATTTTGCGCTTGCCATTGCGCAGGTTTTCTGCGGTGAGGATGCGGCAAAGCAGATGGCGGCAAAGATCGTATATCGCGTATAACGGAGAGGTCATGACATGAAGGAAGAGGTAAAGGTTTCGGAGGAGATGCTCCGATTTATCAAAGAGAGCCCTAGCAGCTATCACGCGATCGCGAATGCTGCGGGGATCTATCAGGCACAGGGCTTTACGGCCCTGGATGAAAAGAAGGCCTGGAAGCTGAAGTGGGGCGGGAAGTATTACGTGACGCGAAATGATTCGTCGCTGATCGCATTTTGCCTTCCGGAAGACGAAAAGCTGGTCAAGGGATTGCATCTTGCGGCGGCGCACTGCGATTCCCCGACCTTTAAGGTGAAAGAAAACCCGGAGAGGAAGGCGGAGGCCTGCGTGATGCTGAACGTGGAGCCCTACGGCGGAATGATCCATTCCACCTGGCTGGACCGTCCCCTTTCCATCGCGGGCAGGATCGCATATGAAAAGCAAAAGACGGGCGAGCTTGAGACGAAGCTTGTGAACCTGGATGAGGATCTGCTGGTCATCCCCAATCTTTCCATTCACATGAACCGTGACATCAATAAGGGCGCAGCGTATCAGCCGCAGACGGATCTGCAGCCTCTGTTCACGGCGGCGTCAGAGGAAAAGAAGGAGGGCGGCTCCTTATTCCTCGAGCTTGTCGCGAAGGCGGCGGGCGTGAAGCCGGAGCAGATCCTCGGGCATGATCTCTTCTTATATGCGCGCGAAGAGGGGCGCCTTTTCGGGGCAAAGAAGGAGTTTATCCTGTCGCCCAAGCTGGATGACCTGCAGTGCGTTTATAGCCTGGTAAAGAGTCATTCGGAGGTGACTGCTAAGAAGTATGTCACCCTTTGCGCCATCTTCGACAACGAAGAGGTGGGGAGCGGCTCGAACCAGGGCGCGGATTCCACCTTCCTTGAGGACGTGCTCCTTCGCATGCGGGAAAGCCTTGGCGTTTCTGCCTCCAAGCTGAAGGAATGGATCGCGGCAGGACTCTTGATCTCCGCGGACAATGCGCATGCAGTGCATCCTTGTCACCCGGAGAAGGCGGATCCCACGAACCGGCCCAGACTCAACGGCGGCCCGGTGATCAAGTTTAACAGCGCGCAGAAGTATACGACGGACGGCGTGACGGCGGCCCGGTTCCGGAGTCTTTGCAAGCGCGCGGGCGTTCCCTGCCAGACCTACGTGAACAATTCCGACGTGGCCGGAGGAAGCACGCTCGGCAATATTTCCACCTCACACGTGTCGATCCCCAGCGTTGACATAGGGCTTCCGCAGCTGGCCATGCATTCCGCCGTGGAAACCGGAGGGACGCAGGACACCCTGATGGCCATCAAAGCCATGAAAGAATATTTTTCTGAATAATTTGGAATTATTATGACATTTTGTACAAATTGGAGCATGCATATAGCGTGCTCCAATTTTTTTGTGCGATTTTCACAAATGAGGGAAACGAAATTTGTAGAAAGAGTTTCTTGTTGAATGGAAACTCTTTTGCTATAATGAGAATGAAGAAACCATAATATGATAAACCGTTTCCCCAGAGAAGGCGCGAAAAGCCGATGAATTCGTAAGCGTCAGGGAAACGTAAAGTGAAACCCGTAAAAAACAGCAAGGAGAGCGCAGGAAACCGCACACCCAAGGAGCGAAGGAGGAAAACGCATGAATGCAGAACTGAGAAAAACCATTTTGAACGGGACCATGGAAGTGTTTAATCAGAAGGGCCTGAAATTTACCATGGATGACATCGCAAAGCAGCTGAGCATCAGTAAGAAGACCATCTATAAGGTATTTGACGACAAGGAAAAGATGTTCCTGGAGATGGTGGATTATCTCTTTGATCAGATCAAGGTCAGCGAGGAAGAGGTGATGAAGGACAAGTCCCTTACGACGCTGGAAAAGATCCGCAAGATCCTTGGCGTGATGCCGGAGAGCTATCGCGACATCGACCTTCGCAAGCTCTATGAGCTGAAGGATAAGTATCCCACCACCTATCAGCGCGTGGAAGAGCGCCTGGAGACCGGATGGGAGAATACGCTGATGCTCCTCGAAAAGGGGATCAAGGAAGGCGTGATCAGACCGCTGCCCCTGTGCCTCGTGAAGATGATGCTGGAGGCATCCTTAGAGCAGTTCTTCCAGAGAGACATTCTGATCGTCAATAACTTGAGCTATGGCGAAGCCCTTGACCACGTGGTGGACATTCTGGTCAACGGAATCGCAGTGAAATAAAATAAGCGCGAGACAGAGCGCATGAGTGATAACGCGGGACGGATGCGGCGAGCATCGAATATGACAGGCGTGGAGGAATGAAGTGGGAAACAGGATTTGGCTGGATGATCAGTGGGGCTTTACGGAGGAGTTCACGGAGGATCTGACGAAAAAAGAATATACGGGAACTCTAAAGACGGTGAGGCTGCCCCATACCTGTAAGGAGGTACCGCTGCATTATTTCGATGAAAGCCTGTATCAGATGGTCTGCGGTTATCGAAGAATCCTTACCGCTCCTACTGAGTGGGCCGGGAAACGCGTTATTTTGACCTTTGAGGGCGTTGGACACGTCTGCAGGGTATTTCTTAACGGGGAGCAGATTGGAGGGCATTCCTGCGGCTATACGGCGTTCTCCGTGGAACTGACGGAAAGGCTCCGTCTCGGCGAGGAGAACGTGATCGCCCTGGAGGTGGACAGCCGTGAGAGCCGAAACGTTCCGCCGTTTGGTTATGTCATTGACTATATGACCTTTGGCGGGATCTATCGGGACGTCTATCTGGAGGTCTTCGAGGAGGCTTTCCTGGAGGACGTGTTTCTTTCCACGGTGGTATCGGATGAGCACAGGGTGAGAAGCCGCGTGAAGGTGAATTCCCTCGCGCTTCGCAGTGCCTTGGCTGACAAGGCGGAAGCGACCGTGCAATATGAGATCCGGCAGTTCCTGAGAAGAAAGGGACAAGGCGATTTCGTTCCCCTGGGTGAGAAGAAGCTTTCCTACGAGGCGGATGCGGAAAAGAGAGCCAAGCATGCCGACAGATTTGACGGGGACGAAGGGATCTTTGGCGCCACGGATCACGCCGTGGACGGGATCGAAGCCCTCGGTGAGATCGCGCTCTGGGATATCAATGCTCCGGCGCTTTATGAGTTGAAAACGCAGCTCTTTCAGGGCGAGACGCTGCTGGATGAACGGGTGGACGTCTTTGGCTTTCGGAGCGCAAAGTTCCGCAGGGACGGCTTCTACCTGAATGGCCGCAAGGTCAAGCTCCGCGGTCTGAACCGTCATCAGAGCTATCCCTACCTGGGATATGCCGCGCCGAAATCTTTGCAGGTGAATGATGCTGACATCTTAAAATATGAGCTAGGCGTCAATGCCGTGCGCACTTCGCATTATCCCCAGAGCCATTATTTCATTGATCGCTGTGATGAGCTCGGACTTCTTGTGTTCACGGAGATGCCTGGGTGGCAGCATATCGGGGACGGCGCGTGGAAGGAGCAGGCGATCCAAAACGTGCAGGACATGATCCTGCAGTATCGCAATCACCCCTCCATTATCATCTGGGGCGTTCGGATCAATGAATCCGTGGATGATGACGCGTTCTATGAGAAGACGAACGCGCTGGCGCACAGACTCGATCCCACGAGACAGACGGGCGGCGTGCGCGCCATCAAGAAGAGTCATCTTCTGGAGGACGTTTATACCTATAATGAGTTCGTTCATGAAGGAAATAATAAGGGCTGTGAACCCAAGAAGGCAGTCACTTCCGACGTGACAAAGCCTTATCTGATCACCGAGCATAATGGTCACATGTTTCCGACGAAAGCCTATGACTGTGAGGATAAGCGCGTGGAGCATGCACTGCGGCATGCCAACGTGCTTGAGGCCGTGGGCGGACAGGAGGACATTGCCGGATGCTTTGGATGGTGCATGTTCGATTATAATACGCATAAGGATTTCGGGAGCGGCGACCGGATCTGCTATCACGGCGTGATGGATGCATTCCGCAATCCGAAGCTGGCGGCAGCAGTCTATGCAAGTCAGCAGGAGGAGACGCCGGTTCTGGTGCCGAGTTCCTCCATGGACATCGGCGAGCATCCCGGCTGTAACCGGGGACTGATCTGGCTGTTTACGAATGCGGATTCCGTCAGGACATATAAGAATGGGGAATTCCTGCATGAGTATTTCAGGGAGGACAGCCCCTATCCGAACCTCCCTCACGGCCCCTTGGCAGTGGATGATTTCGTGGGCGACGTGATGGAGACGAAGGAAGGCATGAAGCCGAGTCGGGCCAAGGATATTAAGAAGCTTCTGAACACCGTGGCGCGGGTGGGACTGAATAACCTCCCGCTGGATGCAAAGCTTCGGGCGGCAAAGCTGATCACCGTGGATCACATGAATTTCGACCAGGCGGCCGTCCTGTACAATAAGTACGTGGGCGACTGGGGCGGAACTTCCACCGCGTATCGATTTGATGCCATCAAGGACGGCGAGGTCGTAAAGAGCGTGGAGAAGCAGCCGATGCATTCCATGGCGCTGTCCTGCAAGGCAGATCACGTGGAGCTGGCGGAGGATCAGACCTATGACGTGGCGGCCGTCCGCATTGAGATGCAGGATGAGTTCGGAAATCTTTTGAGCTTTTGCAATGATCCCGTACTGCTGGAAGTGCAAGGCGAGATCAAGCTTGTGGGCCCTAGTCTTGTCGGCCTGCAGGGCGGCATGACCGGCACCTATGTTAAGACGACTGGAAAGAGCGGGTGCGGCAAGCTGATCGTTCGGGCGGAAGGATGTGAGCCCGTTGAGATGCAATTTATGGTCAAGGCAGAGAGCTCTTGTTAGAATCTGGCAGAAGATTGAAAGTAAGGAGGATACGGAATGAATCTACAATTAAAGGAAAAAGTATCCTATGGCCTGAGCGCCGTGGGAAAAGACATGGTCTACATGTTGTCGGCAACCTACGTGCTATACTACTTTCAGGACATTTTGGGCGTGAATGCGATCGCCATGGGCATCATCCTTCTGGCAGCGAGAATTTTTGACGCATTCAACGATCCCATCATGGGCGTGATCGTTGCGAAGACGAATACCAAATGGGGAAAGTTTCGCCCATGGCTGCTGATCGGAACGCTCACAAACGCCGTGGTATTATATCTCATGTTTGCGGCACCGCCTGCGCTGGATGGCAAGGGCCTGGTGGCATATGCGGCAGTGACGTACATCCTCTGGGGCGTGACATATACCATGATGGACATCCCTTATTGGTCCATGATCCCTGCCTTTACGAAATCCGGAAAGGAAAGAGAAGGACTTACGACGCTGGCACGTTCCTGCGCCGGCGTTGGTTCCGCACTTGTCATGATCTTCACCATGAAGACCGTTCATGCGATCGGCGGCAGCAATGAGAGAGTTGGCTTCCAGTGGTTTACCCTGATCGTAGCGGTGCTCTTTGTCGTGTTCATCACCATTACCTGCTTTGCGATCAAGGAGAAATCCACCGTGAACATGGAATCTCCCTCCGTAGGACAGATGTTTAAGGCGCTGATCACCAACGATCAGGCCATGACCGTCGTGATCGCGATCGTACTGATCAATACGTCCATCTACATCACGTCCAACCTGGTGATCTATTTCTTTAAGTATGATTTCGGTGGCACCGAATGGTACGACAGTTATACGTTATTTAACATGTTTGGCGGCGGGATTCAGATCCTTTCCATGATGATCCTGTATCCCTTGCTCCGCAAGAAATTTAGCAACGTGAAGATTTTCTATATCACGCTGAGCAGTGCCATTATCGGGTATGCGACTCTGTTTGGCATCGCGTTTATTGACATGTCAAACGTTTATATTTTGTTTATTCCCGGCTTCTTTATCTTTGCGGCAAATGGCGTGCTGCAGGTGCTGACCACCGTATTCCTCGCGAATTCCGTTGATTACGGTGAATTAAAGAACGGGCGCCGTGATGAGTCCGTGATCTTTTCCATGCAGACCTTCGTGGTAAAGCTGGCTTCCGGCATCGCGATCTTTGTGGCATCCATCTGTCTATCCGTGAATCGTCTGTCGAACAGTGATACGACTGAGGCGGAGCAGGTCATCGACTTTGCGAAGGACGTCAGTGCAAGCGCGAAGCTGGGGCTGCGCATGACCATGACCATACTGCCCGTCATTGGACTCTTTATCGCAATTGCAATCTTTGCAAAGAAGTTCATCCTTACTGAGGAGAAAGTCCAAGAAATCGCCGAACAATTGAAGAAGTAGGGAGACTAGGGATGATAAGAGAGAGCGAGCGGTGCTTTGAGTTAAGTACAAAGGATACAACTTATGTTTTTAGGGTTTTAAGTAATGGGTTGTTGGAGCATGTGTATTATGGTGAGCGCATAGAACTCTTGGGCGAGGAGGAGCTGGCGAAAGGACAGGTGGAGGCGGTAGCGGAGAAGCAGGCATTTGCACCGGGGAATTCGCTGGTTTATGCCAAGGAGGAGCAGAGCTTTGCGCCGGAGTATGGCGGGTTGGAGTGCTCGGCGCCCGGGAAGGGCGACGTGCGCGAGCCGATGGCGGAGGTCGTTGGGAGAAGCGGCGCCAGAACGCTGGATTTCGTCTATGACAGTCATGAGATCAGCGTGGGGAAGAAGGCGTTTGAGACGCTTCCTGGATCCGTAGACGAGGCAGATCAGGTGCAGCAGCTGAAGGTTGTCTTAAAGGACAGGTGGCAGGCGCTGACCTTGGAATTATATTATTGGGTCTATGAGGATTGCAACGTGATCACGCGCAGTGCAGTCCTGATCAATGATGGTGCGCAGACGATCGCGGCAAATGACGGCGAACAGGCAATCAACGACGGCGAACAGGCGGCCAATATCGGTGAGCAGGCGGTTATTATAAATCGCCTGCTTTCCATGCTTGTGGACCTGGAGGGAGATGACTGGCGCACGCACTTTTTCACGGGCGCATGGGCGCGGGAGATGAAGGAAAACTGCGTGCCGCTTGTGGGCGGGAAGCTGGTTTTGTCCTCAGCGACGGGGACTTCCTCGAATCGCGCGAATCCGTTCTTCTTCCTGGAGAAGGAGGATACTAGCGAGGATCATGGCGCGTGCCTTGGCTTTAACCTGATCTACAGCGGAAATCATTATGAGGCGCTGGAGGTCAGCCCCTACGGGAAGACGCGCGTTGCCACGGGGATTTCACCCCAGGGCTTTTCCTGGTTGCTTGCGCCCGGGGAACGCTTCGAGGCGCCGGAAACGGTCATGACCTATTCCGCGGAAGGGCGAAATGGCATGAGCCGCAATATGCACGCCTTCGTGCGGGAGCATATCGTTCGAGGCACTTGGAAAAAGAAGGAGCGTCCCATCCTCCTAAACAGCTGGGAGGCTTATTATTTTGATTTCAACGAGGCGAAGCTCGTAAGGCTCGCGGAGACAGCAAAGAGCGTCGGCATCGAGCTGTTCGTCATGGACGACGGCTGGTTTGGCAAGCGGGATAATGACACTTGCTCGCTCGGCGACTGGACGGAGAATAAGAAGAAGCTCCCCGGAGGCGTAAAGGGGCTTGCCAAGAAGGTGAACGCGCTCGGTCTGGACTTTGGCATCTGGGTGGAGCCTGAGATGGTCAACGTGGACAGTGATCTTTACCGCGCGCATCCCGAGTGGGTGCTGGAGATTCCGGGAAAGCCACACAGTGAGGGCAGAAATCAGCGCATTCTCGATCTGAGCAATCCCCTCGTGCAGCAATATGTCATAGAGGAAATGAGCCGCGTTTTCTCGTCGGCGAACATTGCTTACGTCAAGTGGGACATGAATCGTATTTACAGCGATGCTTATTCGCAGGCACTTTCGCCGGAGCGTCAGGGAGAGGTCGTGCACCGCTGTCAGCTGGGGCTTTATCACTGTATGAAGGAGCTGACGGAGAAGTTTCCTGAGATCTTATTCGAGGGCTGTGCATCCGGCGGCAACCGTTTTGACCTTGGCATTCTTTGCTACTTCCCGCAGATTTGGGGGAGCGATAATACGGATGCGATGTGCCGCGCGGAGATCCAAAATGGTTATAGCTATGGCTATCCTCAGTCCGTGATCGGCGCGCACGTCTCCTCATGCCCGAATCATCAGACCCTGCGCGTCACGCCGCTGGAGACGCGTTTCGCCGTGGCAAGCTTTGGCGTGCTGGGGTATGAGTGCAACTTGGCGGACATGAAGAAAGAGGACCTGGACGCCATTAAGACGCAGATCGAGCTTTATAAAAAGTGGCGCAGCGTCCTGCAGTTTGGCACCTGGATCAGAGGGAAGAGCTTTGCCGGGCACGGGATCAGCAATCTTCGTGACTGCGCGGGCAATCTACAGGAGTGGTTCTGTGTCTCGGAGGATCAAAAGTATGAGGTTGCAGTGCTCCTGCAGCGCTTTGCCATTCCGAACAATCATTCTCTGGTGCTTCGTCCGCGGGCCTTGGATCCGGAAAAGCTCTATCGTTTTTCCAATCGGGAGCTGAAATATAACGTCAAAGGCTTCGGCGATCTGGTCAACACCGTGGCGCCCATTCACATCAAGCAGGATTCCCTGCTCCACAACATGGTGGCGAAGTTCGTGAAAATGGACGGGGAGACGGAGGATTACCTGATGCGGGGCGACGTGCTGATGCGGGGCGGCGTGAACTTAAAGCAGCCGTACGGCGGTACCGGCTATAATGAGCAGGTGCGCTACTTCCCGGATTTTAGCGCAAGGACTTACTTTGTAGAGGAAGCGGGGCAAGGAGAAAAAGATGAATTGTAAGAATTGTAATGCCGTTATGAAAATCGATCAGGAGAGGAAGGTCTTTGTCTGCCCGTATTGCGACAGCGTCGAGCCCTTTGACAACGTGTCGAAGGACGAGCTGCAGGGCATGCTACATAAGGCTATTCGCGACGTCCGTAAGGAGAGCCTGAAGGAAGCCAAGGAGACGATCGCAAGAGAGAACGCGAATCTCAAGGGCCGCTCCCGGTCCCAGAAGATCAAGGATGCCGTGATCTTTGGGCTGCAGATCTTGTTTTGCCTATTCCTGGCATTTTGCTGTACGGGATTTTTTGTGGATTATCAATTCCTCGCACTGATCTCTCTGATCCAGCTGATCCTTATGATCGTGATCCTCACGATGAAGAGAAAATGGCTGAAGACGGGGAAACTGAAATTCCAGAAGATCAAGACCGGGTGCACGATCGCAGTAGTCGTGCTTATCATACCCTGGATCTTTTTCCTCGTGAATGCGGATGAGTATGGTACCCTGGAAAAGGAACCATGGCCGACGCAGGGCCTTGGCAGCACCTTGCCTGACCCGGGCGGAAGGATCCGGTATCAGGATTCGTCCAGCGTCAGCTTCTCCGCGTCCGTGAGACATATTTCAAAGAACTCTTATGACGCATTCATCAAGGCCTGTCAGGAAGCGGGTTATAACGTGGACGTGGAGGCCGGAGATGAAGAATTCGTGGCATATCACGAAGAGACGGACAACAAGGTTTCCGTCCGGTATTATAAGTACGACAGGAGCCTACGCGTCAAGGTGGAAAAAGCCATCACGATGACCGATGCCTGGCCGTCGGGAGAGGTTGCGGCATTGATCCCCAAGCCTGAACTGGAGAAGTGTCACGTACAGCAGATGAACCAGTCCTGCATCGAGGTTTACGTCGGCGACATGACGCATGACGAATTTCTCCAATATGTCACGACCTGTCAGGAGGCGGGTTTCGATGGAAGCTACTATAGTCAGAATGATTATTTTTACGGGAACAAGGACGGTGCGTCACTGACCCTGGAATTCCATCGCGGAAGGATCATGTTCATTCGCGTGTACGTATCATCTTATTGATCAAGGCTGCAGGGGCATAAGCAAGTCTTCGGCCGCATAGGATTTCCCAAGGGAGACGATGGGGAGATTTGCCTTGTCCCAGAAGCTGGAAAATCAGTTGAATCTTGCACTTGAGACACCGGAGGACGTAAGGCGTCAGACCAGGGATCTCAACGTGGGATATGACCTGCAGGAGCAGACTTGGGAGCTGATCATAAAGTATCACGGTGCGCCGGAGGAGCTTCAGTCAGCCATGGTGCGGCTTTCCGCCGGGATCACTCTTGAGCCGTTGATCGCGGGATACGCCATCCTCACGGTTCCGGAAGACTATGTGGAAACGGTCAGCCGTAATCCGCAGATCGAATATGTAGAAAAACCGAAGAATTATTATTTCGTTCAGGAAGGGCCCTCGGCACGCGCCTGCATTGTCAGCGTGACTGCCAGAGAGCCTTTTTTGAGTGGCGAGGGCGTGCTGATGGCGGTGATCGACAGCGGGCTTGCCTATCAGCGAAGGGAGTTTCGGCGCGAGGACGGAAGTACGCGCATTCGCTTCTTTTGGGATCAGACACTGGAAGGCGGCGGAGAACTTCCGGGCCCGCCTGTGGGGTTTTTTCAGGGCGCGGAATTTAACGAGGCGCAGATCAATGCGGCGCTCTTTTCGGGGACAGAGGCAGAGCGAAGAGAGCGTATGCCGACCATCGACGTCAGCGGGCATGGAACGGCCGTGACGGGCATTGCCGCAGCCTCCAGGATCGGGGAGTATCAGGGCGTTGCGCCTAAGGCGGATCTTCTGATCGTCAAGCTCGGCGGCGACGGCGCGCTTGCGGGATATTCCAAGACAACGGAGATCCTTCGCGCCGTCACTTATTGCATCCGAAAAGGGCTGGAGCTGGGCGAGCCCCTGGTGATCAATCTCAGCTTTGGTAACACCTATGGAGCACATGACGGGAGTTCTCTCCTGGAACGGTTTCTGGACAATGCGGCAGAAATTGGAAGGACCGTGATCTGCGTGGGCAGCGGAAATGAAGGGAATTCTGCAGGACATGTTTCGGGGAGGCTTTTGACGCGAAGGACGGTGGACCTTGCCGTGGCCGGGTTTGAGAGGAATCTGAGCGTGCAGCTTTGGAAGCAGTATCCCGATGAGTTTCGGATTGACCTTCGCGCGCCGGGCGGGAGCGTGGTCAGCCTAATGCCAGAGCGCCTGGATGCGAGCGGCGGAGGATATACGCTCCGCGTTGAGAACGTCAGGATTTTGGTGTATTTTGGAGTACCTACGCCATATTCGGCCGCGCAGGAAATCTACCTAGAGTTTCTTCCAATCTGGGAGGGGGAGTATCTTTCTGAGGGGATCTGGCGTTTTGAATTGGAACCCGTCAGGATCGTGACCGGAGAATATGCTTTTTATCTGCCCTCTGCCGTGACACGAAATCGTGGAACGGGTTTTTTGGAGTCATCGCCCGATGCAACGCTGACGATCCCGTCGACGGCCGCGAAGGTGATCACGGTGGGGGCGTATGACGTTTCTTTTGATGCGTATGCAGATTTCTCCGGACGCGGGTTCATAACGCAAAACAGTAAGCCGGACCTTGTGGCGCCTGGCGTGAACGTCCTGGCACCGGATCTCTTTGGCGGCTACGTGAGCGTCACGGGCACTTCCTTTAGCGTGCCCATCGTCAGTGGGAGCGCGGCGCTCCTCATGGAATGGGGGATCATTCGCGGAAATGATCCTTGGCTCTACGGGGAGAAGATCAAGGCATACCTGCAAAGGGGCGCGCAACCAATCCGCGGGGAGAATAGGTATCCCAATGAAAAAGTCGGATATGGTGCGGTATGTATTTCGGACAGTCTGAAATAAAAAAATCAAAATATGTATTGACAATTTAAAGCGACAGAGTTATGATTCTTTTCAAGCAAGGAGCATTTCGCTTCGAGCGTAATTGAATAGCGGAACAAACCGAGGAAGTGGAGATAAAAACGGTAGATGCGCTTACAGAGAGACCGGTTGCTGAGAAAGGTTGGAAATGCAGGCTGTTAAATGGACCACGGAGGGCGCTTAGAAATGGATCAAGAGATCCAGAGTATGGGGCGACGTTAGGCATGCGTCAATTGCACAGGATATGTTGGTATCCGATAAGAGCACTCCTTAGAAGGGAGTGAATCAAGGTGGCACCGCGGGAGAAAAGATAACCCGTCCTTGACAGTATCAGAGTGATATTGTCAAGGACTTTCGTTTTTTAAATCTTTATCAAAGGGAGGTAACAACATGAAGGTGAATCGGACTTTGGAGGAATGTAAACAGCTCGCAGGGTTGGGCGACTATGGCGTGATCCCCCTGGCCACGGAAATCTACGGAGACGCAAAGACGCCGATCGAAGTGCTCCGCATCTTAAAGAAGGTCAGCCGTCACGTATATCTTTTGGAGAGCGCGGATTCCCAGAAGCGATGGGGACGATACTCCTTCCTGGGATATGATCCCCTGCTGGAGCTCTCCTGCAGAAATGGCGTGACCACGATCAAGACGGCGCTCACGACGCAGACGGAGACCAAGGACGTACGCACCTGCATCCGCGAGATCATGAAGGAGAATGCAAGTCCCGTGCTTCCGGAGCTTCCCGGATTTACCGGCGGCCTTGTCGGATATTTCTCCTACGATTACATCAAATATGCAGAGCCCACCTTAAAGCTCGACGCGAAGGATGAGGAAGGCTTTTCCGACGTCAACCTGATGCTGTTTTCCAAGGTGATCGCCTTCGATCATTTCCGCCAGAAGATCATTCTCATCGCGAACTTTAAGGCGAATGACGTAGAGATCAATTATCATAAGGCATTACTTGAGCTGGAGGCGACGAAGCGCCTGATCCTGGACGGCGAGAAGGCGCCGCAGGAGCCCCTGAAACTGAAATCCGAATTCCGCGGACTGTTTGACAAGGATGCCTATTGCAGGATGGTGGAGCGCGGAAAGCATTACATCAAGGAGGGTGACATTTTTCAGGTGGTGCTCTCCAACAGATTTGAGGCGGAGATGGAAGGGAGCCTTCTTGATGCATACCGCGTGCTCCGCACGAAAAATCCGTCGCCCTACATGTTCTACTTTTCTGGCGCGGACGGAGAGTTCACCGGAGCGAGTCCTGAGACGCTCGTGAAGCTGGAGAACGGAAAAGCCTTCACCTTCCCGCTGGCCGGGACCAGAAAGCGGGGAGCTACTCCCGAGGAAGACCTGGCGCTGGAAAAGGAGCTTCTCGCAGACGAAAAGGAACGTGCGGAGCACAACATGCTGGTGGATCTTGGAAGAAATGACATCGGAAAGATCAGTAAGATCGGAACCGTCCAGGTGGAAAAGTACATGGGAATTGAGCGGTACTCACATGTCATGCACATTGGTTCCACCGTCAGCGGACAGCTCGCGGACGGCAAGGATGCACTGGACTGCGTGGACGCGATCCTGCCTGCGGGAACCCTGTCCGGAGCACCGAAGCTTCGTGCCTGCGAGATCATCAATGAGCTCGAGAATAACAAGAGAGGCATCTATGGCGGTGCCATCGGTTATATCTCCTTCACCGGAAATTTGGATACCTGTATCGGGATCAGGCTTGCGTTCTCCAAGAACGGAAAGGTGTTCGTAAGATCGGGCGCAGGTATTGTGGCGGACAGCGTACCTGAGAAGGAATATCAGGAATGTCTGCAGAAGGCCGCGGCAGTGAGGGAAGCGATCGAGGAAGCTTGCGAGGAAATGTGATCAAGGAGGGTGTAGGAATGGTTTTATTGATTGATAATTATGACAGCTTTTCTTATAACGTATATCAGATGGTTGGGGCCGTGGAGCCGGACGTCAAGGTGATCCGAAATGACGAGATGACCGTGGAAGAAATTGAAGCGCTCGCGCCCGATCATATCATTATCTCGCCGGGCCCCGGACGACCGGAGGACGCGGGAATCTGCAGGGAAGTGATCCGTCACTTTACGGGAAAGATCCCCATCCTTGGCATCTGCCTTGGACATCAGGCCATCTGCCAGGAATTCGGCGCGACGGTCACCTACGCAAAGCAGCTGATGCACGGGAAGCAGAGCGTCGCAAAGATTGACACCTCGAGCAAGCTCTTTCAGGGCATGCACTCGGAGATGACGGTGGGACGGTATCATTCCTTGGCAGCAGAGGAGGCGACCTTGCCGGAGTGCCTGAAGGTGATCGCGAGGACTGCGGACGGCGAGGTGATGGCGGTGGAGCACGTGAGCGCACCGACCTATGGCGTACAGTTTCATCCGGAATCGATCTTAACGCCGGAGGGATATCGGATCGTAGAGAATTTCTTGGGAAAAGCAAATACAGAACAGAAAGCAGAGGACGCAGGGGCCAGAAAGGAATCAGACATGATCAAGGAAGCAATCATCAAACTTAGCAAAAAAGAGGACATCGGATATGACAGGGCAAAGGCCGTGATGAATGAGATCATGGACGGTACGACTTCTGAGGTGCAAAAGAGCGCATATCTGACCGCACTTTCCATGAAGGGCGAGACCATTGAGGAGATCACCGGAAGCGCGGAGGCCATGCGCGATCATAGCTTAAAGCTGCATGCGGACAGACCGACGCTTGAGATCGTTGGAACCGGCGGAGACAATGCAAATTCCTTTAACATTTCTACGACCTCTGCCATGGTGATCGCGGCAGCAGGCGTACCGGTGACCAAGCACGGCAACCGCGCCGCAAGCTCGAAATCCGGCGCTGCAGATTGCTTGGAGGCACTCGGCGCAAACATTACGATCGAGCCGGAAAAGAGCATCGAGGTTCTGAATGAGGCTGGCATCTGCTTCCTGTTTGCACAAAAATATCACAGTGCCATGAAGTACGTGGGACCCATCCGCAAGGAGCTGGGGATCCGCACGATCTTTAACATTTTAGGGCCTCTGACCAATCCCGCATGCCCTTCCATGATCGTGCTTGGCGTATATGAGGAGGCACTGCTTGAGCCCCTTGCAAAGGTGCTTTCCAATCTTGGAATTCAGAGAGGTCTCGTGGTATTTGGAAGAGAGAAGCTGGATGAGATCTCTGCAGTCGGTGAGACGGCAGTTTGTGAGATCGATCACGGCACCTTCAAGAAATATGTGATCACGCCGGAGGACATGGGTCTGGAGCATTGTGGCCAGAAGGATCTGCTTGGCGGAACGCCCGCGGAGAATGCGGAGATCACGAAGGCAGTGCTTCGCGGCGAGGAGCAGGGCGGCAAGAGGACCGCAGTGCTGATGAATGCAGGTGCGGCGCTGTATGTGGCAGGAAAGGCTGCTTCCCTCAAGGAGGGCGTAGAGCTTGCAGCGAAGACCATCGATGACGGAGTAGCGTACAAGAAGATGGAGGAGTTCGTTGCCTTGACCAATAAGTAATTAGGATTAGGTGTAAATATATGACGATTTTAGATGAGATTGCGGAGAGAACAAGGGAGAGGATTTTAGTCCAAAAGAGGAATATCCCTGAAAAGGAATTACAGGCGGTTGTAAGGGAGATCCTGGCGAGGGAGAAGGAAGAAGGCTGCGGAGGCAGGGCTTTTGAAGAGGCGCTGGCGAAGGAGGGGATGAGCTTTATCTGTGAGGTAAAGAAGGCATCGCCGTCGAAGGGGCTGATCGCAAAGGACTTTCCGTACCTGGAGATTGCGAGGGAGTATGAAAAGGCGGGCGCAAGTGCCATGTCGATCCTGACGGAGCCGTTTTATTTCCAGGGGAGCGACGAATATTTGAGGGCCATCAGGAAAGAGGTTTCCATTCCGATCCTGCGAAAGGACTTTACGGTGGATGCGTATATGCTCTATCAGGCAAAGGAGATGGGCGCGAACGCGGTGCTTCTCATTTGTGCGCTGCTCTCGGACATGGAGCTTTCCGAGTATTTGGGACTGGCAAAGGAGCTTGGGCTTGCGGCGCTGGTGGAGACACATGATGAGCAGGAATTGGAAATGGCGCTGCGGTCCGGCACAAGGATCATTGGCGTCAACAATCGTAACCTGAAGGACTTTACGGTGGACATCCAGAATTCCGTGAGGCTGCGGGAGCTGGTGCCGAGGGATCGGCTGTTTGTTTCCGAGAGCGGCATGAAGACGCGAGAAGACATTGCAAGGCTGGAGCGGGGCGGCGTCAATGCAGTCCTTATCGGAGAGACGCTGATGAGAAGTCCTGATAAGAAGAAAATGCTGGATGAACTCGCCGGACGGTGATAACCCAGTAATGGTAAAGTGGAATGAAGATTAAGATTTGTGGACTTAGAAGACCAGAGGATGTTGCATACGCCAATGAAGTGATGCCGGATTATGTCGGGTTTATCCTGACGGAGGGGTTTCGAAGGAGCATCACAAAGGAGACGGCGCGGGAGTTAAAGAGCATGCTGGATCCTAAGATCAAGGCGGTTGGCGTGTTCGTGAATGAAAAGGCGGAGCATGTCGCGGAATTCCTGGAAGAAGGGATCATCGACGCGGCGCAGCTTCATGGGCAGGAAAGCGAAGAGGACGTTATTTATCTGAAGGCCGTGACGGGAAAGCCTGTGATCAAGGTGGTAAGGCTAGAAAGCAATCGTGCCACGGTCAAATCCTCCCCCAATTCTAATGAGGAGGAGAAGCAATGCGACGAAGCATTCAATCAAAATGCCGAGGAAGTTTATAAGAGGTATGCAATAGAGGCCTGGCTGGATTCGGCGGCGGATTATCTTCTGTTCGACAGCGGCACGGGAACGGGAAAGACATTTGATTGGAGTCTGCTGACGGAGGTCTTGGCAGATTATGGCGGAACGCTTCCCAAGGAATTTTTCCTCGCGGGAGGGATCAATGCGGAGAACATTGATGAGGCTTACGAGCAGGTACGGCCCTTCGCGGTTGACCTGAGCAGCAGTGTTGAAACGGATGGCGTGAAGGACTTGGAAAAAATGAAACTTGCAGTATATGCCGCGAGGAAGTATGATGAGTAGAGATTCTTGCCAGGTGGACAAAACAGAGGAAGAATAAAGAAATTGTTCCCCGAAGGAGCCGAAAGGGCTGGAAGAGGGGACAAAACAGAGGAAGAATAAAGAAATTGTTCCCCGAAGGAGCCGAAAGGGCTGGAAGAGGGGACAAAACAGAGGAAGAATAAAGAAATTGTTCCCCGAAGGAGCCGAAAGGGTTGGAAGAGGGGACGAAACAGAGGTAGAATAAAGAAATTGTTCCCTGAAGGAGTCGGATGGGCTGGAAGAGGGGACAAAACAAGAAAGGAACAAAGAGATGAGCAAGGGTAGATATGGAATTCATGGTGGTCAGTACATTTCCGAGACGCTGATGAACGAATTGATCAGGCTAGAAGAAGCTTATGAGCATTATAAGAACGATCCGGAGTTCAATGCGGAGCTGCAAAAGCTCTTTAATGAATATGCGGGGCGGCCTTCGCTACTATATTATGCGGATAAGATGACGAAGGATCTCGGAGGCGCGAAGATTTACTTAAAGCGTGAGGATTTGAATCACACGGGATCTCATAAGATCAACAACGTGCTTGGTCAGGCGCTTCTCGCAAAGAAGATTGGGAAGACGAGACTGATCGCTGAGACGGGCGCGGGCCAGCACGGCGTTGCGACGGCGACGGCGGCAGCGCTGCTTGGCATGGAGTGTGAGATCTTCATGGGCAAGGAGGATACGGATCGTCAGGCGCTGAACGTTTATCGCATGGAGCTTCTCGGCGCGAAGGTGCATCCCGTGACCAGCGGCACGATGACTCTGAAGGATGCCGTGAATGAGACGATGCGCGAGTGGACAAATCGCGTGAATGACACGCATTACTGCCTGGGTTCCGTGATGGGACCTCATCCCTTCCCCATGATCGTGCGTGACTTCCAGAGCGTGATCAGCAAGGAAATGAAGGAGCAGATCCTGAAGGCAGAGGGCAAGCTTCCTGCGGCAGTCATTGCCTGCGTGGGCGGCGGCAGCAATGCCATGGGTGCTTTCTATAATTTCATCGAAGATAAGGAAGTGAAGCTGATCGGCTGTGAGGCAGCCGGCAAGGGCGTGGATACGGCGCTGACCGCTGCGACGATCGCTACGGGCAGTCTTGGCATCTTCCACGGCATGAAGTCTTATTTCTGCCAGGATGAATATGGTCAGATCGCTCCGGTATATTCCATCTCTGCAGGTTTGGATTATCCCGGAATTGGACCAGAGCATGCCTATCTGCATGATATCGGACGCGCGCAGTACGTGCCCGTGACCGATGAGGAAGCCGTAGACGCATTCGAGTATCTGGCGCGCACCGAGGGCATCATCTGCGCCATTGAGAGTGCTCATGCCGTAGCGCATGCGCTGAAGATCGCAAAGGACTTCGGCAAGGACGAGAGCATCATCATCAACATTTCCGGGCGAGGCGACAAGGACGTGGCAGCGATTGCTAGATATAGGGGGGTGGACATTCATGACTAATAAAATTCACAAAGCATTTGAAAATAATAACGGGAAAGCATTTATCGCATTCCTGACGGCGGGAGATCCCGATGCGGACAGCACCGTAAAGTACGTTCTGGAGATGGAGAAGGCAGGCGCGGACCTCATCGAGATCGGCATTCCCTTTTCTGATCCCACCGCTGAGGGCGTGGTGATCCAGGATGCGAATATTCGTGCATTAAAGGGCGGCATGACAACGGACGGCGCGTTTGAGATCGTGCGCCGCATTCGTGAAGTGAGCCAGATCCCGCTGTGCTTCATGACCTATTGCAATCCCGTTTTCCACTATGGCTATGACAGATTCTTTACGAAATGCGAGGAGCTTGGCGTGGACGGTATCATCATTCCCGACCTGCCTTACGAAGAGAAGGCGGAGATGGAAGAGCCCGCGAGCGCGCACGGCGTGGCGGTGATCTCCATGATCGCGCCGACCTCTGAAGCACGCATTCAGACGACCGCGAAGGAAGCCAAGGGCTTCATCTATGTCGTAAGTTCCATGGGCGTTACCGGCGTTCGCAGCGAGATCAAGACGGACCTTGCTTCGATCGTCGCAAGCATCCGTGAGGTGACGGACGTTCCCTGTGCGATTGGTTTCGGTATTAGTACGCCGGAGCAGGCAAAGAAGATGGCCCAGGTCTCCGACGGCAGCATTGTCGGAAGTGCCATCGTTAAGATCATTGCGGCCAAGGGAGCGGATGCCACAGAGGATCTGTATGCGTATGTCAAGAGCATGAAGGATGCGGTATTAGAAGCTTAGAATCACAATCATGTTAAAATGGTCTGAGGAGTTAAAAGACTTCTCAGACTTTTTTTACGTGATTTTGGCATAATAAAACTAGACAGAACTCTTAAATGTTTATAAACAAATTGCATCTATTAGAATGCTGTGCTATTCTAAGCATATAGCAGATTTTCTTTATGATATTATATATCATATCGTTTTTCCAAATTCTTTGATTTCCCTTTTTATGAGATATTGACACGTTGATAAATTTTATTGTAAAATGCAACTAGAAAGTAGTTGCATTAAGGAGTGCAAAAATGAGTAAACTAGAAAAGGCAAAGGAAAGACTACTTTCTCGCCCCAAGGGGGGAATTAAAATGAAGAATATTTTGGAATATAAAGGATATTATACAAAAATTGAATTTGATGCGGATTCTAAGGTTTTGAGAGGAAAAATCGAGGGCATCAATGATTTCGTTGATTTTGAGGCTGCGGATATCTCGTGCATTGAGGAGGAATTCCATTCAGCTGTGGACGACTATCTTTCTTTTTGTAAAGAAGTCGGCAAGGAACCTGAGAAGGAGTATAGGGGAAGCTTTAATATTCGTATTTCACCGGAGTTGCACAAGAAACTTGCCTATTTTGCATTTAAGGATGGTTGCTCTTTGAATGCGGAGGTTGAAAAAGCGATTTCAATCTTTGTGAACAATGGCTCCAAAGGAAGTATTATGAAACTATAGTAGAGTTTGACGGAATTGCAAGGAAGATATTTGACCGATTTTCCTGAGTTTGCTATACTGATCTTGGAGGGAAAAAACAGTGTTTATCAACCGATTAAATCAATTATATAAACCTCGAAGATTATTATATTTTTTGGATGCGTCCGATGAGGACGTCGCGTCCCTTTATGGCGGTAAGGTCATGGAGGAGATCAGGCCATATGCCAATTCCTTTGGGGCCTATGATTATCCTGGCGTTTTTTTCCTGAAGTCTCTTCAGAAAAAGGTGATCGGCATCGAGTATCGCATTGGGGACGGCAGGATAAAGTATCCGGAACATCTGCAGACCATTGTGCTGCCGGAAGCGTTTTTCTATTCCATTGAGATCGATAATGAGAATGACATCAGCATGAAATCCATTCGGGAGATCTTTCGGAAGATCGCGGAGGATGACGACGCGCACAGAGTCTACAGTGACTTCTCCATCCAGCCTGATCCGGAGCTGATCAGCGTGTTTCCAAGTGAGAACAAGGTGCGGATCCTGTATCAGTTGCGACTGGAGCGGGACGGCGCGGCCTGCATCATCAAGGATGACGTGAAGTCGCTTGGTACGCAGTGGCTTTACAAAATGGCGTTTCACGATTCGGTGACGGGGCATTATAACTGGAATCACTTGGTCGCGTTCCTGGAGATGCCGATGGATGATCATATCCAGGAGTATGCCTTCGCGCATTTTGACGTAAAGGAATTTCGCGTCATCAATGAGGTCTATGGGCATATTGCGGCAAACAAGGTGCTCTCCAACATCGTGCAGGCCATGAATGACGCTGACTTTATCCTCGCGAGCGCGAGGTGTCATAATGACAATTTCGCCATGATCCTTCGGGACATGCCGGAGGAGGAGACGCTTCAAAAGCTGGAGGAATTCTTCGAAAAGCTCTCTCGCCTGGAGGAGGATCCCAATTACAGGATTTATTACCGCTGCGGCGTGGTTCCCATGCAGAGGGCCATGCTCTCCGGAAATCGGGTGGCGGACGCGGGCAAGATGGCGCAGGCCCTTGGAACGAATCCCAACAAGACGGACATCATCGTCTATACGGACAAAATGCATGATGACGTGACTTGGGGTAATTATATCAAGGCATATTTGGAGACGGCCATCGAGAATGATGAATTCGTGGTGTACCTTCAGCCGAAGTTTGACATACGAAACGATCAGATCAAGGGCTGTGAGGCCCTGATCCGCTGGAATTATAAGAAGAAAGGCCTGATGCCTCCGTATCGCTTCGTTCCTTTCTTTGAAAGGGACGGCTCCATCGGAAAGATCGACGACATCGTCCTAAAGAAGGTCTGCGAAGCCCTGCAAAGATGGAAGGCGGAGGGGAAAGCTCTGTATCCCGTATCCGTGAACCTCTCGAGGAATCAGCTGTATGACAAGGGGCTGATCGAGCATCTCACGGATATTGTGGATGCTTATCAGGTGGAGCACTCCCTGATCGACTTCGAATTGACGGAGAGCGCCACCTATGAAGACAAGGAATACATGATGCAGGCGCTTCGAAGGCTCCGCGACAAGGGCTTTGCCATTTCGATGGATGATTTCGGAACGGGATATTCCTCCCTGTCTCTTTTGACGGAGATGCCCATTGATACCTTAAAGATCGACAAGAGCTTTGTGGATAAGCTCGGAACAGGGGAGGAGAACAAGAAGGACGTGATCGTGATCCGTCACATTATCTCGCTTGCCAAGGAGCTTCAGTTCACCAGCCTTGCAGAGGGCGCAGAGGAAAAGCGGCAGGTGGACCGACTGCGTGAGCTTGGATGCGAGGTCATACAGGGATATTATTATGATCGGCCGATGCCCTTGGAACAGTTCGAAGCAAAGTATTTATGAAAATCTATTCTTTTTCGAAAAAATGATTGACAAATGAAAGAGGGAAGCGTACAATTCCTCACAGAAAGACAAAGGCGTCTGAGAACGGAAGGTTCCCAGACGCTTTTTTCGTTTATATGTTTTAAAGGCAAAGGCGCCTTGGGAGAACATGCCCGAGGTGCCTTTATCTATGTTGATTTAGGGAGGTCTTACCATGGAAACAAAAATGGAATTGATCAGAGAGAAGGGGCTGTATGATCCGCAGTTCGAACATGACAATTGCGGCATCGGTGCCATCATCGACGTCAAGGGAAGAGCTAGCCATCAGCTCGTGGCGGATGCTCTTTCCATCGTGGAGAACCTGGAGCACAGGGCCGGTAAGGACGCAGAGGGAAAGACCGGCGATGGCGTCGGGATCCTGACGCAGATCCCGCACAAGTTTTTCACTAAGAAGTTGAAAGAGCAGGGCGTCACCCTGCCCGGGAAGCGCGCGTATGGCGTTGGCATGTTCTTTTTCCCGCAGGGCGAGCTGGAGCGCAGACAGGCGAAGTCTTTGTTCGAGATCATCGTCAGAAAGGCCGGCTTAAAGCTTCTTGCTTGGAGGGACGTGGAGACCGTTCCCGCCGTTCTGGGAAGCCGCGCGAGAGAGTGCATGCCTTGGATCAGCCAGGTATTTATTGAGCGCCCCGCGCAGGCAAAGACGGATCTGGACTTTGACCGGAAGCTCTACGTGATCCGCAGGGAGTTCGAGCAGAGCAGCGTGAGCACCTACATTCCGTCCCTGTCCTGCCGTACCATTGTATATAAGGGCATGTTCCTTGTGGGACAGCTTCGCACGTTCTTCCTGGATCTGCAGGATGAGGCATATGAATCCGCGATCGCGATGGTACATTCGCGTTTCTCCACGAACACGACGCCCAGCTGGAACCGCGCGCATCCGAATCGCCTGATGGTGCATAACGGTGAGATCAATACCATTAAAGGGAACGCGGATAAGATGCTGGCCCGCGAAGAGACCATGCATACCTCGGTCTTCTCGCGGGAAGATGAGACGAGTGTTTTCCCCGTGATCTCTCAGAGCGGTTCCGATTCGGCCATGCTGGATAATACGCTGGAATTCCTGATGATGAGCGGCATGGAGCTGCCTCTTGCGGCCATGATCGCCATTCCGGAGCCCTGGCAGCATAATGACACGATCTCGCAGGAGGAGCGGGATTTCTACCAGTATTACGCAACGATGATGGAGCCCTGGGACGGTCCTGCCTCCATCCTGTTCTCCGACGGTGACGTCATGGGTGCCATCCTTGACAGAAACGGCCTGCGTCCTTCGAGATATTACGTGATGGACGACGGAAGGCTGATCCTTAGCTCAGAGGTTGGCGTGTTGCCCTTAGAGGAGAAGCACGTGCTGAAGAAGGAGCGTCTCCATCCCGGAAAGATGCTGCTTGTGGATACGATCGCCGGGAAGATCTATGAGGACGAAGAGATCAAGGAAAGATATGCGCATAAGGAGCCTTACGGTGAGTGGCTTGACAGTAATCTGTTGGAGCTTCACGAGGTAAAGATCCCGAACCATCGCGTGCCCTCCTATGACAAGACGGAGCGCGCGCGCCTGCAGAAGGCCTTTGGATATACTTACGAGAATTATCATGACTCCATTCGTACCATGGCATTAAATGGCTCGGAGCAGATCGGTGCCATGGGCGTTGACACGCCGATCGCGGCGCTTTCGAAAAAGCATCAGCCGCTGTTCTATTATTTCAAACAGCTCTTCGCGCAGGTGACGAATCCGCCCATCGACGCAGAGCGTGAGAAGATCGTGACGGCCGGCACGGTTTACCTTGGAAAGAACGGTAATCTTCTGGAGGAGAAGCCGGAGAACTGTCACGTATTAAAGATCAACAATCCGATCCTTTCCGATCTGGATCTTTTGAAGATCGAGCATCTGAAGAAAGACGGTTTTCACGTGGCTAAGGTGTCCATCCTGTTCTATAAGGGGACGCCCATGAAGCAGGTGTTAAAGCATCTCTACGTCGAGGTGGATAAGGCTTATCAGGAGGGTGCGACCATCCTGATCCTTTCGGACCGCGGCGTGGACGAGAACCACGTGGCCATTCCTTCGCTGCTTGCCGTTTCCGCAGTGCACACGCATCTCGTGGAGACGAAGAAGTGTACGGCGATCTCCCTGATCCTGGAGTCCGGCGAGCCCAGGGAAGTGCATCATTTCGCGACCCTGCTCGGCTTTGGTGCCTCCGCAGTCAATCCTTATCTTGCGCACGCAACGATCGGAGAGCTGGTGGAAGAAGGGCTTTTGGAAAAGGATTTCTATGCAGCCGTGGAGGATTATGACAAGGCTGTTTTGCAGGGCATCGTAAAGATCGCCTCCAAGATGGGGATTTCCACGATCCAGTCCTATCAGGGCAGCAAGATCTTCGAGGCCATCGGCATCTCGGAGAGCGTGACGAATAAGTACTTCCCCGGCACCGTAAGCCGTGTTGGCGGCATCACGCTGGAGGACATTGGAAAGGCCGTGGACAGTCAGCACAGTCTGGCCTTTGATCCCCTGGGACTGCCCGTCAACCTGGAACTGACGGCAGCCGGCAGACATAAGTCCAGGAGCCAGGGCGAGAATCACAGATATAATCCGCAGACGATCCACATGCTGCAGCTTTCCACGAGGGACGGCAATTATGATAAGTTCGTGGAATACACGAAGATGGCGGATGCCGAGGAGACGGGATATCTTAGAAGTCTGATGGACTTTAAGTTCCCGGCGGAGGGCGTTCCCATCGAGGAAGTGGAGAGCGAGGAGACAATCGTAACGCGCTTTAAGACGGGTGCCATGTCCTATGGTTCCATTTCGGAGGAGGCACACACGGCGCTTGCCATCGCCATGAACCATCTGCATGGCAAGTCCAACAGTGGTGAGGGCGGTGAGAGCGATGAGAGGATCGCATCCGCAGGGACCGCGAATGACAGGAGCTCTGCCATCAAGCAGGTGGCAAGCGGACGCTTTGGCGTGACCAGCCAATACCTTGTGAGCGCTAAGGAGTTGCAGATCAAGATGGCACAGGGCGCAAAGCCCGGCGAGGGCGGACATCTTCCCGGAAAGAAGGTTTACCCTTGGATCGCAAAGACCAGGCATTCCACGCCCGGCGTGAGCCTGATCTCGCCTCCGCCTCATCATGACATTTATTCCATCGAGGATCTGGCACAGCTGATCTATGACTTAAAGAATGCAAATAAGAACGCAAGGATCTCCGTTAAGCTGGTATCGGAGGCAGGCGTTGGCACCGTGGCGGCAGGCGTTGCGAAGGCAGGCGCTGAGGTTGTCCTGGTATCCGGATATGACGGAGGCACGGGCGCTGCACCTCTTAGCTCCATTCACAATGCGGGTCTTCCCTGGGAGCTTGGCCTTGCGGAGGCACATCAGACGCTGGTTGCCAACGGACTGCGTAATCAGGTGGTCCTGGAGACGGATGGCAAGCTGATGACGGGGCGCGACGTAGCGATCGCTGCGATCCTTGGCGCAGAGGAATTCGGCTTCGCAACGGCTCCCCTGGTAACGCTGGGATGCGTGATGATGCGCGTATGCCATCAGGACACTTGCCCCATGGGTATCGCAACGCAGAATCCGGAGCTTCGCAAGCGCTTTGCAGGCAAGCCGGAATATGTTGAGAATTTCATGAGATTTATCGCGAGACAGGTGCGCGAATATATGGCAAAGCTTGGCGTCCGCAGCTTGCGCGAGCTGGTGGGCCGCACGGACCTTTTGGTTCCGAAATTTGACGGTAAGAAGGGCGCGGAAGGGGCCATCTCCGCAGAGGATAAGATCGATCTCGACAGGATCTTGATGGATATGTCCGGCGTCAGCCGTGAGGAGCAGACCTTCCATGCAGAGAAGCGTTATGACTTTAAGCTGGAGCAGACGAAGGATGAAAGCGTTCTGCTGTCGTCTAAGGCAGTGCAGGCGGCCCTGAAGAAGGGAACGCCCTGCGAGGTATCGCTGAAGATCACGAACGTCGACAGAACCTTTGGTACGCTCCTTGGCGCAGAGATCACGAGACGGCATGCCGAGGGACTTCCTGAGGACACCATCGTCGTGGACTGTGTCGGCGCAGGCGGACAGAGCTTTGGCGCATTCCTGCCGAAGGGTCTGACCCTGAAGCTGACCGGCGACGGAAACGATTATTTCGGCAAGGGCCTGTCCGGCGGAAAGCTGATCGTCAAGGCTCCTGCAGATGCAAAATATGATCCCTCCGAGAACATCATCATCGGTAACGTGGCGCTCTACGGCGCAACCTCCGGTGAGGCCTATGTCGCAGGCATGGCAGGAGAGAGGTTCTGCATTCGTAACTCCGGTGCGACGGCGGTTGCCGAGGGCGTTGGTGAGCACGGCTGTGAGTATATGACCGGTGGACGCGTCGTGATCCTTGGACCGACGGGGAAGAACTTTGCAGCCGGAATGAGCGGCGGCGTGGCATACGTGCTGGACGAGGGGAACAAGCTGTATCGGAACCTCAACAAGCAACTCGTGAACATGGAAAGCGTTGATAATAAGGCAGACCGCGAGGAGCTTCGCAGGATTCTCGAGAAGCACGTGGAGGCGACGGGTTCGAAGAAGGGACAGAAGATCTTGGCAGAGTTTGATGCGCAGGTGGCGCACTTTAAGAAGATCATTCCCGCAGATTACAAGGAGATGCTGCGGCTGACCGCAAAGAACGAGGAGCTGGGCATGAGCCACGAGGAAGCGCAGATTGAAGCCTTCACGGAGATGACGAAATAAAAGTTTTGTGTTGATTAGGAGGAAGTAAAAATGGGTAAGGCGACAGGGTTTTTGGAGTTTGAGAGAGTCGATGGACCTGTGACGAAGGAAGAGGATAGAGTCAAGGATTTTCATGAGTTTCATGGGAGTCTGGCGCTGGAGGAGCAAAAGAAGCAGGCGGGAAGGTGTATGGACTGCGGCGTTCCGTTCTGTCAGGCGGGACTTATGATCGCGGGGATGGCGTCGGGATGTCCTTTGCATAATCTGGTACCGGAGGTAAATGATCTGGTATGGCAGGGCTGCCTGGAGCAGGCGTATGAGCGTCTTTCCGTGACGCACAGCTTTCCGGAGTTTACCTGCAGGGTGTGTCCGGCCCTTTGTGAGGCGGCTTGTACCTGTGGATTGCACGGTGCACCGGTGGCAACGAAGGAAAATGAGAAGACCGTGATCGAGTATGCCTATGCGCATGATCTGGTGAAAGAAGAGGCGCCGAAGGTGCGCACCGGGAAGAAGGTGGCCGTCATCGGAAGCGGTCCTTCGGGTCTGGCGGCAGCGCAGCTCCTGAACAGGCGCGGACATGAAGTGACAGTGTATGAAAGAAAGGATCGCGTGGGCGGCCTTCTCCGCTATGGCATTCCGAACATGAAGCTGGAAAAATCCGTGATCGACAGGCGCATAAAGCTGATGGAAGACGCGGGTGTGAAGTTTGTCGTGAATGCGGACATAGGTGCTTATGAGAAGGGCGCTGCAGGAAAAGGAGTACAGGCGGACGGCAAGGCTTTGATCAGCGTAGCTCAGTTAGAAGAAGAGTATGATGCCATCATTCTCGCCTGCGGCGCATCACACCCCAGGGACATTAACGCGCCCGGCAGGGATGCAAAGGGGATTTATTTCGCAGTGGATTTCCTTGGACAGGTGACGAAGAGTCTTTTGGATTCTGATTTCAAGAAGGTGCCCTATGAGATGGCAAAGGATAAGGATGTCATCGTCATTGGCGGCGGTGATACGGGAAATGACTGTGTCGGCAGCTGCATCCGGCTTGGGGCAAGAAGCGTGACGCAGCTCGAGATGATGCCGAAGCCTGCAGAGACGAGGCTTCCCTCGAATCCTTGGCCGGAGTGGCCCAGAATCCTCAAGGTCGATTATGGCCAGGAAGAGGCCATCTGGAAGTTTGGCGAGGATCCCAGAGTCTATCAGACGACCGTGAAGGAATTCGTCAAGGACGAGAAAGGAAATCTAAAGGAAGTCGTTTTAGTGTCCTTGGAAGCAAAGAGGGACGAGAAGACGGGGCGCATGAACATGGTGCCTGTTGCAGGTTCGGAAAAGACCGTGCCGGCGCAGCTGGTGCTCATTGCGGCAGGCTTTCTTGGAAGTGAGTCCTATGTCACGGAAGCCTTCGGCGTAGAGGTGGACGGAAGGACGAATGTCAAGACGAAGTCCTGCGGATATCATACTTCAAAGGCAAAGATCTTTACCGCTGGAGACATGCACAGAGGACAGTCCTTGGTGGTCTGGGCGATCGCGGAGGGAAGAGGCGCAGCAAAGGAAGTGGACGCGGCGCTGATGGGATACACGAATCTATAAAAATTTGCATAGCAGACAGAAGGAAACGGGTGGCATTATGCTACCCGTTTTGTTATAATATAGTTTGAAATTTCATCCATGTAGTTTTCAGAGCCCGAACGGAGTGAGGGACGTGCCGAAGGGCACGCCTGGAAAAGGGGTATCCATCGTGAAAGAAACTAAGTCTGCAATGCTACGCATGACGGAAGGAAACACCGTAAAGCTACTCCTTCTGTTTTCCGTACCGATGTTGATCGGCAATATTTTTCAGCAGTTATATAATTTAGTGGACTCTATTATCGTGGGGCAGTTCGTCGGTGCAGATGCCTTGGCGGCCATTGGCGCGACGAGCTCCCTGTCATTTTTGTTTTTTGCGTTGTGTAATGGAATTGGCGGCGGCGGAGGGATCATCACCTCACAGCTTTTCGGCAAGGGGGATGAAGGCGCGGTCAAGAGCTGTATCGCCAATACAGGCTATATTATGATCGTGTTTCCGATGATGATCGGAATGACGGCATTCTTTTTGTCCAAGTCAATCCTCAGGCTTTTGGATACGCCTGAAGCGATCATGGCGGATTCCGTGGCCTACGTGAGGATCATGTGTGTCGGACTTGTGTTCGTTTCTCTGTATAATTATGCGGCTTCCATGCTGCGGGCGCTCGGAGATTCCAGAACGCCATTGGTGTTCCTGATCTTTTCCTGTCTGCTAAATACTGCGCTGGATCTTCTCTTTGTTTATACGTTTCACATGGGTGTTCGCGGCGCAGGGATCGCAACGGTGATTTCTCAGTTTGTCTCCGGAATGAGTTGTTTGGCCTATGCCATCAAGAAAAACAGTTATTTCAGGCTGACGCGCGAAGACATGCGGTTCAACAGGGAAATCGCGAAGGATGTCGTAAGGCTTGGCGTACCGATCTCTCTTCAGTTCTCCCTCATTGCGATCTCTTGTATGGCACTGCAGAAGGTGGTCAATTCCTTTGGGGAAGTGACGGTTGCCGCATTCACGGCCACGAGCAGGATCGAGCAGATCATCCACCAGCCCTATCAAACCTTGGGAGCTGCCCTGTCCACTTATACGGGGCAGAATTATGGCGCGAAGAAGATGGATCGGGTAAAGATGGGCTATCATAAGGGCTTGCTGCTCATGCTGCTGTTTTCCGCGATGATGCTGCCTGTCATGCAATTCTTTGGACAGGGCATCATAAGGATCTTCGTCAGCGAAGAGCCTGTGATCGAGATCGGTGCCAAGGCACTCCGGATCACGAGCTGGTTTTACGTGATGCTCGGAATGATCTACGTGGTCAGGGGCGTCCTAACTGGTTTGGGAGATGCCGTATTTGCCATGATCAACGGTATTGTGGAAGCCCTTGGAAGATTCATCGTACCTGCGCTTTTGGTCGGGCTTCCCGCCTTGGGACTTTGGGGGATCTGGTGGTCCGTCGGCATTGTCTGGGCAGCCAGCGGAGTGACGGCAGTGATGCGATATTGGTATTTCAAATGGAAAATCCAAAGAAAAATGGAACAGGAAAAAGCTGTTTAGTATTACACAGGGAATGATGGGATAAACGACATGGATCAATCGAAAAGAGTATTATTGGTAGAGGATGATAACGAAATACGCGAGCTGCTTTGTACGTTCCTCGCTGATAACGGATATCAGATGGATACGGCAGTCAATGGCATGGAGGGCTTAAAGAAGGCACTTGGCACGGAGTATGACTTGATCCTTCTCGACATTATGCTGCCTTATAAAAGTGGGGATCAGGTGTTAAAGGAGCTTCGCGAGAGGTCAAACGTTCCCGTGATCGTGCTCTCCGCAAAGGACATGGTGCAGACGAAGATCGACGTCATACGGATCGGTGCGGATGACTACGTGACTAAGCCCTTCGACTTAGGGGAGGTGCTGGTGCGGATCGAGGCGCTGCTTCGAAGAAGCGGCAGGCAAAGTGATGACAAGGAGATTCTCACGCATAAGAATTTAAGTCTTCACGTCAAGGAAGGCAGAGCCTTCTTAAACGGCAAGGAGTTGTCTCTGACCGTGAAGGAATATGCGATCCTAAAGCTCCTGCTTTCCAATCCGAACAAGATTTTTTCGCGTTCTAATATCTTTGATTCCCTGTGGAGCGAGGATAGCGGAAACTATGATGACAATGCCGTCAAGGTGCACATGAGCAATCTTCGCAGTAAGCTTGCGGCGCTGGATTCGGAGGAATATATTGAGACGGTATGGGGAATGGGCTATCGGCTCGCAAATTAACAAAGATTAAGGCGCGGCTTAACCTTTTCTAAACATTTATGGGATAAACTGGCTTCATAAACAAGGAGGAAGAAGCCATGGATTACGTAATGGAACTGGATGGGCTGTCCAAAAGCTACGGCGGCAAAAGGGTCGTGGACAGCTTTTCACTCAAAATGGAAAAGGGTCATATTTACGGACTCATCGGACCCAACGGCGCCGGAAAAACGACGGTGATGAAAATGATGGCGGGGCTCACGGGAGCAGACGCCGGAAGCATTCGCTTTTTTGGATCGGAGGATCTGGACAAGATGCGCGACCGCATCAGCTTCATCATTGAGGAGCCCTACATGGACCTCAACATGACGGCGCGGCAGAATATGGAGTATCTGAGGCTCCTTCGCGGGATCCCGGACAAGAGCCGCATCGATGAACTGCTCTCATTCGTCGGACTGGAAAACACGGGGAAAAAGCCTGCGAAGCAATTTTCCCTCGGCATGCGCCAGCGTCTCGGACTCGCCATGTCCATCCTGCCGGGACCGGAGATCATGGTGCTGGATGAGCCGATCAACGGACTTGATCCCGAGGGCATTATCGACATCCGCAACATGCTGAAGGAGCTTTGTAGCAGCAGGAACATGACCATCTTGATCTCCAGCCACATCCTAAAGGAGCTGTCGGAGCTTTGTACGGATTATGCGATCATCCGTGAGGGGAAGCTGGTGGAGGAGCTCTCACATGAGGAGCTTCTGCAAAAGACGCACACGCGCCTGGCCCTTCAGACCGATGACGTTGCGAGAACGGCAACCATTTTGGAAGACAAACTAAATCTTCATGATTATAAGATCACCCATGAAAACGAGATTTTGATCTATGAGCGGCTGGACGACCTGAGGACGATTTCCAAGACAGTCACGGATCACGGACTGATCATTACCCGTTTCAATCTGGAAGGGGAATCGCTTGAGGAGTACTACATCGGAAAGGTGGGTGAGAATCATGAATAAATTGATCAAGGCAGAAGGGTTTCGATTAAGAGGACAGATTGCGTTTTTACTGATCTGTTCCGTGATCTGTGGTTTGATCCCAGTGATCACTTCCATCAACGCGTGGGATGCAGATCTGGGCACGCAGGTGGGAGGAAGCGGGATCACCATTATGTCCATTATGATGCTGTTTCCGCCGATCTTCGCAAGCATTACCGGAAATCTGTATGATCACGGGAAGTTAGGGTTTTATGAGATCATGGCGGGGAATAAGCCCTTCGCGATCGTATTTAGTAAGCTCGCGACGGATGGAGTTTTGTTCCTTGTGTTGACTGTCATCGCGGCCTGTGCGTATTATGTTTATGCAGGCTTTCGCAATGGGCTTGGCAGCTTCGATCATCCGCTGATCAGGCTTTTCCTGGTCATTCTCGTTCTGGCGCACATTGCATTTTGCAGTGTCTTGATCTCGCTTTGCATCAGACAGGTGCGGTCGGGCGCCGTGGCATGCTTTATGAGATTTTGGATCGTAGACATTTTGTTCTTCCCGTTTTTAATGTGGCTATTTGGAACCGTACTGGATCTGAAGCAATTGGCGCTTCATTTCAGCTACATGAGCCTGACCAATCAGCTGATGATCCTGGTGAGCGAGCCGGTCGATACAATGATCGCCTTGCATGTCCTGTTAGGCTTTGCCATCGAATTTGCACTTTGGTATTTTATCATTGATCTTGGGATCAGAAAGAGAAAGATCGCATGAACAAAATACTGATACTCCTCTGTATCATATTGGTTGGCGCCGTCGCCGCATTGGCCGTAAGGTTAGTGCAGCGCAGGCGCCAGCTTGCGCTTTTTACCAGGCAGCTTCGGGAGATCCGGGAGCAAAAGCAGGATCGCCTGATCCGCGTGGAGCACTTTGACGACGAAACCGTTGCGCTTGCAAAGGAGCTGCAGGGCTTTGTCGATGAGGAGCAACGACTGATCAAGGAGGCCGAGAAAGACCGCCAGGCCGTAAAGACCATGGTGGCCGGCATCTCGCATGATTTCCGCACGCCCCTGACGGCAGCCGGCGGCTATATGCAGATGATCGCGCAGGACCAGGGCCTGTCCGAGCGGAGCCGGTCCTATCTGGACAAGGCCATCGCAAAGACCACCTATCTCAAAGAATTGTCGGATGAGTTTTTCGCGCTTTCTTTGGTGGAGGGTAAGGGAAGTGATGCGGCGGAGAAGCTTTCGCTAAAGCGCCTGCTGGAGGAGACAACGCTCGCGCAGTATGAATGGATCCGCGCTGCGGGAATTGAATTTTCTGCGGACGTAACGGAGGAGAGCTGCGAGCTTATGGCCAGTGAGGTGGATATCCTGCGGCTTCTGGAAAACCTGTATTCCAATGCAAGGAAATATGCAAAGAGCAGGATCTTTGTAGCACTCACCAAGGCCGAAAACGGCGGTTTTACGCTCGTCTTTTCGAATGACGGGGACATGCTTGCTGAGGCAGATCTGGAATCCATTTTTCAGCCATTTTACCGCAGCGCGTCCGGTGATACGCCGGGAAGCGGGCTTGGCCTTTACGTCGTGAAGCGCATTGTGGAGAAATATGGCGGAAGCATTGCCGCAAGGGTGAATGAAGCCAAAGATTTCGAGATCAAGATCGGCTTTTTCCCATCCGCGAAAGAATGAACAAAGCGGTGATAAAGAAGGGAAAATGGGAATTCGAAAAGGAATTGAAAAAAATTAGAAAAAAGGTATTGACAAATGAGTTTAAGAGGCGTATGATTCGCTACATAAAGACAAAGGCGTCTGCGAACGGAATCGTTCCCAGACGCTTTTTCTTTATACAAAAACCCTAATCAACATAAGGCAGAAGGCAAAGGCGCCATGGTGTGAGCAGCACCATCGGCGCCTTTCCTGATGTCCGCGACAGAACAGAGTTTACGAAGAATAGGGAGAATAAAACAGGAGGAAAAACAATGGGAACAGTATTAGATTATTTTGGTAGTCTGGTTTTTGATGACAGAGTGATGAAAGCGAACTTATCCGCAAAGGTATATAATTCGCTGAAAAAGACGATCGATGAGGGCGCAAAGCTGGATGAGAGCGTTGCGAATGCAGTAGCGATCGCAATGAGAGATTGGGCAGTCGCAAACGGTGCCACTCATTACACCCATTGGTTTCAGCCTTTGACCGGCATTACCGCTGAGAAGCATGACAGCTTTATCACTCCGGCTCCGGACGGCGGCGTACTGATGGAGTTTTCCGGAAAGGAATTGATCCAGGGCGAGCCTGATGCATCTTCCTTCCCGAGCGGAGGATTAAGAGCTACCTTCGAAGCAAGAGGATATACCGCATGGGATCCTACTTCCTATGCATTCATTAAGGGCAAGACCCTTTGCATTCCCACCGCATTCTGCTCCTACGGCGGTGAGGCACTGGATAAGAAAACACCCCTGCTTCGTTCCATGGAAGCACTCAACAAGCAGGCACTGAGGATCCTGAGGCTCTTTGGAAATGACACTGCTAAGTGCGTTCGATCTTCCGTAGGTCCCGAGCAGGAATACTTCCTGATCACCAAGGAAATGTATGATCAGCGTCCTGACCTTCGCTTCACCGGAAGAACCCTTTTCGGGGCTAAGCCTCCCAAGGGACAGGAAATGGATGATCATTACTTCGGAGTGATCAAGCCCAGGGTTCAGGCATACATGGAGGATCTGAACCAGGAGCTTTGGAAGCTTGGCATCCTTGCAAAGACGGAGCATAACGAGGTGGCTCCTGCACAGCATGAGCTGGCACCCATCTACAGCACCACGAACATTGCAACGGATCACAACCAGCTGACCATGGAGATCATGCAGAAGGTTGCAGCAAAGCACGGTCTGGTATGTCTCCTTCACGAGAAGCCATTCGCAGGCGTGAACGGAAGCGGTAAGCATAACAACTGGTCCATCTCCACCGACACCGGGATCAACCTGTTATCGCCTGGCGATACGCCTTATGAAAACGCACAGTTCCTGCTGTTCTGCTGCGCAGTCATCAAGGCAGTGGATGATTATCAAGATCTCCTGAGACTCTCCGTGGCAACCGCAGGCAATGACCACAGACTTGGCGCGAACGAGGCACCGCCCGCAGTCATCTCCATCTTCCTTGGCGATGAGCTCTCTGCAGTCATGGATGCCATTGAGACCGGGAACCCTTATAAGGGAACGGAAAAGACCGTCATGAAGCTTGGCGTTGACGTACTTCCGAAGTTCAACCGCGATGCAACCGACAGAAACAGAACTTCACCGTTCGCCTTCACCGGTAATAAATTTGAGTTCAGAATGCTTGGTTCTTCCAACAGCATCGCATGTGCAAACATCATGCTGAACGCAGCAGTTGCCGAGTCCTTGAAAATATATGCTGACAGACTTGAGAAGGCAAAGGACTTCGAGAAGGCACTGCATGAGATGATCCAGAAGACGATCAAGGATCACAAGCACATCATCTTCAACGGCAACGGATATGATGACAGCTGGATCAAGGAAGCAACCGAGAAGAGAGGACTTCTGAACTACAGAACGACCGCAGATTGCATGCCTCATCTGCTGGATGAGAAGAACGTGAAGATGCTCACCAGCCACAAGGTATTCTCCGAGGCAGAGCTGAAGTCCAGATGCGAGATCATGCTGGAGAACTATAACAAGACTGTGACCATCGAAGCAAACACGATGATCGAAATGGCTAAGACGCAGATCGTTCCTGCAATTGAGAGCTTTACCGCTGACGTCGCAGGCAGCGCGGCAACGAAGAAGGCGCTGAGCCCGAAGCTGGCATGCAAGTATGAGACGGAGCTGGTCGGCAAGCTTTCCGAGCTCACGGATGAGATCTATGTTAAGATCGGAGATCTGGAGAAGGTTGTCGCAGGACTTTCCAAGGCAAAGGATACCATCAAGGAAGCAGAGATGATCCGCGACAAGGTATTGCCGAAGATGGAGGCGCTAAGAAAGCCCGTCGACGAGGCCGAGACCATCACCGCCAAGGACTACTGGCCTTATCCTTCTTACGGTGATCTACTGTTCGGTGTGAAGTAAAAAACAAACGGTTTCATGATTAGGGAGAGAAGAAAATGAACGACAATGAGAGTGAGAATGGCAATCATCTGAAGTGTATTGGGGAAGACAAGAAATAGCCGTCGTGAGCTCTTTGTTTGGGACAGATGAGTCCTCACGACGAGACAACATGAGGAGACAAAAGTATGAGTGAGGAGATTCGTTCGTTAGTTCAAGAAATGACTTCTTCCGAAGTGTATGGCGTATGGTTTTTGATCGGCGCAGCATTGGTGTTCTGGATGCAGGCCGGATTTGCAATGGTTGAGGCAGGCTTTGCAAGAGCAAAGAACTCCGGCAACATCCTGATGAAGAACCTGATGGATTTTTGTATCGGTACCTGCACCTTTATATTGATCGGTTTTGGACTTTTGCTTGGTGAAGACATCGTGGGCATCATTGGTAAGCCTGGTTTCGACGTATTTACCGACTATGCAAACTTTGACTGGTCTAACTTTATTTTCAACTTAGTGTTCTGTGCCACCACCGCAACGATCGTATCCGGTGCCATGGCAGAGAGAACAAGATTTTTAAGCTACTGTGTATACTCCGCAATCATTTCCGCTTTGATCTATCCCATCGAAGCACACTGGACTTGGGGCGGCGGATTCCTTGCACAGATGGGCTTCCACGATTTCGCCGGTTCCACCTGTATTCACATGGTTGGCGGTATCTGTGCTATGATCGGTGCGATCATGGTTGGTCCTCGAATTGGTAAGTTCGTGAAGGATAAGGCTGGTAAGATCACGAAGGTGAATGCCTTCCCTGGCCACAACCTCCCTCTTGGATGCCTGGGCGTATTCATTCTTTGGCTTGGCTGGTATGGATTCAACGGTGCCGCAGCAGTGAGCCTGGATGAACTTGGTTCCATCTTTGTAACCACGACGATCGCTCCCGCAATTGCAACGGTTGTCTGCATGATCTTTACCTGGATCAAATATGGTAAGCCCGACGTATCAATGTGTCTGAACGCTTCCCTGGCTGGTCTGGTAGCAATTACCGCTCCTTGTGACGTATGTGATGCATTCGGTGCCATCATCATCGGTGCCGTGGCAGGACTTCTGGTATGCTTTGGCGTATGGCTCCTTGATTACAAGCTTCGCGTGGATGACCCCGTTGGTGCAGTCGCAGTTCACATGATGAACGGTATCTGGGGTACCATCGCAGTTGGTCTGTTCGCTACTCCTTCCGCACCTGCATTCGCAAGAGGCATTGGCGATGGCGTAAGCTTCGGCGCGAACCAGATCGCAGGCGCAGGGCTTTTCTATGGCGGCGGTTTCAAGCAGTTAGGAATTCAGCTCGTTGGTTTTGCTGCAACGGCCGGCTGGACGGTAGTTGCCATCACGATCACCTTCCTGATCATCAAGGCGATCTTTGGCCTGAGAGTGACTGAGGAAGAGGAGATCACCGGTCTGGATGCAACCGAGCACGGCTTGGCAAGCGCATATTCCGGATTTGCCATCATGGACGTATCCAACACCATGACGATGGAAGTGAACGAGAACACGAACCTCGGCAGCGACGTATATGAAGAGGCAAGCGAGGCTAAGAAGGCAGCAGCCGTCAGCGTGACGAAGCTTCCTGAGGTGGTAAGCACCGGTATTCACAAGGTTGTCATTATCGCAAAGATGACCCGTTATGAAGTTTTGAAGAAGGCCTTGAATGACCTGGGCGTGACCGGCATGACCGTTGTCAACGTCATGGGTTGTGGCATCCAGAAGGGTGCAGGCGAGAAGTACCGTGGCGTCGAGATGGATGCAACGCTGCTCCCGAAGGTGAAGGTTGAAGTCGTTGTCAGCGAGATCCCCGTGGATAAGGTGATCGAGGCTGCGAAGAAGGCTCTGTACACCGGCCACATCGGCGATGGTAAGATCTTTGTATACGGCGTTGAGAACGTCATCAAGGTTCGTACCGGAGAAGAAGGGTTCGCGGCTTTGCAAGACGTGGAATAAGGCATGAACCATGCGGATAAAATTACAAAAGGCCGGCGAATGCTTGCATTCGTCAGGCCATTTGTAATTTTATCCATATGGCGAAGCCAGATCCATGAGCAAAAGGAAAGCTGCGCAGCAGCGATTTTGCGAATGGGCATGGTTCATTATGCGAAGCCAGATCCATGAGCAAAAGGAAAGCTGCGCAGCAGCGATTTTGCGAATG